>JBKPLP010000057.1:0-48696 GCA_046731735.1 Acidobacteriota bacterium
CACGCGGCCGCTGTACTCCGTGCCTCCGGCAACGAAGGTGAACAGCTCTCCCTGAAGTTTGCCGTTCACGATCGGCTGTGCCGGGCTGCCGTTGCTGATCGTGCCCGTGACCTGCTGGAATTCCTGCGTGAGCTGCAGCTCGCCTTGCGGCAGGCGCCACGTGCCCGCCACTTTCGCCGGCACGATCCAGAGATGCGCGGTGCACCACTGCGAGCAGTTCGCGACCGTCTCGGTGCGGTCCGGCTGCCAGTCCTCCATCGTGAACGAGTTCGACACGATGCGTGTGCCCGGCCGCATGTCGAGAAGCTTCGGCCGCAGCCGCATGTTCAGGCTCGGCAGCAGAAACATCGTCACCACAGTAGCGTTCGAGAAGTCGCTCTCGAAGATGTCCGCCTTCATGAACTGCGCGCGCTGGGCGACACCGGCGGCGGCGGCATGCTGCTTCGACAGCTCCACCATGTTCGGGTCGTATTCGATGCCGCGCGCGTTGGCGCCGATCTTTGCTGCGGTGATGACGGTGCGTCCGTCTCCCGACCCGAGATCGACGACGATGTCGGACGGGGTCACCTTCGCCAGCTCCATCATCTTGTCGACGAGCTCCTGCGGCGTGGGCACCCAGATGACGTCTTTTCCCGCCTGTCCCACGGTCGGCTGAAATGGCTTCGTCTCCTGGGGCTGGGCGGGGGCCTGGGCTTGGGCCGATGCCGGCACGGGTGCCAGCGTCAGCACGAACAGCGACCATGCGAGCACTTGTGATCGATTCATACGGTTCTCCCGTTTGCTGGCAGGATTCGAGCATTGCAGATGCTCGATTAGGGATTGACGAGGGGAGATCACTGATTTCATCCGGTAGAAGTTACTCTGGCGGCGATAACGTCGCAAGGATCGCGGCAACCCCGAGGACGACGATCATCAGGGCCAGTTCGATTAGCGCAAACCGTCGGAGCGGACGCAGGCTCGTCGCTGCCGCCGGCACGCTGTGCCACCGGTTGAGCGCGCCGAGCGCGCCGATCGCGATGAGCAGTGCAGCCTTGGCAAGCGCCGCCTGGCCGTAATCGCTCGACACCAGCTGGTTCCACGACGCCAATTCCTGAGCGGTCCGCAGAACTCCGGTGATTCCGACGACCACGATTGCGACTCCGGCGAGCGTGGAATAACGCTGGACGGCCGCGGTCTTCTCGACGTCCGGTGCACCGCGCGTGGCGGCGAGCAGCGCCGCGAGACCGCCGAGCCAGACACCAGCCGCGGCAAAGTGCAGCCATTGCAGCCCGATCGCGGCAAAGCCGAAGCGTTCAACCGCCGCGGCGTGGCCTGCGGCGGCGTGGAACCCCATTGCGGCCAACGCCAGCCCGATGATCAGCACTGTCGATGGCCGCCGCAGCGCGGAGCTGCGTGGTGTGAGCAGCAGGAGACCGGCCAGCAGGAGCGGCGCCGCGCGCGCGACGAGCGAGTGTCCAATGGACGTTTTCAGCAGCTCTCCGAAACCCGTCCCTGCCGTGCGGCGTTGCGCGTCGGCGAGCGCCGCGGTGCCGAGGACCGCGAGGATCCAGCCGCCCGCGGCGATTTCTCCCTGGCCCCCGAAGCCGCCGGCCGATGCGGCTGCGGCACCAAGCAATCCCGCCACGCCGGTAATGAAGAGCCACCTTGCCGCCATTTCACGCCGCGACGCACGCGGGGCAGGAGGTGACGATGGGAGCGTCGGCGCGGCCGGCGCAACGGCGGACGGCTGCGGTTGGCCGCCGCGGATCGTGAACCTGGACGTGCCGGTCATCGCATGTCCGTCGGCCGAAACGACCCGCCACTCGATGACATAGGCTCCGGGTTCGAGCGGGGCCAGCGGCACGACGCACGAGCGCCGATCACCGGCGACGGGTCGTCCGTGCATGATCTGAAGGTCGCTGCCGCCCGGATCGACGATTTTGACCGACGACAACGTCACCTCGACCGGTTCGGTGAACGTCAGCTTGATCTCTGACGGTGTCCGATCGAGTTGCGCCCCGTCATAGGGCGATATGGAGCGCAGCTTCGCATGGGCGGCTGCGTCACGGCCGACCAAAAGGGCGGCTGACGCGAGGACGATCGCCACGAACCAGGCAGGCCGCAAGCGCAGGGCCATCCGGTCCTTCATATCACGCTTGCTTCGGCGCCAGCGGATTTCGTCGTATTATTGGGACGCTCCGCCCCAACGGACAAGATGCTGCCTCACGTCACGCTGCTGCTTTTTACCGTCGCCTCGCTCGCCGGCCAGGCAGACCAGAGTCTGCAGGTCGCGCCGCTCGAACGCGACGGCCATATCCTGGTTTCGTTCAAGCTGGCGCAAGAGCCAACAGAGGAAATCCGTTCCGCGATTCACAGCGGGCTGACCATAAGCGTCGTCTACAAAGTCGACTTGCGCCGCAGTTCCGCCGCCTGGTTCGACCGCACCATTGCCTCGGCGGCCGTGACCGCTACGGTGCGCTACGACAACCTCACCCGCAAGTATTCGGTGGGGCGGATGGTGGACGGCAGGAGCGATCGCGCCGACACGGTCGACCGCGAGGACGCGGCCTGGGCCTGGCTGACCAGCCAATTCGAGCGGCTGCCGCTCTTCCGCAGCGTCTCCCTCGAGAACAACGCCGAATACTACATTCGCGTGCGCGCGCACACGACCCCGCGCAACATGTCGTTCATCTGGCCGTGGCAGGCGGACGACGTGGTGGGGCTCGCGAAGTTCACGCTGGTGCGCTGACATGCGGAAGCCCCTGGTTCTCCTGTGCGCGGTCACGGCGCTGACGGTGGCTGTCGCGGCACAGCAGCCGCCGATCTATGCGCCGCTCGGCGGCATTCCCGTCCTCGACGCGTACCTGACATCGCTGACCCAGCAGGCGGGAATTCCCGGCATGTCCGCGGCGATCGTGCACGACGGCACGATTATCTGGGAGCGCGGCTACGGCTTCTCGAACGTGGCGTCGCGAATCCGCGCCACGGCCGACACACCGTATGCGGTGGGTGATCTGAGCGCGACGCTGGGCGCCGTGCTGGTCCTCCAATGCGTGGAACAGCGCAAGATCGAGCTCGACGAACCTGTCGCCAAGTACGGTGTCCAGGGAGAGCCTGGGGGCGCGACCGCGCGTCAGTTGCTGAGCCATACCTTCCGCGCCACCGCGGACGCACCATTCACCTACGCGCCCGGTCTCTACGCGGCGCTCACCCGCGTCGTCGAATTCTGCGGGGACAATCCGTACCGAAAGGTGGCAAGCGCGCACGTGCTGGAGTTTCTGGCGATGTTCGACTCCGTGCCCGGCCTCGACATGCGGCGGCCCGAGGGCGAGGAGGCCGCTGACCAATGGTTCGACAACGGAGATTACGATCGCTACCGCCGAGTGCTCGACAGGCTTGCTGTTCCGTACAAAGTGGATAGTCGCGGCCGATCGGATCGGACCGAGCTGCAGGCGACCCCGATGCATGCGGCGGGAGGACTCGTCTCGACGGTACGCGACCTTGCCAAGTTCGACGCGGCGCTCGATTCCGAGCTGCTGATCCGGACGGAGACTCGCGATCTTGCGTGGACGCCTCAGGGAGGCGCGACGCCCACGGGCCTGGGCTGGTTCGTCCAGAGTTATCGCGGTGAAAAGGTGGTCTGGCACTTCGGTGTCGTGCCAAACGCCTATTCGTCGCTCGTGATCAAGCTACCCGCGCGCAAGCTGACCTACATCCTTCTCGCCAACTGCGATCGTTTGAGCTCTCCCTTCAAGCTCGAGTCGGGCGACGTGACGGACTCCATATTCGCCACTGTCTTTCTGAGACTCATAAGCTGATTGCGCCACGCATGATCCGTGCGTTGACCATGTGCGTGCTGGCCCTGGCACTGCCACGGGCAGCGGCGGCCGAATGGCACTTCACGCCGATGATCGGCGAAACATTTCTCGGCCGGACCACCATCGCTGACCTCGAGGCGGCGACCGACAAGCACCATCGCAATCTTGGCGGGTCGGTGACGCTCCTCGGCAGCGGCATCCTCGGCGTCGAGGGGCTGATTGTGTGGACGCCCGGATTCTTTCAAACGGGCGACCAGGATCTCATCAAGAACAGCCGCTCGCTGGGAGTGATGGGTAACCTCATGGTCACGGCGCCTCGCCGCTGGACCGAGTATTCCCTGCGACCGTTCGTCTCCGGCGGGTTCGGCCTGCTGAATGCTTCCAGGACCGAGGTCGCTAAATTGCTTCCGACGCAGATCAATATGGTGGGCTACAACCTCGGCGGCGGAGCGATCGGGTTCTTCTCGAAGCGCACGGGCGTGCGGTTCGACCTGCGGTATTACAACAACCTGACCTCGCCCGACAGCCAGGCGTGCATCGGGCCCTGTCAACTCCGCTACATGACCGCGTCGGTCGGCGTCGTCTTGCGGCGGTAGATCGTGGGGGCTTCAGGGCTTCATGGCTCCTTGAAGCCCCGAAGCCTTGAAGCCTTGAAGTCTTGAAGCCTTGAAGCCTTGAAGCCTTGAAGCCTTGAAGCCCTACCGAATCACCAGCGGCACCTTCACGATCAGATTCTTTCCCGGACCGATGTGGAGGTTCGTGATTTCGAGCGTCAGCTCGATGCGCTGATCGCCGGCGGGAGCGTCTCCCGTCAATTGCGGCCGGACGATCGTCGCGCTCTCCGCGTTCAACTGCAGCGGCGGGGTGAGCACGAGCCACGCTGGCGCCTGGCGCACCGTGATCCGCATCGGGATCGCGGACGTGTTGCGGGCGCGCAGCACGAGCCCGCCCTTCCGGTTCAGTGTCTGCGAGTCCAGCGATACAGCGGCACTCCACAACCCGCGCAGCTGCTCCTCTGCGCCCCAGACATCATCGCCAAGCCACGCGGCGGTGCGACGCGATACGAGGGCATCTCGCACACCGTCGAGGTCGGCGGTCCTGGCAAAGAGCAGCGTGATCGGGCGGTGCCAGGTCGCTATGCGCGGCGGCACCGGATCGTGCGCATCGCTGTCCGCCAGAATCGTCAGCCGGTGCTCGTCGATCCAGGCATACGACTCGTCGTAGAAGTCCGGCCCGTTCACGAGCTCCATTCCATTGAACAGGCCGGCTTCGAAGGCGCGGGCGATGCGCGGGAACCACTCGGCCCGCGATACGCGGAAACGGGGATGGTTCCAGAAGACGAACGCGTTCTGAGCCTTCGCGCGGCGCAGCGCCTCCATCAGATCGTCCGGCACGTTCAGGGTCTTCCAGTCCGTCACGAACAGCGCGTTGAAGTGGGCCGAGCCCTCCGGCAGGACGAGCGGCGCCTTTGGCGGGTCGGGCTTCGTGATCTCGATCCCCGGCACCAGGATGAGGCCGAGCTGATCGGCGAGCGGCTTCGCGATGGCGAACGACCGGCCGATGTCCTCGTTCACATCCGAGGCGTGCGGATGATACTCGGCGTGCTCGGTGAACGCGATGACGTCGAGGCCGTCGCGCCACGCGTCCTGCAGGTGCACCGTCGGCCAGACGTTGCCGTCCGAGAACACGGTGTGCAGGTGGAAGTCTGCCTTCAGCGTCCGATACCCGGGGAGGTCCGGCACCGGCAGCGGCTGGCGCACCGGCGGCTGCGCGAACAGACCGATCGCGGTGAGAATCGCGACTGCCAGCCTGTTCATTTCCTTTCCCTCGGGGTATTGAACGACCGCTCCACCATGTCGGTGGGATCGGTCGAGACCGCCTGATCACGCCACAGCCACCGCATCATGTCGGGCAGGATCGCGCCTCCCTGCTTCTGTCCGTGGCGTCCGATGCCCCAGGCGTAATTCACGTCGTAGCCCTTCTCGGTCAGCGCGTCTTTCAGCCGGACGTTCTGCAGGAACCAATCGCGCCGTTCGTCGTAGGGAGACGATTCATCGCGGCCGCGGCCGCGATTGTCGTTGCGTCCGTCCTGCAGGAAGATCCGAAGCGGCTTCTTCTCGCTCTTCCGCACGATTCCCGAGTACGCATCGCCGCCACGCAGATTCACGAAGCTGCCCACGATACTGAGGACCTTGCGGAACTCGTTGGGGCGCTCCCACGCCACAGTGAACGCCGCAATGGCGCCGGAACTCGCGCCGCCAATGCCACGCTGCTCCGGATCCTTCGAGATGTTGTAGTCCTTCCGCAGTGCCGGCAGCAGCTCGTCGACGATGACCCGCGCGTATTTGTCGTCGAGCGAGTTGTACTCGGTGGGACGGTTGGTCGTGCGGTCGCCCCAGTCCTGCGGCGTCGGCTCCGGCTGATCGGGGCCGCGTCCCGGGTTGATGAACACCGCGAGCATCACCGGAATCTCGCGGCGATCGATCAGGTTGTCGAGCACGTTGGGGGCGCGCACGTCGCCATCCATGTTCTTGAACGCCTGTCCGTCGTTGAAGATCATCAGGCTCGCCGGCCTTGCCGCGTCGTACTGCGCCGGCACGTAAACCCAGTAGGTGTGTTGTGTACCGGGATACGCGTCGCTTGGCAGTGTGTACGGGCCCCGGACCTCTCCCTTCGCAACGCCGTCGCGTGGCAAGGAATCAGGCCCGAGCTGGTAATGGCTGTCCGGGTTCGGTGAGGGGCTCGCCGCGGGTGGCGGCGGCACCTGGCCCTGCGTCAGCGGCGCAGAGGCGGCGCCGGCGGCAAAGACAATCGCCAGAAGAGGCTGCTTCATCATTACTCCCGTTGCCGTCACGGCATTCTTGGAGGCGCGAAGCGTAGCATAGCTGCCATATGATCGAATTCTCATTGTGTTGACCCGCGCGTTTGCCGTATTGCTCATGCTTGCCGCCATGCAGGCCGCTTCGCCGCGTCCGCTGATCGTCGGCCACCGCGGCGCGAGCGGCCATCGTCCAGAGCACACGCTCGAGGGTTACCGTCTCGCCGCCGAGATGGGAGCGGACGTCATCGAGCCGGACCTCGTTCCCACGAAAGACGGCGTGCTCGTTGCGCGACACGAGAACGAGATTGGCGGAACCACGGATGCATCCGAGAAGTTCCCCGAGCGCAGAAGTACGAAGACGGTGGACGGGCAGACGGTCAGCGGCTGGTTCACCGAGGACTTCACGCTTGCCGAGATACGAACGCTGCGAGCTCGCGAGCGGCTGGCCTTCCGGTCGCACGCCTACGATGGCAGGTTCGCCGTGCCGACATTCGACGAAGTCATCGCGCTCGCGCAGCAGCTCGAGCGCGATCTTGGACGGCCGGTCGGCATCTATCCCGAAACGAAGCATCCGACCTACTTCCGCGGTATCGGCCTGCCGCTCGAGGATCGCCTGCTCGAAGCCCTGCAGAAGCACGGCTGGAACCGGCGCGACGCGCCGGTGTTCATCCAGTCGTTCGAACCTGGGAACCTGCGGATGCTGCGACGCAAGACTGCGGTGCGGCTGGTGCAGCTCGTCGACGAACGGCGCACGGCATCGATCGATGCAGCGGGGCTGAAAGAGATTGCCACGTACGCGGATGTGCTCGCGACGACGAAGGGTTTCGTGATTCCGGTGAACGCCGACGGAACATTGCAGGAGCCGACGGACCTGGTCGCCCGCGCGCATGCGGCCGGGTTGCTGGTGCACGTGTGGACGCTGCGCGCGGATCCCCAATTCCTCCCGGCTGGGTATCGCGGGCGGCCGGAAGACGAATTCAAGCAGTTCGCGGCGCTCGGTGTCGATGGCATCTTTACCGATTTCCCCGACCTGGCGTTTCGCGCGCTCAGAGGAACTGCTGCAGGAAAGCGATGATCTCCCGGCGGCCTTCCGGCGTTTCCTGGTGTGCCACGTCGTAGCGCAGCAGCTTCCAGCGTTCCGGATGTCCCGCCTTCGCGTAGACCTGCTTGAGCTCGTTGTCGATGACGTCGAGCCCTTCCACCGGCGTCAGGTTGTCGCGCAACCCGGCGAGACCCAGGTGAGCGCGCGGGGCGATGAGTGCGTTGATTTGCGCCGTCGTGAAGTGGTTCAGCAGGTCGGGAACGAAGTAATACACGCCGTGCAGTGACAGCGCCTTCCGCTTCAGCAGCGACTGAAAATCGGTCAGGCAGTTGATGTCGACGACGACCTTGATGCGCTCGTCGAGCGCGCCGAGCCACCACGCCATGGTGCTGCCCATCGACATGCCAAGGGTCCCCACGCGCTGCGCATCGACACCGGGAACCTGCAGGAGGAAGTCCAGCGCGCGGAGGCTGTCGTAGACCATCATGCCCCACAGGACCTGGCCCTGCCACAGCATCGCCTTGAACATGTCCGCTTCCGGCGTGTGGCTGCGCTCGCCGAACACCCACTGGTCGATGCAGAGGCCGATGTAGCCGAGATCGGTCAGTTCCTCGGCATACGGCTTTGGCTGCAGGTAACTGCGCCCCTCGATGAACTCCTGTTTGCCGATCTTGTACCCGCCGCCGTGGGAATGGTCGAACAGGATGGCCGGCGCCTTCGGCGCGGCATTGCGCGGACGCGCGAGGTAGGCGGGCACGGTCTCGATCCCGTTGAGATCCAGATCCCAGGTCTCGAGGATGTAGCGGCCGCGCTCTTCGTCCCGCCGCTTCTTGCCGGAAATGGGCCGCGCGCGATCCGGCAGCTTCCCGAGCAGTCCGTACAGCTCGCGCCGCTTCTGGGCCATGCTGGCCACGGCAGTGGGTTTCTGCCTACGCGGCCTCGTCGGTGACAACGATGACAGCGGCACCATTCCGGCAGTCGCGAGCACATCACGTCGAGTCATCATCGGGGGATAATACAGCGCGAGTTGCGGGTTCAGGGCTTCAAGGCTTCAAGTGATCGGGACGCGGTGCACTTCGTCGCAAATCTGCTTGAGCTTGTCGAGGAGGTTGCCGTGCGCGGGGCGGAACGCTTCCCCATCGATCACGAGCGGCGCGCCGACGACCACGAGCGGGGCTCCGCGGCGCGCGCATTCGATCGCCTGCTCGATCGAGAGACCACCAACTGCCTGCACCGGGATGGACACGGATTTCACAACGTCGTCGAGCTCGTCCAGCGGGCTGAGGCCGTGAATCATGTTCCGCTCGTCGAAGCCGATGTGATGAACGATGACGTCGACACCGACCGTTTCCATCCACCGCGCGCACTCGACGCGATCGTCGGCTCCGAGATTGTCGCCCATCACGCGGATGTTGAAATCGCGGCCCGCCTGGATCACCCGGCGGAGCGTCGCCTCGTGCGCGCGGCCCATGACGACAACGAAGTCCGCTCCGGCTTTCGCCATCATCTCGGCTTCCAGATAACCGCCGTCCATCGTCTTCAGGTCCGCGACGATCTTGTGCCGAGGAAAGCGCTCGTGGAGCTTCTCGACGGCGTGCAGGCCCTCGGCGAGCAGCAGCGGAGTCCCCGCTTCGAGCCAGTCGACGCCCGCCGCGACGCCGATCGCCGCCGTGTCGATCGCTTCCTCAATCGATGTCAAATCGAGTGAAAGTTGCACGATCGGGTGTGTTAGTTTCCGAAGATCCATCCCTAATCCTTGAAGCCCTGAAGCCCTGAAGCCTACCGTGCCCCGATAAACGCTCGAGCCTCTTTGAGCTCCGGGCGTTCCGTGTCGCTCGTCTTACAGAGCGCGATCAGCTCGCGATAGTGCTGCGCCGCGCGATCGCGATTGCCGGCAGCAGCGGCGGCCCGTGCGGCGCCGTAGACGGCGCGGAACCTGTTCGGCTCCTTCACCATCGTGGCTTCGTACGCCCGCAGCGCATCGGCCGCCCGGCCGGCATCGAGCAGCATGTCTCCGAGCAACTCGCGCGCCGGCGCAAGCGGACCGGGGGTCACCGCCGACTTGTCGGTCGCGTCCTCGGCGTCCGCGGCGGCCCCGAGCTGCGCGATGCCGTCGTCGCGCCGCCCTGACGAATACGCAACCCACGACTCCGCGACACGCTGCTCAATGCCGACCTGTCCCGCCCAATACGCGTCGTTGGCCGCCGCCAGCTTCTCGCCGAGCGCCGCCAGCTGCTCGATATCGGCGCGCGCGGCATCGGCGCGCCCGGCACGTGCGGCGCCCAGCGCGCGGGCGAAGCGCGCCTGCGCATCGGCCCATGCCACTGAGGTCGTCTTCGGATCGAGCGCCGCCGCCGCGGACCAGTCGCCGCGTTCGAGCGCGTAACGCGCCGGAATGGTGGCGATCGCGAACAGGCCGGCCGAACCCGGTGCGGCGCCGCAGACAACGGCCGGATCGAATCTGGCGGCAATCTGCGGCAGACGATCGCGCAGACGGCGTGCCGCGCCGTCCTGTGCCGTCTGCAGGTAGGCATACATCTGGTAATCCATCGCGTGCAGCGCCTCTGCGTCGCAGCCGGATTTTTCAGCGGCCTCGGCTGAGGCGAGGTTGGCGGAAATCGAGTCGCTCCAAGCGCCGACGCGAGTGAACGTGTGCGAGGGCATGTGCAGCGCGTGCGGCGCATCGGGTGCAATCTTCGCGTAACTCTTCGCGGCATTCAGCGCCCGGGACGCCAGCGCCGGCTGGTCGTAGGCGTGGATGATGTAATGCGCCAGTCCCGGATGATCGGGGTGTTCTCTGAACAGCGGTTCCAGGATCGCCGTCGCCTTCAGCTGATTCGCATAGGTCTTGTCGGTCGGCAGCGCATTCTGGGTCACGGCCAGCGCGTAGAAGATTCGCGCTTCGGTGTCGGCAGGGAAGTCCGCGCTGAGCTTTTCCATCGCCTTCTCGTAGGCGAGCGTACGTTCACGCTGCGGTACTTTCTGGAAATCACGGTACAGCTCGGCGACCGCGTTGATATACGCCTTCTCTCTCAGCGACGGGGATCCGGTGCCCTGCGCTTTTGTCGCGGCGGCTCGCCCGGGCTCGAGGACCGCGGGGCCCTTCAATCCCGCGAACGGATTGCTCCACGTGCTGAGGGCGACGCCCCAGTAAGCCATGGCGCACGATGGATCGCTCTGCACCACCTGGTTGAACCCGGCGATGGCGGGGCCGAACTCGAAGGAATGCAGCAGCGCGACGGCGCGATCGAAGCTCGCCTGCACCGCTGGCTTGCAGGTGGTCTCGAAGTGCACTTTGCCGAGCGTTTCGGATCCGTGCTGATGCTGGGCGGCAGCCCCAGCCGCGATCGCGAGAACCGCAACACACATGCCGCCGATGCGGATGATCCCCCTCATGTAACCTCCTCTGCCTACAGTCGCCGCAGCCGAAGCTCGGTGATGCGCGCCTGTTCGGACGCCGCTACGCGCAGCTCGGATTCCGGATCGTTCTGCAGCCGTGCGTGCAGCAGATCGAGGATCTCTGCCGCGGACTTCCCGGTGGCCGAGACAATGAAGATAAACCCGAATCGGCGTTCGTAGCTGGAATTGGCGGCGGCCAGCGCGTCAAGAATGTTATCAGGAGCGCCGCCGACGCCAGCCTGCTCCGACTCGGAAAGTTGATGTGTGGCGGGAAACCGCGCACGGAGTTGCTCCCGATCGCCGATGCGCGGGTGCTGCGCGAATGCTTCCTGCCAGTCCTCAGGGCGGAGCGCGAACCACTCGCGCCGTGCCGCCTCGAACAGCGCCTCGTCACTCCGCAGCGGCCGCAGTGCGATCATCCGATTCACCCACGCAGTGGATCCGCAGCAGGCGCTGAGGAGAGTACGGGCCTCGTCGACGGTCGCGGAATCAATCCTCTGCGACGGTGCCATACACGCGCAGGCGGCTGATCCCGCCGTCCGGAAAGATGTTGAGGCGAACGTGCGATACGGGTGCTGCGGACGCAATCTGTCTCGCGAAAAGATGACGGCGGCTGGGGCCGAGCGGTTCCCGCGGCAGCAGCTCCGTCCACGCAGCCTTCGCGAGCTCGTCGAGTGCGGCTCCAGGCAGCAGGCAGCCCTGCACCGACGCGCTTTCCGGGTAGTTTCCCTTGAAATGATTCGTATCGATTTCGATACGGCGGACGCTGCCGGGGGTGCCCAGCCGGATCACCGCCCAGTCCGCCCGGAGGCCGGTAACCGGATCGACCGCCGGGCCGCGCCGGCGCCGTGTTTCCCAGCCGTCACCCATGTTCCTGGCACGGCCGGGCATGATCATGTTGTCGCTGGCGCCGAAATGCATATCGCTCGCGCCCAGCACCAGGCCGCCGTTCCGGATGGACGCAAGATCAACGGCGCGCTTGGCCCGTGCGATCGCGCGCCAGTCGATCTCCACCTCGCCGTAGACGCGGAGCCGCGCGACGCCGCCGTCAGGAAAGATGTTCAGGCGGACATGCGTGCACGGTACGCCGTCTCTGGCGGCGAAGAAATTGCCAGTGTCGCCCTTCAACTCACGGCGCGGGAGCAAAGACCGCCATGGCGCGCCTGCGGCCTGGTAGTCCGCCGGGCGCAGCGTGCCACGCGCATCGAGCACGTCGACGGAACAGTGCGAGGGAAAGTTGCCCGTGAAGTGACGGGTGTCGACGTTCACACCCTCGACCCGTCCACGCATGCCCAGCGCGATCACGCACCAGTCGTGTCCTTCCGTGCGCCGCCGCCGCGTTTCCCAGCCGTCCATCCATTTGCCGCGGCTCGTGAACTTCCCGGCGACGAATACCGGCGCCTCGGGCCTTACCAGGTTCGACCTGGACGCGAAGAACTCGTCGCTGGACGCGATCGCCTTTCCGCCGACGCGCGCCGAGGCGAGATCCGCCAGGCTGGCGATGTCAGGGATGGTGTAGTGTGTCTGCATGCTGGTCGAGGCCGCGTACGGCAAATCGAAGGTTCGGGTGGTACGGCTGCACCGCCGCGGCGACCGTCACGATCTGCGCGATCTGACCGTGGCGATACGTTTCGAGGGAGAGTACACCGAGTCGTACGCCGGCGGCGACAATCGCGACGTGCTGCCCACCGACACGATGAAGAACACTGTCTATGCGGTCGCGGGGCGGGACGGTGTGGGGGAGCCCGAAGCATTCGGGCTCGTGCTCAGCGAGCACTTCCTCGAGCGGAATGCCCGGCTCGAGCGCGTGACCGTGGATATGACCGACCATTTCTGGGGACGTATCACGGTGGGCGCACACGAGCACGGACAGGCGTTCGTCCGGGTCGGCCCTGACGCACGGACCGCGCGGGTGGTCAGATCCCGCGGCTTCGTGTTCGTCGAAGCTGGCATTTCTGACCTGCTCATTCTTAAATCAGGCCGATCGGCGTTCGAAGGGTACGCTCGCGATCAATTCACGACGCTTCCCGAAGCGCGCGATCGCATTCTCGCGACCTCCGTCACCGCGACGTGGCGGTATCGAACTCCGGACGTCGACTACGGCACAACGTGGCGTGCCATCCGGCAGACGCTCCTCGAAACGTTCGCCGAGCACGATAGCCGCTCGGTCCAGCACACGCTTTACGACATGGGCGAGGCGGTGGTGCAGAACCTCGACGCCGTGGAGTCCATTCACCTCGTCATGCCGAACAAGCACCACCTGCCTGTCGACCTCTCCGTGTTCGGGCTCGAGAACCGGAACGAGGTGTTCGTGCCGACGGAGGAGCCGCACGGCCTCATCGAAGCGACCATCGCCCGGTAACCGCCGGATGCGGCCGATGACCGTCGTCCGAGGCGATCGCATCGTTCTGCCCGACGGCGTTCGTTCTGCGGCCATCTACATCAGCGAGGGCGGCCGGATCCTCGCGGTCGCAACTTACGCGGACCCGCTGCCTGCCGACGTGTGCGTGCTGGACGCAGGCGACGCGGTGGTTCTGCCGGGGCTGGTGGACACGCACGTTCACATCAACGAGCCGGGCCGGACCGACTGGGAAGGGTTCTCTCACGCGACGCGGGCGGCGGCCGCCGGCGGCGTGACCACGCTGATCGACATGCCGCTGAACTGCGTGCCCTCGACGACCAGCGTTCGCGCGCTCGAAGTCAAGCGCCGGGCGGCGGAAGGTCAGTGCCACGTCGACGTCGGGTTCTGGGGAGGGCTCGTGCCCGGGAATGGCGATGAGCTTCGATCGCTCGTTGCCGCCGGCGTGCGTGGCTTCAAATGCTTCTTGGCGCCGTCCGGCGTCGACGAGTTCCAGCACGTGTCGGAGAAGGATCTTCACGTTGCCCTTCCGATACTGGCATCGCTGAACGTGCCGCTGCTGGTTCACGCCGAGTTACCGTCCGAGCTCAGGAACGTTGATGGGGATACCGCCGCTTACGGGACGTGGCTTGCCAGCCGGCCTCCCCGCGCCGAGAGCGCAGCCGTCGATCTGCTCGCCGCGCTCGCCGGCAAATACCGCACGCACGTTCACATCGTCCACCTCGCCGCGGCGCTCGCGCTGCCGGCGCTCCGCCGCGCCCGCAGCGCCGGGACGGCCGTCACGGCCGAAACCTGCCCGCACTATCTGACGTTCGCCAGCGAGCAGATCCCCGACGGCGCGGTCGAATACAAATGTGCGCCTCCGATCCGCGAAGCCGCGAATCGCGAAGAACTCTGGAGCGCGCTTGCAGACGGCGACATCGACATGATCGTGACGGATCATTCGCCCGCGCCGGCGTCGATGAAGCAGGGCGATTTCGCGCATGCGTGGGGAGGGATCGCGTCACTGCAGCTTGGCCTTGCCGCGGTGTGGACGGGCGCGTCGGCGCGGGACCTCGGCTTCCACCACATCGCGCGCTGGATGGCCGACGCGCCCGCGAGGCTGGCCGGGCTCGGGGGCATCAAAGGCAGAATCGCCCCGGGAGCCGACGCCGATTTCGTGTTCTGGAATCCAGACGAGGAGGCCGTCGTCGATGGCTCGGCGCTCTTTCACCGTCATCGCGTCACGCCGTACAACGGTCTGAGCCTGAAGGGACGAGTGATCCAAACCTGGTTGCGAGGCCAGGTCATCTTCGACAGCGGCGTCATTCTCGGGCGGCCCTGCGGCACGTTCATATAGAATGCGCCGCAGATGAGCGCCATCACCACGCACGTGATCGACACGGTCCGTGGCTGTCCCGCCGCAGGATTGCGTGTGCTGCTCGAACACCTGCGGCAGGATTCAACGTGGCAGAAGGTCGGCAGTGGAAAGACCGATCTCGATGGCCGCCTTCGCACGTTGATGGCACCGGACGAGCCGCTCGCCGCCGGCGTCTACCGACTGAGTTTCGAGACGAGAGAGTATTTCGATCGGGCCGGCGTCCGCGCGTTCTATCCCTCGATCGCGATTACGTTCGAAGCGGCGGCGGGAGAGACGCACTACCACGTCCCGGTGCTGCTCAGCCCGTTTGGATACTCGACGTATCGTGGCTCCTAGGCCACGTTCATCGAAACGCGGCCTTGACGTCTGCGAGACCCACCTTCAATACCGCGCGGGCAATCGCATCCAGCTCCGGCTCAGAGCCAGTGAAGTGGAACGTCCGATGGACGTGGGTGTAGCTCTGTCCCGGCTCGAGCACGAGCGCGGGCGATGACGTCTCCAGCTCGTAGAACGGACCGAGCGGCGGCTTTCCCGGCGCGGGCGGCCCGTCGTTGTAGCTGTTGATCACGTCTCCGCCATACGGTTCGCGCTGCATCTCCCACATCGAGTTCACGTATTCGCGCGCGTCTGGTGGCCGCGTGAACGTGACGATCGTGAGAACGCGGTTCGCGGCGTCGTAGCTGCCGGCAAGTGCCAGCGCGCGCCGCGGCGGTACGCCGATCTTGCTGCGATACTGTCCGTCGCCGCGAAAGAACACGACGTCATCTTTCACTTTCAGGCGGTCGGCGGGTACCTTGCCGAAATAGTCATCCTTCACCGGGCTGCCGAGCGTGGAGACCGTGCCCGCAGCTATCGGCAGCACGATTGTGGTGTCCGGCGATGGAATCAGCTGTCCGAGGATCCAGATCGACACCGCACCGGTCTTCAAATCCCAACGCCGTCGTCCGGCGTTCTTTACGGTGTTCGACGATTCAAACGCAACCATGCGGATGCTGCTGCCGGGCGTCACGCCGAGGCTGGCCGCCGCTTCTTTCGGTGAGATTGTCTTTACCGTGCGCTCGACATCGATATCGAACGAAGCACCCGAGTAGTTGGTGAGCTCCATCTGCTTGTGGAACTGCGCCGAGGTGAGAGACTGCTTCACGATCTCCCACCCGCCCCAGTCGAAAGCTTCCGGGACCTGCCAGTGGTCGAGATCGAACGCGCCACCCTTCTTGAAGTAGAGCGCGAACTGCCCTCCCTCCGGGCCGAGCCAGAACCGATCTTCACCGCCGAATACGTTCATATGCGGCTGACGCTTTCCCGACGCGATCGCGTCCCGTCCGATCCATCCGAAGCTCGGCGCGTTCGGTCCACCCGTCGTGCTCGTCATCACGCGCCCCTGGTACTCCGGCGCGACGACGACCTTCCCAGTGCCTGCCGCATCGGCGAGCACGATCACTTTGGTGTGCTGCTGAAGAAACGCGAGGTCGGCATCGAATGCCCCGGTTCGGGACTGTGCCATCGTTCCCTGCACGACTGCTGCCGCAACACACGCTCCGAGCGTGACGCGCGGGCCGGATTTCCGCACGGCACCGAGTATAGGCATATGATTCGCCGATGTCTGCACGTTTTCGAATCGCGGCAGCGCTCTTGCTGCTCTTCGCGACGCCGTCAGTATTCGTTCGCGCACAGGAGCGCCGGCCGAACATCATCTGGCTGGTTCTGGACGACGCGAGTCCTGCTCTCGGGTCATATGGCGATGCTCAAGCGATCACGCCCAACATGGATCGACTCGCCCGCGAGGGAGCTCGGTTCACACGCGCGTTCACGCATACGCCGGTGTGCTCGCCGAGCCGCTCCGGGCTGGTCACCGGCATTTATCCGACGACGGCAGGCACCCATCACCATCGGTCGCTGCGAATCAACCCGCCGGCTACCGTCATGCAGCTGCTGCGCGAAGCAGGGTATTTCGTCGCGTGGCCCGGCAAAGTGGACTTCAACTTCGACCCCGGTGCGATCAACACGTTGCCCGCCGGCGCCGCCGACAGCACCGCCCAGTGGCGCAACGCACCCCCGCCGAAGCAACCCTTCTTCGCGTATCTGAATCTTGGCGTCGTCCACGAGGCGCAGGTCCGCGGAGATGCGCAGCTTCACGCGAAAAACACGGCACAGCTGAAGCCTTCGGAATTTCACGATCCGGCCAAGATGCGAGTGCCGGCGTTTCTCCCCGACGCGCCAGAAGTGCGGAAGGATCTCGCGCAGTTCTACGACCTGATGACGTCGGCAGACTACATCGTCGGCGACGTGCTCGAGTGGCTCGATCGGTATCGCCTCACGGACAACACCATGGTTCTGGTTTTCAGTGACCACGGGACAGGGATGCCGAGGTCGAAACGCTGGCTCTACGACAGCGGCATCAGGGTGCCGCTGATGATCCGGTGGCCCGGGCATATCGCGCCGAACTCGGTCAGGAGCGACCTCGTTTCGTTCGTCGATTTCGCGCCGACCATGTTGGCTGTCGCGGGCGCGCAGATTCCGCGCACCATGCAAGGCCAGGTGTTTGTCGGAGACACGCGTGCGAAGGAGCGCGAGTATGTCTTCGCCACACGCGACCGCATGGACGAAACGCCCGAACGGATGAGGGCGGTGCGGGACAAACGGTTCAAGTACATTCGCAATTTCCATCCTGAGCTGCCCTACGCGCAGGTGAATGCCTACAACGAGCAGAACCCGACCATGCGCGTGTGGCGTCAGCTTCACGCGCAAGGGAAGCTGACCGGTGCACCGGAGGCGTTCTTTGCCGCGACGAAACCGCGCGAGGAGCTCTACGACACCGACGCGGATCCCGACGAGATCCACAACCTCGCCGCGGATTCGAATTACCGGAAGATTCTCGAACGGATGCGCGGAGTTCTCGACAAGTGGATCAAGGAGACGAAGGATCTGGGCGAGGTACCGGAAGAGGAGCTCGAGAAGCGCGGGATCCTGCGTGCGCAGAAAGGCGGGGTCTAAAGCGACAAGGCGGGTCGAAAGCGACAAGGCGGGGTCTAAAGACCCCGCCCTACACCTACACCGTAGGCCGGGGTCTTCAGACCCCGGCAATCTAGAAATACAGCTTCACACCGAGCTGGAGCTGGCGCGCCGGGAACGTGGACGAGATCGTCCCGAACGAGCTCGAGGACACGTTGCCGTTGGCCGGCTGGAAGTTCGTCGTGTTGAACAGGTTGAACGCCTCGAAGCGCACCTCCAGCCGCGTCTGATCGCGGCCCAGGCCGAACGCCTTGTGCAATCCGAGGTCGAACTGCCGGAACGGATCGGCGCGTGCCGCGTTGCGCGGCGCATTGCCGAACGGTTGCGAGCGATCCGGGATCTGGATCATCGCCGCATTCAGGTAATTGCTGGTGGGGTTCGTACGCTCTGAGTCAGGGGTCACGGGATCCCCCAGCAGATTCGGCCGGTAGGTCGGCAGGCCGCTGACCTGCGACGCCGAGGCCGGCGAGTACGACAGGTTGATAGGCATGCCGCTCGTCATGGTGTTGATACCCACGACGCGCCAGCCGCCGAGGATGCCTTCGACGATCGGGTTCATGTTCGCCGCGTAGCGGCGGCCCTTTCCAAACGGCAGCTCCCATACGAAGCTCGTCGTGTTGTTGAACGGCTGATCGTAGCCGGAGCGGCCGAATTCCGACGCCAGGTCGCGATAATTGACGCGGCTGTTGTCGCCGTTCTGCACTTCGAGGTGCCCGGAGGCGTTATCGCGTGCGCGCGACCAGGTGAACGAGTTCAGGAGATAGAGGCCGCGCGAATAGCGCCGCTCGACCTTCACTTGCAGAGCGTGGTAGTCGCCTTTGCCGCCGGCGAACGCCGCCTGGATTTCCTGGAAGCCGACGATCGGCCGCCGTGACTGCAGGGTCGAGTTCTCGGTCGTTGCGTTCGGCCGTGCCTGGTTGTAGTCGCCGAGAATCAGGATGTCGCGGCTCTTGTTCCCGATATACCCGACGTCCACGAGCAGGTTGGCAAAGAGCTCGCGCTGCACCGAGGCGTGCCAGCTCGTGACGTTGCCCGTCGGCGTGTCGCGCGGGATGTAATTCACGCGCGCGTTCAGCGTGCTGAAGTTCGCCGGTACGTTGAGCCCCTCCGGATAGCCCTGCTGCGTCGTCCGGAAACAGGTCGTCGGCGGCGTCGTCGCACCGCAAAGCCCCTGGGACGGTTGCTGCGTGATGTTGATCGCGACAACATGCGGCCCGTTGAACGACAGGAGGTTCTCGCCGCCCATCCGGTTGAAGTGGATGTAGCTCATGCCATAGCCGGCGCGGACGATGGTCCGTTCACTGAGGCTGTAGGCGAGCCCGAGGCGCGGCGCGAAGTTGTTCTTGTCCGGGTTGACGAGCGCCCGGTCGGCGATCGATCCGTTCTTGGCCGTGATGAGCGTGTTCGTCGCCGGATCGAAGCTGGTGAGGAAGTTGTCCTTTTCCCACTGCGGCGTCGCGAACTCGTAGCGCAGGCCGAGGTTCAGCGTCAGGCGCGGATTCACCTTCACGTCGTCCTGCACGTAGGCGAAATGCATGCGTTGGCGGAGATTGGCGATAAACGGATTGACGAGCGAGTAGCCGCTGCGCGCGCCCATCAGGAAGTCGGCGAGGTTGTACGTCTTGTCGTCCGCCGCCGCCCCCGCCGGCCGGCTGAACTGCCCCGAGTAGGTGTCGCGGCCGTACTTCGGGTGGAAGTCGTCGATCTTCGTGTTGATCGCCTGGTATTCATAGCCGGTCTTATAGGCCTGCCGGCCTTTCATCCACGTGAAGTTGATGCGCGGGTTGATGACCGTGGGATCCTGGAACTGCGGGTTGCTGTTCTGCCGGCCGAACGTCGTCCAGCCGGTGATGCCCTGTTCCGTGAGTCCGCCTGAGAAGCGCGGGTCGGTGGGCAGCCCGCTGATTCCGTACTTCTCCTGCATGTTCGGTGTGCCGACTCCGGGCGGCGATTTGCCCGCCTGGGTCCGCGACACTCCGAGGCGCACCTCCAGCAACGACTCCGGGGTCATCGTGTAGGTGAACCCGCCGGCGAACTGCTCGTTGAGCACGTGCACGAAGGCGTTGCTCGGGCTGCCGGTGTCGCCGGGAATCGGCGACGGCTCGAAGTTGTCGACCTTACGGTGGCTCCAGCGTCCGAACGCGTTTATGCGCGTGTTGAACGTGTGATCGACTTTCACGTCGTACTTGTCGTTGTAGTCCTGCCGCCGCGGCAGCGAATCGAAGTTGTTCGCCGTTCCCGCCCGCGTCGGCTGCGGCAGATCGGCGAGGACCTTGCTGGCGAACGGAATGATCGCGCTCGCGGGAATCACGCCGTCTGCGTAGAGCTCGCCGGTGAGCGGGTTCACAATCGGTTTGCCGAGAATGCCGGCGCGCTGCGCCGCCGTCGGAATGTTCGCGAACGTCAGCGTCTTGGAGATCTGGCGGAACCCTTCGTAGTCGGTGAAGAAGAAGGTGCGGTTGCGCACGATCGGACCGCCGAACACGAGCCCGAACTGGTTGCGCTGCAGCTTCGGCTTCACGTTGTTGGTCGGCTTGAAGAAGCCGACCGCGTTGAGCGCCGTGTTGCGGTTAAATTCCCAGACGGTGCCGCGGAACGCGTTGGTGCCGCTGCGGAACGAGGCGTTGATGACCGCGCCGCCGGTGCGCCCGAACTCGGCGCTGAAGTTGTTCGTCTGCACCTTGAACTCTTCGACCGCGTCCGGGGACACCTGGACGACCTGGTTCGAAAAGCCCTGGTTGCTGGTGCCGTACGAATTGTTGTCGACGCCGTCGAGGATGAAGCTGTTCACCGCGCTGCGCAGCCCGTTCACGTTGAACGACGCGTCGCGAGAGTCGGAGATGGCGGAGCGGCGGACGCCAGGACTCAGCAGCGCGAGGTCGGCGTAGTTGCGGCCGTTGAGCGGCAGGTTGACGATCTGTTCTTTGTGAATGACCTGGCCGCGGTCGCTCGACTCCGTCTCGAGCAGCTTCGCGGCGCCGGTCACCACGACCGTCTCGCCGAGGTTGCCGACCTTCAGCGTCATATCGACGCGCTGCCGCGCGTTGACCGTGACCGTGAAGTTCTCCGCCTCGGCGGCGGAAAAGCCCTGCAGCTCCGCGCGCGCGTTGTACGTCCCGATGCGGACGTTGAGGAACTGGTAGTTGCCGTTCTCGTCGCTCACCGCCGTCGCGGTGATGCCGGTGGCGACGTTCTTCAGGGTGACGGTGGCGCCAGGGACGACGGCGCCGGACGAATCACGAACGGTCCCGAGGACGGTCGCGGCGTCGAACTGCGCGCGGACGGTGGCCGGCAGCAGGACTGCGGCGACCAGCATCGCGGACAGCATGCGCGATGCAAACCGGAAACGGATCATTTTGCGGGCCTCCTGTAGTGAGGCCGCAAGTATACGTCAGCTGCTTGAGCTAGGTCCGCCTGAAGGCGGACACTACCTTCCGCCTTTAGGCGGACTAGGTCTTGATCCCGAGCTTGTTCAGGACCTCGTCGGGGCACCCCTTCCACTCGGCGACGAACACGTTGCCCATGTACTGCAGATCCTGCATGCCCATCTTCGTCGTCCAGAACCCGCTGGCGGTGAGGTCGCGGAAGCTGTTGAAGAACGCGACGCCGTGCGAGAGCCCCGGCGGCGCCTGCCGCGGCCACGCGATGTCATCGAGCACCTTGGTGCGCTCGGCGGCGGCGCAGTCGATGAACGCCTTGTCGAATCGCGTCACGCACTCGCGATCCAGCCAGGCCAGCCCGCCGCGCATCGCGGTCTGCCGCCCGGGCTGGTCGATCATCATGAAATCCATGAACTCCGGCACACCGGCATCGGTTGCGCTGCCGGAGCGGTCGTCCTTGGGGATGATCAGGTCGACGAGCATGGTGACCGTGGCCCATTCGTGCGCCGTGAAGAACTTCGGCTTGTAGGCCGTTCCCGTCTTCCTCGCGGTGGTCTGCGCCGCCTGCGCATGGTCGTGCGCCTGCTGCGCCTCCGCGTCGGTCCACGTAAAACCTGCAGCCGCGGGGGCGGCCGCAAGCAGCCGCAGCATCGTCCGGCGATCGGTCTCCATCAGAGTGTCCCTCCCTTGCGCTGCTCGGCGATGTACTCGGCAGTCTTCATCGCCAGCGCCAGGATCGTCCACGTGCAGTTCTTGTCAGCCTGCGACGGCAGCGGCCCGCCGTCGGTGACGAAGACGTTCTTCACGTCGTGCGCCTGGCAGTTCTTGTTCAGCACCGAGGTCGCCGGGTTGTCGCCCATGCGCGTCACGCCGACTTCGTGGATGATGCGACCGCCCGCCGCGATGCCGTAGCCCTCCTCCTTCGTCGGCATCCTCGACGTCGGTGTGCCCCCCATCTGCTCGATGATCGCGCGGAAGGTCTCCTGCATGTGCTTCACCTGGTTCAACTCGTAATCGCTCCACTTGTAGTGGAACCGCAGCACCGGAATCCCCCATTTGTCGACGACGTTCGGATCGATCTCGCAGTAGCTGTCGTTGTTCGGGATCATTTCGCCGCGTCCGGCGAAATTCACCGTCGCGCCATAGAGGCGGCGATAGTCGTTCTTCAGATCCTTGCCGTAGCCGCCGAACGCGCGTGGTTTGCTCGCGACATCGACCGGCGTGAAGTTGTGGATGCCACCGCCGAACCCGGCGCTCGGCATGCGGCGCCCGCCGCCAATCTCGATGTGATACCCGCGCGGGAAATCGAGCTTCTTGTTGTCGAGCCACCACGGCATATAGAGGTGCATCCCGCCCGTTCCGTCCTCGTTGTGCGGGATGTTGTCCATCAGCCTGGGGATGAAGCCGGAGACGCTCGTTCCGGTGGAATCCATGAGGAACTTGCCCACGGTGCCGCTCGAGTTGCCGAGCCCTTGCGGGAACTTGCTCGACTTCGAGTTGAGCAGGATCCGCGCCGACTCGCACGCGCCGCCCGCGACGACGACGATACGCGCGCGGACGTGGTTGTCGCGGTTGGCCGCCTTGTCGACGTAGGTGACGCCGCTCGCGAGGCCGCTCTCGTCCACGGTGACCTCGCGCGCCATCGCGTTCGCGATGATCTTGAGGCGCCCGGTCTTCAGCGCCGGCGGGATCAGCACCGACGGTGATGAGAAGTTCGAGTACGTCGAGCAACCGCGCCCGCACTGGCTGCAGTAGTGGCACGCGGCCCGTCCGTTGAGCGGCTTCGTCAGGATCGAGAGCCGCGAGGGTACGCACGGGATGTTCAGCTTCGCCGAGGCATCCTTGATCAGGAGCTCGTAACAGCGCGGCTTCGGCGGCGGCATGAAGATGCCGTCGGGCTCGTTCGGGAAATCCTTCAGGTTCTCGCCGAAGATGCCGATGAACCGGTCGATCTTGTCGTAGTACGGCTTCAAGTCTTCATAGCGGATCGGCCAGTCGTCGCCGAGTCCGTCGAGCGTCTTGCGCATGAAGTCGTGCGGACCGAAGCGCAGCGAGATGCGGCCCCAGTGGTTCGTGCGGCCGCCGAGCATGCGCGAGCGGAACCAGTCGAACTGGTTCCCCGGCGCCGAGGTGTACGGCTCCCCATCGAGCGTCCAGCCGCCGAGCGCGCCGTCGAACTCGCCGAACTGCCGCTCGGGGATCGCGGCGCCGCGTCGCGGCGTGTCGTACGACCACTTGAACATGGCCGAGTCGCTCGCGGAGTCCCACATCGGCCCCGCTTCGAGCATCACGACGTTGGCGCCGGCCTGCGTGAGAACCATCGCGGCCATTCCGCCGCCTGCCCCCGAGCCGATAATCGCCACGTCGTAAATCGTCCGCCCTCGAATGATCTGCATAACTGACCTCAACTCGCGCAACTTACGTCTGCTCGCAAGAGGTGTCAAGCGTGCAGATGGTGAAAGGAAAAAGGTAAAAGGTAAAAGGTAAAAGGTAAAAGGTAAAAGGTCAGCTGCGTTTGGCGCGCAACAGCTCGTCGCCCCTGGCGGCAGCTTCGGTCACGAGAATACCCATCTTGGGGTGCGACGCTTCGAGATCGACGCGCAAGCCGCGCCGGCGTACCTCTTCGGAAGTCGTCGGGCCGATTGACGCGATGACGGTGTGTTCGAGCGCGCTGCGCACCTCGGGTGCGAGGCGCTGCTCCTCGGCGATCTGCCACAAGTGCGCGAGCTGAATACTCGAGGTCAGCACGACGATGTCGATCTCGCCTCGAGCCAGCGCGGTCACCGCCTCACGCAGAGGGCCGGTGTTTTCCGGAAGCGTCCACTGATACACGGGGACCGCCGTGACGCGTGCGCCGCGCGCCGCCAGGGCGTCGAGCAGCTCCGCGTTGGACACACCGTATTCCTGCACCGCTACGCGCGCGCCCCGCAGCGGCTGTTCGTCCGCGCGCGTGTCGAGCGCCGCGAGGAGCTCGCGCCACGTGTTCGGCTCCGGCGCAGCGATCCACACCGGCACCTGCCATTCGCGCATGACGGCGAGCGGCTTCGGGCCGCGCACCGCGATCCGCGTTCGTCGCAGCGCCGCGAGGACCTCCTCACGCGGATGAGCGTGCTCGACCGCCGCGAGCATCGCCCGCGCGCCGACACCGGTGAGAAAGATGACGACGTCGAAGTCGCCGTCGGCGAGCGCGCTGGCAAAGCGCACGGCTTCGACGTTGGATTCGAGCGGGACTTCGCGCAACGCCGGTGCGAGGACGCACGCGCCTCCCAGCCGTGAAATCAGCGTCGCGATTTCAGTGCCTCTCCGGCTCTCGAGTGCCAAGACGCGTGCGCCGCCGAAGTTCGCCATTTTGTGGCCGGTCACCGCGAGCACCATACCAGAACGGCGGACGCTCTGATAGATTCGGCGGATGCCGCCGCGTATCAGCGTGTTCCCGAAGTTCGCGTTCGATCAGCTCGTCGCGCGTGAGATGTCGTTCGAGCAGTGGATACGCGACGCCGCGAGACTGGGCGGTGAGGGGATCGAGCATTACGACGGATTCTTTCCGAGCCTCGAGGCCGCCGACGTGGAGCGAGTGCGCCGGCTGATCGAGCAGACGGGGCAGGTCACCTCGATGATCTGCTTCTCGCCGGACTTCACCCATCCCGATGCCGCGGAGCGGGCGCGCCAGGTCGAACGGCAGAAGGCGGCAATCGATCTCACGGTCCGCCTTGGTGCGAAGCATTGCCGGACGCTGAGCGGCCAGCGCTATCCGGAGCTGTCGCGCGCGGACGGCGTGGCACGAACAGTCGAAGGTATCAAACGATCGCTCGAATATGCAGAACGCCGCGGCGTCGTCCTGTGCATGGAGAACCACTACAAGGACGGCACGTGGCGCTACCCCGAGTTCGCGCAGCCGGAAGACATCTTTCTCGAGATCATCGGGCAGATCGATTCGGCGAACTTCGGCGTCCAGTACGATCCCTCGAACGCGTTCGTCGGCGGTTTCGATCCGGTGAGATTTCTCGAGAAGGTCCGGCATCGCGTCGTCACGATGCATGCGTCGGATCGGTATCTCGCCCCCGGCACGACGCTCGACGACTTGAAGCAAGGGGACGGCGCGACCGGCTACGCGGCGGCGCTGAAACACGGCGAGACGGGGAAGGGACTGAACGACTACGACGCGATCTTCCGGATCCTAGCCGGCGCAGGCTTCAACGGATGGATTTCGGTCGAGGCCGGCATGGAGGGGCTCGACGAGATCGCGCGATCAGTGGAGTTTCTGAAACAGAAACGCTCGATCTATTACGGCAAGTCCTGATCGCGGTTCGCGGTTCGCGGTTCGCGATTCGGGATCAGATTGACAGAGTCACGGCGTACGAACGGCCACTCGCAGGTAATCGACGGCGGCAGCCAGGACCCGCGTATCGCTCCCGATGCCCACATCCATGGGCCGCCCGGCGCGAGTGAAGTCGAGGCGCACACGGTTCACGCCGCTGGACCAGTTCTCCTGCGCTGTCGAGAACTCGATGGTTTGCCAGGTGTCGCCCACTGTCACGGGGCCGTACGGGTGGCCGTTGATCGTTGTCACGACCGTCTGAGCCGGTGCGCCCGCATACCCGAAGGCGCGCAGACGGAGTTGCACGGTCAGAGCCGCCGCGTGATCCAGCGGCACGAACGCATAGGCCCGCGCCGCCGCCCATCGGAACGTACTCGGACCCTCCCGTTCCGGGGCGTACCACCCATCGCCCAGGTACGCCAGATCGTCCGGGTTGCCGATGTCAACCCGCCCGTACGCACGCCGGGCATCGCCGAGGAACCGATACGGGCGCAACAGGTCGAACCGCCAGGGCGCCACGCGGTTCGCCGCCGCGTACGCAAGGTTCGCCGGGTACGAAAACACGTGGCCGAACCATCGGTGCAGCAGAATGGCCTGGCGAGCGCCGATTTCCCCAAAGGAAACCGGCTCCCCGAGGCGATACGCTCCCTCGGCGGCGATGCCCATCAGTGACAGGTTCCAGAGTACCAGCGCCGCCAGGGTGCCGCCGACGAGCAAGTGCGGCCGGTGCTCAATGGCCCGCGCGAGCAGGGCGATCGATACGCTCACGCCGAGCGCCGCGAATGGTACGAGGCTATCGAAGCGGCGCATGCCGAAACCGGCGCCACCCCACCAGTCATCAACGGCACCGTTCACCCACGTCATGGCGGCGAAGAGCGCGAGCCCGCCCCCCGCGACGAGCGGCTCGCGCCGCGTCAACGCCGCCAAACCCACGACCGCCGGGATGAACACGGGGGACCACGCAAAGAGCCCGTTGCGTGATGACCACAACACGTCCACGAGCTGCGGGTGGAACCAGTACAAGGGCGGGCCCACCGGGGATCGTGCGATCCACGCTCCATAGATGGCATGCCACGCCAGCATTTGAGGCACGAACCCTGCGGCCGCGCCGACCCCCAGCATGGCCGCCGCGGCCGCCGCGCGGCGCGGGTCCAGACGCAACGTCCGCAGCCAATCGACGCAGGGCAGCAGGAACATCAGGATGTTCTGCCAGCGCATCAGCGTCATCACGCCTCCGGCGAGACCGACCGCGAGCCATCCGGCTGTTGTTCGGCGGTCGCGGTTGGCGGCCCAGCACCACAGGAAACCCGCGACGGCTGCCATCGACAGCGCGTGAGACATCGTCGGTTCACGCACCAGGTACCACAGTACGAAGGAACCAGCCGCCGTCAGGACAACGGACGCGATCGCCTCTGGCGCCGGACGGAAGAGGCGCACGAAGCGGTAGGTAAACCACAGCCCTAGCAGGCCGTAAAAGAGCCCGGCAACCACGATCGCTTGACGGTAGGGATAGGCGGTGCCGTTCCTGTTGATCGCTTCACCGCGCCGTCCCAGGAGACCTGCGACCGCATGACCGGCGGCGAAGAATGGCGACCAGGCGATCGCCGGACCGATCGACCACGCGCTCTGCGCGTGTCCAGTCACGGTCGGCAGGAACAGGGAGCGATGCTGCGCGTCATCGAGGCCGAGCAGCCGGTAGTCATTCGCAAGATTGACGTCGCGATCGAAGGCGAGCGAGCGAAGGTACGCGTAATAGTAGAAGCCGTCGCTCTGAAGCCGCGCCCCGAGCGTCGCTTGTGCGACCAGACCGACACCCATCGCCGCGGCGAGCACGAAGGTGGCCGCCGAGCGGCGGGCGCGGTACGCGACGGCGGTCCCGGCCGCGGCCAGGACGAGCAAGCCGGCGAGCACCGCCGCGGGCGTGGGATCGCTATCGAAGAACGTGAGTTGCAGGAGACCGCGGCGCGCCACGAGCCGCAGCGCGAGATCCAGTACGCAGATGCACGACGCGACGAGCGCTACGGCCGTGGCGCGGTTAGCGATTGGCACCGATCATCTCGACGCTCACGGAATCGACCGCTGCCGCGAGCAGGCGCGTGTCAGTTCCCACACCGACATCGGCCGGACGCGCCGCCCAGGCAAAGTCGAGCCCCAGCCGATTGATGCCCGCGTGCCACGCGCGATCGTCGGTGACCCACTCGATGACCTGCCACCCAGGCCCGATAGTCACCGCGGGATAACGCCGGCCATTGATCGAAATTGATGTCTGTTGCGGAGGCGCGCCGCTGGAGGTGAACGGGCGCAGTCGCACCTGCACTTTCAGGCTCGCGGCGTGGTCGAGTGGGATACGCACGATCGCGTTCGCCGACGTCCAGCGGAACGTATCGGCGCCATCGCGTTCGGCCACGTACCAGCCCTGCTCGATAAACGGATCGTCCGCAGTCCCCACGTCGATCCGGCCGAACGGGCGGCGCGGGTCATCGAGCATCCGGTTCGGCCAAAGCAGGTCGTAGTCGGCCGGCGACACCTCTCCCTGCCAGGCGAACAGCAAGCTCGCGGGATACGTAAAAGGCATGCCGATCCACCGGTGCACCGCGCGTGCCTGTGCCGCCCCGACGTCGCCGAATGAGGCGGCTTCGCCAAGTCGAACGCGGCCTTCATGCGCCACACTCATCAGTGTGAGATTCCACACGGCGAGCGTCCCGAAGACACCGATGGCGGAGGCGGTTGGAAAACGTCGAACGAGTGAGACGAGCCTGACTGACAGCGCCGTGACACCGATCGTCATCATCGGGATCAGGCTGTCGAACCGCCGCATGCCGAAGCCGTCGCCACCCCACCAGTCCTCGAACGACGCGTTCACGTAGGTCAACGCGCCCGCCGCCAACAGTATCGGTACTCCGATCGACGGGTGCGCGGACGCGAAGATCCCGAAGCCAATCGCGCCCGCATAGAGGATCGGGGATGTGCTCAGCAGTCCGTTCCGCGAGGACCACAGGATGTCGCCGATGTGGGGATCGGTCCAATGGAACACGGCGCCGATCGGTAACACCCCGAAATAGCTGCCGTAGATCGCCTTCCACGCGATCATCTGAGAGGCGATTACCATCGTCGCGCAGGCGGCGAAGAGCAGGCCGCCCGCCGCCGTGCGCGTCAGCGTGACCCGATCGCCGACGCGCGCGCTGACCCAGAGGATAACGAAGGCGTCGCATGCGGGCAGGATGGCGAAGAGTGCATCCTGAACGCGAATGAGCGTCATCAAGCCAGCCAGCGCGCCCAGCAGCGCCCACTCACGTATGGAACGCGCCTGCGCTGAGAGCCGCGAAGGGCGCGTGGCCACCCAAGCCCAGGTGAAACCGGCGACCGCAGCCATCGATGGTGCGTGGTTCATGGCCGGCTCCTTCACCATGTACCAGAGCATGAACGAGCCCATGAACACGCATGTCGTCGCCATCGCGGCGACGCCCGCGCCGTAGAACCTAGAGGTGAGCCGGTAGCAGAACCATGCGCCGAGGAGGCCGTAGACCAGCCCGGCTCCGCGCACTGCCTCCGTGTACGGAAACGAAACCCCGTCGGTGCTGATCAGGCGATCCCCCAGTGATCAATTCGTGATTGGGAATACCAATCGACGACAGCCGCAGCCGAGATCAAACAGGAGGATGGGAGAATGGAGAAATTGAGTTTTTTTGTTTTGAAAACAAAATGACTCCCTTCCTCCCCTCCTCCTGTTGGGTCTTGAGACGCGAATGCAGCGTGACGATGAACGTTAGTAATTCGTGATCAGGTTGTGAAACCGCTTCCAGCCTAGCCTGGCGATTCGACTACTCCCGACGCAGCGCGACCATCGGATCGACCGATGCCGCGCGCACGGCTGGTACGATACACGCAACCATCGCGGCGAACAGCAACGACGCGATGATGACGACGAACACCACCGGATCGAGCGCGGTCATTCCCGCGATGATCCCGCGCATCGTCTTCGCGGCATAGAACGCGCCCAACGAACCGATGGCCGCGCCCGCCAGCGCCGTGCTCATTCCCTCCGCGATCACCCGGCGCACGATCCGTCCGCGGTCGGCGCCGAGCGCCATCCGCACGCCGATTTCCTGCGTGCGCTGCGCGACGACGAAGGACATCACGCCATAGATTCCGAAGGCGGCGAGCAGCAGCGCGACCAGCGCGAAACCGCCGAAGAGAGCCGAATTGAATCGAGTGCTGACCAGCGACTCGGAAACCATCTGCTCCATCGTCTTGACATCGCCCAAGGGCAGATCGGGATCGATCGAGCGAATCGCGGCGGCGATATCCTGCCTGACGTGCGCCGGGTCGCCCGCCGTGCGGACGACCATTCGCGCGAACGGCCACGGGCTTTGCCAGAACGGGACTTCGATGGCCGGCGAACCGTCGTCGGCCGGGTCGGTGCTGTGGACATCGGCGCGGATGCCCACGATCTGCCACTCGACTGCTGGGCCGGGCGCCGTCTGCCCGGCGATGATCTGAGGCATCACGATTCGCCGGGTCAGCGGATCGCCATTTGGCAGGTAATGTCTCGCGAGCGTCTCGTTGACGATTGCCACCCGAACACCGCCTGCCCGATCCTGATCCGTGAACGCGCGCCCCTGGATGATTCGGAGACCGAGCGCGTCGAAGTAGGCGGGCGTGACCATGTTGAATCCGGCCAATGGCTGTTTCGCGGGATCGACGGCGGGCGCGCCTGCGACCGTGAACGGGATCCGCGCTCCTCCGTACAGCGGCGTTCCGATCGACGCTGACGTACTCACCACTGCTGGTACCGCCTGCACCCGTTCGAGCACGCGCCGGTAGAACTCCGTGATCTGAGCCGGCGCGGTGAACCGCTTGTCGTCGATCGGCAGCGAGAACGTGAGCACGTGATCTGTTCTGAATCCGAGGTCACGGTTCGCGAGCGCAAGTAGCGTGTGAATCGCCAGCCCGCCGCCGGTGAGCAGCGTGAGCGCCAGGGCAAACTCCACGACTACGAGAGCCTGCCGCAGCCGGTTGCCGGCTCCGGTGACCGATCGCGCGGCGTCCTTCAGGATCTCGTTCACGTTCGCGCGCGCAGCCTGCCAGGCGGGCGCCGCCCCCGCCAGAATGCCCGAGAGACCGCACGCCGACAGCGTGAACAGCAACACCGGAACGTTCAGCCGTACGTGCGCCTCGGTCGGCAACATGTAGGGAGGCATCAGCGCGGTCACGATCTTCAGCAGCCCAGCGGCCAGCGCGACACCCAATACCCCGCCGGCGATCGCCAGGACGCCGCTCTCGATCAGCAGCTGCCCGATGATGTTCGCGCGTGATGCGCCGAGTGATGCGCGGATCGCCAGCTCGCGCTGCCGCGCGGTCCCGCGCGCCAGCATCAGGTTCGCGACGTTCGCGCACGCGATGAGCAGCACGAACGCGACGGCGCCAAGCAGCAGCCAGACACCGCGTAACGTGTCGGCGCTGAGAAAGTTGTTCCGGAACGGCTGAACGGTCGCTCCCCACTCCTCGGGCGATCGATGCAGCTCCTTCGCGGCGTCGCGCGCGGCCAGGCCGAGGTCCACATTCGCCTGCGCGAGCGTCAGGCCCGGCTTCAAGCGTCCCATCATGAGCAGCCGGTGCGACTCAACGTTCAAGTCGTTCGCCGTGAATGCGAGCGGCACCCACAACTGGCTTTGATTCTCGTCGGGCGGCCCCGCACCCAGCACGCCGACGATGGTGTACGGCTTGCGGTCGATCCGAATCTGCTGGCCGAGGACAGTCGGATCGGAGGCGAAGCGCTCGCGCCACAGCCGATGCGTGAGGATGACGACCTGCTCGTTGCCCGGCGTCCCCTCGCTCTCGAGGAAATCACGGCCGAGCGCGAGCGGATGGCCGTAGCCGAACATCGGCAGGAATCCGGGTGTCGCGGGGGCAACCTGCAGCTGTTCGGCCGTGCCGCGCATCGAGACCGCCGTCATCCACCAGGTCCACGCATTCATGTCTTCGAATGCCCTGGCTCTCCGCTTCCACTCGACGAACTCGCCAGCCGAGGCGGGCAATCTCTCCCCCTGTCGCTGCGACCAGATCATGACCAGCCGATTGGCATCACGATACGGGAGCGGCTCGAAGAAGGTGGCATAGACGACGCTGAAGATGGCCGTGTTGGCGGCAATGCCGAGCGCGAGCGTCAGAATCCCGACGATCGCGAACGAGCGGTTCTTTATCAGCAGCCGAAGTCCGATCCTCGCGTCGCGCAGTACGGTGCTCATGAGGTTGACCTTGCTAACAGTCTGCTCCTGATCGCGTCTTCTGCACAGGAGGCCAGAATGACACGATATTTCCGCACCACACTCTTTGCTGCCGCCACCGCTGTGGCGTTCGCCGCTCCCGCCCTGGCAGGACCGCCGCTGCTCTGCCATCCCTACGATATCGGCAACGCGAAATCACTGCCTTGGGTTGGCGAGAAGAGCTGGTCCGAGGGGCAGCCCGACTACAAGCTCGAGAACCTGGTCCGCGACACCGAAGCGCTGCTCACGCCGTCGACGCCGGTCATCGTCCGCATGGAAACGCTGCGGCGTGCGGCGTTGTATGCCAGCACCGACCCGATCGTGGCGAACGCCCTGTTGAAGCGCGCGATCAACCGCGCCGAAGCGTCCGAGATGGCGGGGCAGCCCGACGCGATCGCGTTCCTGGACGCGGCGTATCTCGCCGGCGCGTTCAACGAGATCACGATGATGTCGCAGGCGAAGGAGTTCGCGACCAGGAGTGCGGTCGCGAAGCAGGTGAAAGGGAGCCTGGACGCCTACGCGCTGATTTCGAAGGCGGTCGCAGCGCGTCCTGGCGATCCAGCGATCCAGTTCGCCGCCGCACTGATTTCGTCGGACGAACACCGCGGTGAATACGCGAGCCATGCCTCGAAGGCGCGTGCCGGCGCCAACGCCGACACGCTGCTCGCGCGCAACATCGTGCACGTGCAATAGGCAGACGGTAGGGCGGGGCTTTATGCCCCGTCTCATTCCGGAAAGAGTCCCAGGGGGAACTGTTCCAGCTCCAGTACCGATCCCGTGATCAGCGCGCTGTCGTCGGACGCGAAGTACGCGGCCGCCAGCGCAATGTCGGCGGGCGAGAGCAAGCGTCCAAACGGCCGGGTGGCAATCGCTTCGGCGAGCCATTCCGGCCCTTTGCCGTCAAGCCGTTGCACACGCTCTTCGCCTTCCGTCAGCGTCCACCCCACGTTCAGCTGGTTGACCCGAATCCGATACTTGCGCAGCGCCCCCGCCGCGTTCCTGGTCATCGTCATCAACCCGCCCTTCGACACGGAGTACGGGCCTAGATTCGACAGCCCGACGTAGGCGTTGATCGATCCGATGTTGACGATCGATCCGCCCCCCCGCGTCTTCATCGATTTGACGGCTTCCTGCAGGCAGATAAACGGGGCCCGCAGGTTGACCGCCATCATCGTGTCCCAGAACTCGACCGTCGAGTCCTCGAGCGAAGCGCGCAGCGTACTGGCCGCGTTGTTCACGAGCACGTCAACGGCGCCGTGCCGTTCGACGACGGTCCGTACGACCTGGCGGCAGGTATCGGGGTCCGTGAGATCGCCGGCGACGGCGTCGGCGTCGTAACCGGCGTCCCGCAGTTCCTCGGCGATGCGCTGGGCGGGAGCTTCATCAGGCCCGTGAATCATGACGCTGGCGCCGATCGACGCGAAATGGGTGGCGATCCCACGGCCGATGCCGGAGGTCGAGCCCGTCACCAGGGCGATTTTGTCGATGAGTGAGGCCATAGTCGAAGCAGCTGATATTAGACTGAACCGGTGCACTTCAACGACAGCCGGCACCAAGATCAAACAGGAGTAGGAGAGAAAGGGAGATTTTACTTTCTTGATATAGATAGTGACTCCCTTTCTCTCTTCCTCCTGTTGGATCTTGAGAGACGAGTGCAGCGTGACAGTGAACGTCGTGAATTCGTGATCACACCTTGAAACCGCTTCCACCAGCTACACTATCTGAATGGCCAGTTTGATCGAAGCGATCGACATCAAGCGCAAGATGTTCTTCGAATACGAGAACGCACCGTACCACGTCATCGACGTCGACGTCTCGAAACCGACCGCGCGCGGCGGCCAGACGCTCGTCCGCGTCAAGATGCGCAACCTGCTGACGCGCGCGGTGTTCGACAAGACCTTCAAGGCCGGCGAGAAATTCGGTGAGCCGGATCTCGTCAACGTCGACGCGACCTTTCTCTATGCCGACGCCAGCGGCTACCACTTCATGGACCAGGAGACCTACGACACGCTGACGCTCGGCGCCGACACCATCGGCGACGACCGGCTGCTGCTCGTCGACAATGTGCTGGTGCAGCTGCAGAAGTACAACGGCAGCCCGATTGCGGTGCAGTTCCCGCCGCACGTCGAGCTGACGGTGACCGCCACAGAGCCGGGCGTGCGCGGCGATACTGCGAGCGGCGGCGTCACGAAGCTCGCGACGCTCGAAACCGGCCTCGAGGTCCGGGTGCCGCTCTTCATCAAAGAAGGCGAGAAGGTGAAGGTCCACACCGAGACACGCGAGTTCGCCGGCAGGGCGTGACGCTGCGCCCGGCGATCCTTTCCAGACCCCGCAAGCCGACTAGGACGTCACAACTTACCGCACCAGCTCGAGCCGATCGATCTCGATTACGCCGCGATTCGCGCCGAGGCTGCGCAGGTAACAGTAGGTGATCTCGATTGGCGGCTTGTATTGTCCCGGAACGAACTCGACCTCAGTCCAGTCCACCGCGGGCTCCAGTGCGATGTTAGCCGCGGCTTGGGCAATCGGGTCGTAGCCCACGACGGGGCCGGGCGTCTGAAAAAACGCGGTCACCTGCGCGGTGCGTGCCGCGCTGGCTGGCAATTCGGGATCCGGCTGCCACCGGTATCTGATGCGCAGCGTACGGACGTCCGCGACCGCCGGCGTGAGGTCGGGACCACGAAGGACCCATGCGCGATCGGCGCGATCGATCCTGATGAACGCGGCGGCACCGTCGCTCGCCAGCGCGACCGAACCATTGGTGACAGCATTGTTCACCCAGATCGAGAGTTCCTGTTCCGAGTCCCACACATACGGGGCGGTCGTCGGCAACGGACTCGGAACCGTGGGACCTGGTATCACGAACGCCGGAGGGCGGCCGCCAGCCTCGCATCCTGCTGCCAGCAGGGCGAACACAATCGAGACGCGCAGGCTTGCCGTCATCGATACCCTCCGATCCCGAACGACAGCCCGACGGAGGCGCGCAGCGCAATCCCGACCGCACCCACGTAACCCTGAATCGCGAGGTAGCTCGACGTGTGGCGGCCGAATACCTCTTCGCGCGCCAATCCTGCGGTGAACGTGTCGGGTGGGCGCACACGGAACCCACGATATCCGGGATACACGGCGATCGATCGGTCGGGCCGCGTGATGCGCGTCTCATCACCGTGGTCGTACCAGGCGAGACCTGCCGCTCCTACGGTGAACGACACCACCCGTCCCGCCGGTGCTTTGCGGAGGGCGTATTTCAGCTGCGTCTGATAGAGGGCCGTAGTCCCGTACGATTCGAGACCGCTGAGTACGTCCGCAAGCCCCTCCAGTGCGAACCTGGGGGACACATTGACCGTTACGCGCGGTCCGATGCCGCCGACGATGCCCGGGCCATCCGCGCTGACAAGCGGCACGATGCCCGAGAAGGTCGCGCCGATTTCGAGCCGCGGCGTCTTGAGGTCCTGGGCACGGGCAGGCGTTGCCGCCAGAATTCCGGCCGCTGCGAGCAACGTGAACCGTAGCTGCATTCAGACCTCCCTGGACGCGTCATATGGCTAATGCGACGTCTCTCAGGAGTTCGGCTCACCGCCTCAGCTATTTAGCCGGCTCAAATACGGTCGCGCCGCCGACGATGGTTCGAACGATTCTTGCGCGGCGGATCTCGGCCGGTGGGGCACTCCGCAGATCGCGGTCGATCACCGTGATATCGGCGAGCATCCCGGGCGCAATCATTCCCTTCTGACGCTCCTCGAACGAGGCGTAGGCTCCGCCGGTTGTGTACGCACGGAGCGCTTCCTCAACCGTGATCTTCTGCTCGGGCACCCAGCCGTCCGGATGCTTGTCGTCGAGCGTGCGCCGCGTCACCGCGGCGTAAATGCCCTCGAGCGGCGTCGGCGGCGCGACGTACCAGTCGCTGCCGAACGCCAGCCGCGCGCCGGCATCGAGCAGCGATCGGAACGCGTAGGTTGTTCGGCTTCGCTGCGGTCCGATCACCTTCTCCGCCCACCGGCCGTCATCGATCGCGTGGTACGGCTGCATGCTGGCGATGACGCCGAGGGTCTTGAAGCGTGGAATGTCCGACGCCGCCAGATGCTGGGCGTGCTCGATGCGGAAGCGCCGGTCTCGCGCGCCGTTCTCGCGCTCGACACGCTCGAAGATGTCGAGCACGGTCGCGTTCGCGCGGTCGCCGATCGCGTGAATCAGCACGTGCAGCCCCGCCTTGTCCGCGCCGCTCGTCCAGGCGTACATGTCTTCCGGCGTGTTCACGAACAGGCCGCGATCCTTCGGCGCATCGGTGAACGGCTGGTGGAACGCCGCCGTATGCGAGCCGAGCGATCCATCCATGAACCCTTTCAGCGCGCCGATCCGCAGCCACTCGTCGCCGCGGCCGTCGCCCCCGAATTGCCGTGACGCGATCGCGTCACGCAGCCGCGCCCACGTGCTGAGCGGGACCGCGGCGTAGATGCGCGTGCGAAGCGCGTGCTGCGCCGCCGCGCGCGCGAACACCTCGAGGTCAGCCCACGTGCCCATGTTGCCGACGGACGTGACGCCCTGCGCCGCGACGTAGCGCATGGCCGCGGCCAGGGCGCGGTCTTCCATCTCTTTGCTCGGCGGCGCGACCCTGGACTCCACCAGCGACATCGCGTTGTCTTTCAGCAGTCCCGTCGGCCGGCCGCTCGCGTCCCGCACGATCTCGCCGCCGCTCACATCCTTCACGTCGTCGGGCACTGCCGCCGTCTTCAGCGCGGCGGTATTCGCGAGCGCCATGTGCCCGTCCAACCGGTTCACCCACACCGGGTTGTTCGGCGTCACCGCGTCAATCCAGTCGCGGCGCGGCAGCTCGCCGCCCCAGAGCGTGTGATCCCAGTCGCCTCCGGTAATCCAGACGCCCGCGGGGACGGTCGCGGCGAATGCCTTGATGCGCGCTACGAACTCGTCACGCGTGGACGCGTCGCGCAGCTGCACGGAGGCAAGGCGGAACCCGCCGTCGAGGAAGTGCACGTGGGAGTCGATGAAGCCGGGAACGGCGAACGCGCCGTCAAGGTCGATGACATTTGCACCACGCGCCAGGTTGCGGATTTCGTCATTCGGGCCGACCGCGACGATCCGGGTACCGGCAATGGCGATCGCGTCCGCGGACGGGCGTGCCGAGTCGCCGGTCCACACGCGGCCATTCAGAAGGACGAGCGTGGGCGCCTGCCGGGCGCCTGACGCAGCGAGCGACAACAACATGACGGGCACCGAAAGGAGCGCGGGCGCTCTGCGCATGGCAATATACTGCCACCGGGTCCGCCTAAAGGCGGACACTACCGCTCGAAGGTCCGCCTGGAGGCGGACACTACGGCTCGAAGGTCCGCCTGGAGGCGGACACTACGGCTCGAAGGTCCGCCTGAAGGTGGACACTACGGCGCTCGCGGTTCGCGGTTCGCGTTTCGCTTTGGAGTTGATTATGCGGAGATTAAGCGCAATCGTTCTGGGGACGATCATGTTCGCATGCGGTTGGATGGTTGCAAATGCGCAGCAAAAACCGGCGCCTGGCGGGTACGTGCTCGAGCGCGATTCCGAGATCGCGGTCACCGAGCCCGGCACGCACAATGGCGGCGGGCAGACGGTCGGCTACTCATTCTTCAAGAAGGTGCCGAAGCTTGCGCTCGTGTTTCGCAAGCGCGCGCTGAAGCCAGGCTCCGGCATCGGCTACCACGAGCAGAAAGAGGACGAGATCTACTACGTGCTCAGCGGCCACGGGACCATGACGATCGACGACAAACCGTTCGCCGTCGGTCCGGGTGACGCCATCCTGACGCGGCCGGGCAGCTCGCACGGTCTGAAGCAGACCGGCGCGGAGGACCTCGTCATCATGATCAACTACGAGCAGCCGGTGAAGTGATCTGTCAGGCGGGGCTAAAGCCCCGCCCTACGTAGGGCGGCCCTTTATGGGCCGCCGACCGCCCTTTATGGGCCGCCTGCTAAAACTGCAGCGTTCGCAGATACGCCGCGCTCTTCTCGATACTCTCGATCGGTGACGGCGGCTGGTCGTGCTCGACGAAGTAGTGTTGAATTCCGGCCTGCTGCGACTTCGCGAAGATCCGCTTCCAATTGACGATGTCGTTGTTGCCGACGTCCGTGATCTGCGGGATCGCCTTGTCGAACGGAACCGGAGGATCTCCCTCGGGCACGCGCTTCAATCCTTTGACGTGGACCAGCGGGAACCGGCCCGGAAAGCGCTTGAAGTAGGTCAGCGGATCCGCACCCGCGACCGTGGTCCAGCAGAGATCGAGCTCGATCTTCACGAGCCTGGCGTCGCATTCCTTGAGGATCGTCTCGATCGGTCGCGTGCCGTTCTGCGGGACGAACTCGAAGTGGTGATTGTGGTAGGCGAACTGGATCCCTGCCTTCTTCGTCATCTCGCCGGCGCGGTTGAATGTCGCCGCGACACGCTTCCAGATGTCCGGCTCCTTCCGCATCTGCTCGTCGATCCAGGGATTGACGATGAACTGGTGGCCGATCGTGTGGGCGACTTCGATGGCTTTGGACAGCTTGTCCTCGCTGAGGCTCGGATAATCGACGTGGGTTGAAGGCGCGGCCAGCCCGTTCCGATCGAGGATCGACTTGACGTCCTCCGGCTTGCGATCGAAGTAGCCGGCGAACTCCACTTCCTTGTAGCCGGCGCCGGCGACCTTCGCCAGCGTCCCCTCGAAGTCCTTCGCCATCAGATCGCGGACGGTGTAGAGCTGCACGCCGAGCCGTTCGATCGTTTTCGCGAAGGCCATGTCCTTCAGTATGCCCGCCGCCGCGGCCTGTGCACCGAGATGCCCGAGAAACGTCCGTCGTGTGATCGTCATGATTATTCCTTCGCCGGCCTGTAATAGGCCGGCCTACTTACTGTCCTTCGACGCCGTGAGCGTCGTGCCCGTGAGCGTCGCGACCCCTGCCAGCGTTGTTTGCGCCGCGTTCAATCCCAGCCGGAAATCTTTGTCGGAGTAGGTCGTGAAGACGTCGCTCGGCTGGTGCCAGTTCGGGTCCCAGCCGCCGCCGATCTGCGAACCGCGCTCGTTCTCACGCAGGCTTATCGAGGGCACCAGATCCACGAACGGCTCCGAATCCGTGTTCGTCATGTGGGGACCGACCGCCGCGGGGTAGTCGGTGGCGTAGCGCTCGTTGGCGTGTTTGAACGCCCACGCGAGCTTCTGTGAAGCGTCGCTCATCTTCGAGCTCATTTGAAACTCGATGTTGACGTCGGCCTCCGGCCGTTGCTCGGGACTCACCTTGCCGTCGGGCCCAGGCATGCCGTGATCCCACATCATCATGTCGTGCTGGATCATTCCCAGCCACTTCGGCTCCGGATACTTGCCCGATCCTGGCGGATCCTCCTTCCCCTGGAGATCCTTCCTTTGGTTCACGTAGGCGATTGCGCCGTTGAGGCCGGTCTCTTCGTTGTTCCAGAGCACGAACCGGATCGATCGTTCGGTCTTCACGTCTGGTGCACTGAAGATCCGCGCGAGCTCCATTACCAGCGCCGTTCCGGAGCCATCGTCGTTCGCCGCCTGGTTGTAACCATGTCCGTCCATGTGCGCGCCGACGATGTACATCTCTTCGGGATGAGTGGATCCGACTTTCGTGCAGAAGACCTCCTCGCGCGGTCCCGGCTCGTCCGGCTCCATGTCGGTTTCGCGAATCTTCTCGTCCGGCTGCGCTTTCGGATCCATGTTGACGCCGGTGCGGCCGCGATTCCCGAAGATGACGCTTCCGCCGGGCCCGTTGCGCGGATTCCCCCGACCGCGGCCCCGGCCTGCGGCCGGCGGCGCGTTGACCTGCCGCCGCGTGTACTCGTACTTGATGCGCTCGGTATTCGTGCAGCCGTAGCTTTTCAGCTGCGCCTCGATCCAATCGATCGCCGCGCGGTTGCGTGAGGTGCCTTGCCGGCGATCGCCGAATTCCGTGAGGCCTTTCACCGTCGCCTTGTACTTCTCGAGCTCGAGCCGATCGACGAGCGCCTTGATAGCAGGATCTGGCGGCGGCGACGGCGGCACGGTCGGACGGGCAGTGGACGGCTCCTGGCCGGACAGTGCCACCACGACCGCGCACGCGAAACCCGCTGCTACCAGAAGGCTGGTACGACGCATTCTCTATCCTCCTACTGGCCTGCGGCAGTCCGCAGCCTGGCAATCATCTCCTGCGGTACATCGACCGCGCGGAGCCGGCCGCCCTCCTTTGTGGAACACACCGCCGTAATCGATCCGCTGCCCACGAGCACGTCGCCGCGCGTGAACGTGAAATCGTAGCGAAACGAGCGGCGGGTCACGTTGCCGATGCGCACCGCAACTTCGAATTCATCGTCGAACCGCAGTGGACTCTTGTAATCGAACGACGCGGACACGCGGGGCCAGCCGCCGGTCTTCTCGATGTTGGCGACCTGCAGTCCCGCCGCACGCCATAACGCGTGCTCCACCTCCTCCATGTACCGGAAATAGATGCTGAAATGTACGATGCCCGCCATGTCCGTCTCTGAAAAATGGACGCGCCGGTTGTACCTGAATCCGGCGGGATGGCGCGCCTCCGGTGCAGGACCCTGTGCCATGCCCGTACTATACTTGGGACACTGTCGTACAGTGGATTCCTGGATTAGGGATTCCCCGATTGGGGATTAGGGATTCCTCTTTCGTACTTGCCCCACAATGATCCTCATCCGATCCCTGCCCCGACGTCTCACACGAGCTCTGTCGCTCGTCGTGCTCGCGGCGTGGGCCGCGACCATGGCGGGGCTCGTCCGCAGGTCGTTCGTCGAGGCGTCTTCGGCGAATCTCGCGACTGACCTCGCGCGCTACGGCACCGCGGCGCAGTGGCGGGGTGTGTTCTATCGCAACGAAAAAATCGGTTTCACGGTCAGCCAGACGGTTCCGGCCGGCGACGGCTTCGAGATCCAGGAGGACGGCCGGCTGCAGATGTCGCTGCTCGGGGCGCAAACGGTTGCAGCGATTCGAACGACCGCGCGCGTCGATCGCGACTTCGTCCTCCGATCGTTCGACTTTTCCCTCGATCCGGGGACCGGCGGGACGAAGGTCCACGGCGAGGTCGCCGGACAACGAGTCCATCTGACGATTTCCAGTGCCTCCGGAAGCCGGACCGAGGATCGCGACCTGGGCGCACCGCCGGTGCTTGCCTTGAACCTGCCCCGACGCCTTGCGGATGCCGGCTTGAAGGAGGGCGCGCACTACGAGTGGACGATCTTCGATCCCGCGACGTTGAGCAACGCGCCGATTACGATCGACGTTGGGGCTCGCGAGCTCGTCAACGCGGATGGCAAACGGCTTCCCGCTTTCCGCGTGCGCACGTCGTATGCGGGACTTCAGACCACATCGTGGGTGACCGATACCGGTGAGGCCGTACGTGAGCTGAGCCCGACCGGCCTGCACACGGTGCGACAAAAACCATCCGACGCGCAGGCGATGGCTGTCTCATACAACGTGCGAGAGGATTTGCTGAGCGCCTCCGCGGTCGTGCCGAGCGGCCGGGATCGGATCGATGACCCGCGGAACGTGCGCGTCCTCAGACTGCGTATCAGCGGTGCGGACCTGTCCAATCCCGACATTGCTGGCGTTGGCCAGACGGTTGAAGGTGACGTCCTCGAGATTCGCGATCCGCAGCAATTCAAACCCGGTCCCGCGGATCCAGCCGCCGCTGACTATCTGAAGCCGGAACCGCTGATCGAGAGCGACGCGCCGGAGATTCGGGCGGAGGCGGCGGCCGCGGTGGCGAACTTGTCGGGCGCACGCGCCCGTGCGGAGCGGCTCACCCGGCACGTCAACGCGATCCTCGACAAGAAGCCGACGGTCAGCCTGCCCTCCGCGCGCGAGGTGCTTCGCACGCGCGTCGGCGATTGCAACGAGCACACGGCGCTGTATGTGGCGATGGCGCGCGCGATCGGTATCCCCGCACGAATCGCCGTCGGTCTCGTGTCGGTCGGCGATGCCTTCTACTACCACGCGTGGCCCGAGGTGTACATCGCGGAGGGCCGCGCGGGAATGTGGCTGCCGGTCGATCCCACCTTGAACGAGTTTCCCGCCGATGCGACCCATCTGCGGTTTGCGCGCGGCGGTCTCGACAAGCAGGCCGGGATCCTGCCGCTCATCGGCCGGTTGAAAATTGAAATCCTCGATCTGGAAACGGCCCCGAACACGACGCCGGTCGTCGTCGGCCGCCGCGCGGAAGCCGCCCCGATGAGCATCGTCGCACCCTCGCGCACGGTCGCCGGGTGCTGGTCGCCGGTGTCCGAAAGGCGGCGCCGCCGCTGATGATCGCGACGCACGATCTGATCAAGACGTACGGCAGCTTCACCGCCGTGGACGGCGTCAGCCTGGACGTGCCGGCCGGCGAAATCCACGGCTTCCTCGGCCCGAACGGCGCGGGAAAGACGACGACGATCAGGATGATCGCCGGGTTGCTCAAGCCCACGTCCGGGCGCGTGGTCGTGAACGGCCACGATCTCGCGCGTGAGCCGGAACGCGCGAAGGCGTCGCTGGGGTTCATTCCGGACCGGCCGTTCATTTACGAAAAGCTCACCGCGGGGGAGTTCCTCCGGTTTCACGCGGGCCTCTACGGCGCCGACGGCCCGGGCATCGGCGATCGGATCCGCGAGATGCTCGAGCTCTTCGAGCTGACGAAATGGGAGGACGAGCTCGTCGAAAGCTTCTCGCACGGCATGAAGCAGCGGCTCGTCATGTGCGCCGCGTTTCTGCACCGGCCGCAGGCGGTGCTGGTCGACGAGCCGATGGTCGGTCTCGATCCGCGTGGGGCGCGCTTGATCAAGGAGGTGTTTCGCCGCATGGCGTCGCGCGGCGTCGCGATCCTGATGAGCACGCACACGTTGGAAGTCGCGCAGGAGATGTGCGATCGCATCAGCATCATCCTGAAGGGCAAGATCATCGCGCGCGGCACCGTCGCGGACCTGCGCGCCATGGCCGGCGATCCGAACGACCAGCTGACCGCCGTGTTCTTGAAGCTGACCGGCGGCGGCGGACTCCAGGAGATCGACGGGATCGTCTGATGCCGCAGCCGTTCCCCTATTTGCTGCTGCCATCGATCTGGGCGTCGCGCAATCGCGCGCATCGCCGCGAGCGGGGCGACCTGCTCCGCGCTTTGCTCTTCGGCGGCATCGCCGCGATCGTCGCGCTGGCGATCTTCTTCGCCGCGTTCTGGATCGCCTGGCAGCTCGCCGACTACGCCGAGCTCGGGGACTACCTGCTGCGCACCGGCCTCTCGTGGCTCTTCCTCACGTTCCTGTCGTTCCTCGCGTTCAGCGGCGTCGTGACCGCGCTGTCGACGTTCTTCTTGTCCGACGACATGCGGCTGCTGCTGGCGGCGCCGGTTGCCGCGCACCGGCTGTTTCATGCCCGCTTCATCCGAACGCTGGCGCACGCGTCGTGGATGGTCGTCGTCTTTCTCGTCCCATTGCTCCTGGGGATCGGACTGGCGCGATGTGCCCCGCTGTCGTTCTACGGGGTTGCGCTGTTGACGATCGTGCCGTTTTCGATCATTCCCGTCGCCCTCGGCACCGCGGCGACGCTCGTGCTCGTCAACGTCTTTCCCGCCCGGCGCGCCCGCGACATCCTGATGCTGATGGGCCTGCTCTTCGCGGCAAGCATCGTCATCGTGCTGCGCTACATCAGGCCCGAGCGGCTGATGCGCGTCGAGTCACTCCCGGATATCACGGCGTTCTTCTCGACGCTGCAGTCACCCGTCACGCCGCTGCTGCCGTCGTTCTGGGCGGGCGAGACGCTGTTTGCCAGCCTGCAGGGCGGACGCGATCTCCTTCACTTCGGCGCGCTGTGGACGACGGCGCTGATGCTCGTCGTCATCGTGGGTGGGGCGTACGAACGGTGGCACTTCGCGGGGTTCAGCAACGCGCAGGAAGCCAGGAAGGCGCGTTTTACCCGGCTCCAGGCGCTCGATCGCGTGGCACGGCACCTGCCGCTGTCGACGGTGCGGCGGCACCTGCTGATCAAGGATGTGAAGGTGTTTCTGCGGGACGTCAGCCAGTGGTCGCAGCTGCTTCTGCTGCTCGCGCTGGTGCTGGTGTACCTCTACAACTTCCGGGTGCTGGATCTCGAGCGCATCCCGTATATGAGCGGCATCGTGAAGAACGTGTATGCCTTTGTGAATCTCGGGATGGCGGGGTTCGTCATGGCGACCGTCGCGGTTCGCTTCGTCTTCCCGGGGGTGTCGTCCGAAGGCGCGGCGTTCTGGATCGTCCGCAGTGCGCCGATCTCCATGCGTGATTTTCTCTGGTCGAAGTTCTGGATCGGGCTCGTCCCGGTCCTGGTCCTGAGCGAAGTCCTCACGGTGGCGGCAAACGAGCTGCTCGGCGTCGATCCCTTCCTCAAGGTGGTCGCGGCGATGGCGATCGTGTTCATGAGCTTCGCGCTGGTCGGACTGGCGACCGGGCTCGGCGCGCGCTACCCGCGCTTCGCCGCCGACAACGCCAGCCAGGTTGCGGGGTCGTTCGGCGGGATTGCGTTCATGGTGATCGCGGTGCTGTTCGTCCTCGTGACGATCGCGCTCGTCGGCTGGCCGTCCTCCGTCTATCTCTTTCACCAGACGCGTCGAATTCCGCTCGACGGCACGCGCCAGGCCCAGATCGCCGCGTCATTTACCGCCGCAGCGTTCGTCAGCCTCGCTACATGGTGGTTCGGCATGCGCACCGGCGTTCGTGCTCTACAACAAACTTGAACCCTGCAGAACCTCGACCCAGTAGAACCCCGCCGAACCGAACCCTGTAGAACCCCGCCGAACCCAGTAGAACCCTTATAATGAGGGTTTCAAAATGTCCTCGAAGACGCCCTTTGAAGCCGTGGAACGTGACCCGTCTGCCCCGGTCGATTTCATCCGTACCATCATTGCCGACGACCTGAGGACGGGTAGGCACGGACGTGTGGCAACCCGGTTTCCGCCCGAGCCGAACGGCTATCTCCACATCGGCCACGCGAAATCGATCTGCCTGAACTTCGGCGTTGCCGCCGAGTTCGGCGGTACGTGCAACCTTCGCTACGACGACACCAATCCCACCAAGGAGGACGTCGAGTACGTCGAGTCGATCGAGTCCGACGTGCGGTGGCTCGGATTCGCGTGGGCCGGAGAGCCGCGCTACGCGTCCGATTATTTCGAGACGCTCTACGGCTATGCCGTGCACCTGATTCGTAGTGGGCTCGCCTACGTGGACAGCCAGAGTGCGGACGAAATTCGCCGACAGCGCGGAACGCTGACGGAGCCGGGCGTGGACAGTCCGTATCGGAACCGATCGGTGGAGGAGAACCTCGATCTGCTGACGCGGATGCGTGCCGGCGAGTTCGAGGACGGCGCTCACGTGCTGCGCGCGCGTATCGACATGGCGTCGCCGAACATCAACATGCGCGATCCGGTCCTTTACCGCATTCGCCGCGCGCACCATCACCGGACCGGGGATGCGTGGTGCCTCTACCCGATGTACGACTTTGCGCATCCGCCGTCGGACGCGATCGAGCACATCACGCATTCGCTCTGCACGCTCGAGTTCGAAGATCATCGCCCGCTGTACGACTGGCTGATCGAGCACCTGCCGGTGCCGTCGCAGCCGCGGCAGATCGAGTTCGCGCGGCTGAATCTGACGTATACGGTCATGAGCAAACGCAAGTTCCTGCAGCTCGTCGAGGAAGGTCATGTCAGGGGATGGGACGACCCGCGGATGCCGACGATCGTCGGTATGCGCCGGCGCGGCTACACTGCCGCGGCGATCCGGACCTTCTGCGAGCGCATCGGCGTGGCCAAGCGCGAAAACGTCGTGGACGTGGCGCTGCTCGAGCACGCGGTGCGCGATGACCTGAACAAGACTGCGCCGCGCGTCATGGGTGTCTTGAACCCGCTGCGGCTGGTCGTCGAGAACTATCCCGAAGGGCAGTCGGAGGAGTTCGACATCGCGAACAATCCAGAGGATCCGTCGGCAGGATCGCGGCGGGTGCCGTTCTCCCGCGTGCTGTTCATCGAACGCGACGATTTCCGCGAGGATCCGCCGAAGAAGTTCTTCCGCCTCGCTCCCGGGCGCGAAGTCCGTCTCCGCGGCGCGTACTTCATCACCTGCCAGGAGGTAGTGAAGGACGCGAGCGGCAACATCGTGGAGCTGCGCTGCACGTACGATCCCGCGACCCGTGGCGGCGACGCACCCGACGGCCGCAAGGTCAAGGCCACGCTGCACTGGGTCTCCGCGGCGCACGCGCTGGACGTCGAGGTGCGCCAGTACGATCGGTTGTTCAAGAGCGAGATGCCTGGCGCAGCAGGCAACTTCCTCGACGATTTGAATCCTGCGTCCCTCGAGGTGGTGAAGGGGGCCAAGCTCGAACCGAGCGTCGCTGACGCGGCCCCGGGCACGCGCTATCAGTTCGAGCGGCTCGGCTACTTCTGCGTCGATCCGGACTCCACGTCCGGGCGGCTCGTGTTCAATCGCACCGTCACGCTGAAGGACAGCTGGGCGAAGATCGAGCAGCGCGGGTCGTAAACAACGTGCTCGAGACGGTCTTCCTCGACGCCGGCGGCGTCCTCGTCTATCCCAACTGGGCCCGAATCAGCCAGGCGCTGACTCAGCGCGGCATCCGCGTCGATCCCGATGTGCTGGCGAGGGCGGAGCCGTACGCGAAGCGCCAGATCGATGTCGCGAAAACGATCGATACGACGAACGACGCTGGCCGCGGGTGGCTGTACTTCAATCACTTGTTCCAGCATGCAGGCGTGCCGCTGAACGAGGAGGTCGAGGCGGCTCTCGCGGAGCTGCGCGGCTATCACACCGAAACGAATCTCTGGGAGTTCGTTCCCGCCAGTGTCTTTCCGGCACTGGCCGCGCTGCGGGCGCGGGGCTTGCGGATTACGATCGTTTCCAATTCGAACGGGAAGCTGCGGGTGCTCTTCGATCGCTTGCGGCTGTCGGGCTGCGTGGACTGCATGCTCGATTCGCAGGAAGAGGCGATCGAGAAGCCAGACCCGCGTTTCTTCGAGCTGGCGCTCGAGCGCAGCGGCGCCCACAAGGAGACGACGATTCATGTCGGCGACCTGTATCACGTCGACGTCGTCGGTGCGCGAAATGCCGGGCTGCGCGCCGTGCTCCTCGACGAGGCCGGGCTGTATCCCGACGTCGATTGCCCCCGCGTGCGAACGCTGCCCGAACTGGTGGATCGCATTCAGAGCGGCGAGTTCGACTGACATCGCAAACGGATCGAGCGCCTGTAACGTCTAACTTGTGATCCGTCGAGGAGGCGTGTATGTCGCGCTGGCTGGAGTCGCTCAGGCAGGATCTCGAATACGCCGTCCGGTCATTTCGGCGCAGTCCGGCGTTCACTCTTGTGGCGCTGCTGTCGCTGACGCTTGGCATCGGCGCCACGACCGCGATCTTCAGCGTGATCTACGGCGTCCTCATCGCGCCGTACCCGTACGCGAAGCCGGGAGAAATCTGGGCGCCCGAAGTCCGCGCGATCGACGGGCGCGGCGGCCGCGCCTACCGTCCCGACGAACTCCGTCAGCTCTCCGAGATTCCGGCGTTTTCCGACGTCATGGCGACGTCGATGGAAACGGTGCTGATGACTGGCGAGTTCTCGCCGGAGAGCTTCGGCGGCGTTCTGTTGACGGGTAACGGTTTCAATTTCCTGGGTGTCCCCCCCGTCGTCGGCCGCACGATTCAGCCGCTGGATATCCGCGCGGACGGGTCGGCGGAACCTGTCGTCGTGTTGAGCTACAAGCTCTGGCAGCGGCTCTTCGAGGGCGACAGATCGGCGATCGGCCGGACCCTGCTCCTCAATGGCCGCCCGCACACGATCATCGGCGTGATGCCGCCGCGATTCGGCTGGTACGGGAACGAGGGGTTCTGGCTTCCACTCGCGCCAAATCGCGCGGACCTGTCCTTCGTCAACCCAATCATGCGGCTGAAGCCCGGTGTGCCGGCCGCGGCCGCCGAGGAGCAGCTCAAGGCGTTGAATCAGCATCTGGCTGCGGAGAAGCCGGCGACATTTCCGCCGCAGGGATTCACGACCAGATTGCGAAACTATCTGGATGTGACGGTCGCCAGCGGCGAAATGCGAACGAGCCTCCGCCTCCTCCTGGGGGCTGTCGGCTTTCTGCTGCTGATCGCCTGCGCCAACGTCGCGAACCTGCAGCTGGCGCGAGGCACCGCGAGGATGCGCGAGGTTGCCGTACGGATGTCGATCGGCGCTGGCCGGCGGCGGCTGCTCCGCCAGTTGTTGACCGAGAGCGTCCTGCTTTCGCTGACTGGCGGCGCGCTCGGGGTGCTTTTCGCCTTCGTGGCCACGCGCACGATCGTCAGCCTGATGCCGGAGTTCTACGTTCCGAACGAATCGCGCGTCACCATCAACATGCCCGTGCTGGCCTTCTCGGTCGCCATATCAGTGGTGACCGGCATTGTGTTCGGTCTCGTTCCCGCGCTTCGTCTGTCGCGACCGGATGTGGCCGACGCGCTGAGAGCCGGGCGCAGCACAGGTTTCGAGAGCGACGGCGGCCGCAGCCGCCACGTGCTCGTGGTCGCCGAAGTCGCCTTGTCGGTCGTGCTGCTCGTCAGCGCCGGTTTGATGATCCGCACCTTCTTTGTCCTCAACAATCTGGATCCCGGCATTCGCGCCGACCGCGTGCTGCTCATCGGAGTGCCGCTGCCGCCCAACAAGTACACGTCCTACGATTCGCGGAACCAGTTCACCGGCCAGCTGCTCGAGCGCGTGAGGAGTCTGCCGGGAGTCGAAACCGTGTCAATCGGCCACCCGTTCGGTGGACCGCAGTCGTCGTTCACGATCGTGGGTCAGTCTGCCGACGAATCGAAACGCATCACGATCAATCTCGTGGGCGCCGATCATCTGAGCGCGTTTGGCATTCGATTGATTGGCGGACGGATGTTCGATGCCGCCGAGGCCCAGCACGCCGATCGGGT
>JBKPLP010000058.1:0-13988 GCA_046731735.1 Acidobacteriota bacterium
GCGAGCTGCGCGCCGCCGGCAGGAAAGCGCTGACCTTGACGCCCCGGACTCTGCTCCTGCTGTATGCCTCGGATCTGGCCTTCCGTCTGCGGTGGGAGATCGGGCCGGCATTGGACGCCGGCCAGACCGTGATCGCGGCGCCCTACGTCGATACCGCGATCGCATTCGCGGAAGGCGCCGGGCTTTCGCGCAAGTGGGTCACGGAGCTGCTCCGCTTTGCGCCGCGCCCCGGCGCGCGCGTCCGTGCCGGCGGCGCCAAGAAGGGCAAGGTTCCGAAGAGCGCCGCGATGGTCGGTTTTATCGAGTTCGCGACGGTCGCAGTAAGGACGCTTCAGCGGCGCACACCTGCGAAGCCCTCGACGGCTCGATGATCTTCGCCGCCTCGCAGCGCACGTACGGCCCACGCTCGCGCGCGAACTGCTTGATCGCCGCAATTCCGTCTTCGAACTCCTCGTTCGTGAACGCCTTGTACGGATCGGCACGCATCGTCGTGCGGATCTGCGCGTAGAGACGATCGATCTCGCGCTCGAGCCACCCGCGCGGCGCGAGTTTCAGTTTGGCGTCCGCCTCGGCCTCGTCCTCGCTGAATTCCTCCGCGGAACGCACTGCCTCGAGCAGCGATGTGAAGTACGCGCTGCGCAGCGCCGGGACCTTCATCGCGCGCTTCATGAGCTCGTTGTTGTCGTGTTCGGCAGTGATCGAGTAGTCGATTGCGCGAAACGTGTTGTCGGCGTCCCAGACGAGGAACTGTGACTTCGTGCTCTTCTCGAACCGGTACAGGTAGAAGTTGTTCATGCCGGCATATCCGAGCACCCCGTCCCACTCCGCGAGCGCGCTCTGGACCGCGGCGAATTTCATGAACTGCGGCAGGTCGAGATACGGCGACACGTTGCGCTCCAACTGATCGTCGCGCGAGTCGTTGATCTCCTTGATCATCCGGGCGATGGGATCGTAGAGCTTGGAGATCGGCTCGTTCTCGTGCGTCTTGGCCTCGAGGATCTCCTGATACTTCTCGAGCGCGGAGCCGAGATTGGTGAGCAGGTAGGGATACTGCCACCGGTACTCGAACAGGTATCCATCGTTCTCGGTGCCGTCCTCGTGCTTGCCGAATACGCGCGCCAGATAATGCTTGTCGATCGGTTCGTCGACCGTGTACAGGCCGGCCAACTTGCCGTTGACATACAGCTGCACGAACGCTTCACGCGGCGCCGGCAGTCCCATGCGCTCGAAGAAACGGAACGCCAGCATCTCGTGCATGCCGGTCGGATCCTGCTTCAGGTTGTCGAAGATCAGCGACTTGAAGCCCAACCACTCCTGCGCGCCGGAGGCGTTGCGGTTGAAGTCGAGACGCAGACCCGGCTTGTTCGGGTCGCGCGATCCGTGTCCCCGCGACCGCACCCACGCGTTCCGGATCGTTTGCCCCTTCCAGGCAACCGTGACGGTGTAGTACGTGTTCTCCTCGAAATTGGCCTTGAGCTTCTCCCAGTCGCGGGAGTTGAGTGTCAAGTCGATCCGCTGGAGTACCTGGTTGTCGAGGAGCTGATCGGCGAGGGATGGGGGGTCCTGGCCGGCGGCCGGGCGGCTGGATCCAACAACGATTGCAAGGAGCGCTACGATGCCGAAGGTGTGAAACTTACGCACAACAACCTTCCCTTCCCGTCACATCACGAACTGCAGCCGAAAGACAGCTGCCCATCCACTCGTGCGACCCGGGACGGCAGTGCGTTCGGGATCCTCGAACGCCTCTCGCATGCCGTTTACGAGCACTCTCCCCCACTTGTTCAAATACCAGTTCACACCCAGGGTGACGATCCTCTCCGTGTTCCCGAACAGCGGATCGGCGCGCGGGTTGAGGAGCGGCGTGCCCTCGCTTAACGCGCTGTCGAATCCGATGCGTTCAAACCTGGCGGCCACTTCGACGGCGCCGAAACCTCCCTGAAACAATGGATGGCGCGGCTCGATGTTGCCTTCCTTCTGTTCGCCGGTGATCGCCCAGGTACCGCTCAGGTACCACGCGGACGTCACGAAGTCCGAGAGGTCGTCGTCCAGGATGCCCTGACGTCGCCGCTGTTCGTTCGAGCGCGCGTACTCCCACTTGACGGAGTAGGGTCCCGGCAGCCAGATCACTTCCGTCCCGAACCGGCGCCTGGCGCCGGACACGTACATCCGTTCGGCGAATTCCGCGCCGAACAGGCTTCGCCCGCGGAGACTGTTGAGCCCTTCGGGCACGTCGCTCGACGTGAACGCGGCGCCGAGCGACAGGCGACGCAGATCGCGCGGCCCGGCCGTATGACGGAACGGCTCGACGACGACGCGCGCCGCGACACTGTGCTGGGACTTGGGCGGCTCCTCGCCGGGCAGCAGAAACAGCGGCTCTTTCGAACGAGCGTTCTCGCCGTCGTGCTTGAAGAAGCCGACCTGGTAATTGAGGACGCGGCGGAAGAAACGCCCGTGAGCCATGACGCCGATGTCGCGCGCCGGAGAGATGATCTGCGCGAGCAGCGACCGGTACGCGAAGTCGATGTTGACGACGCCGGTCAGCTCCTCATAACTGAACGGCATCTTGAATTTGCCGGCGCGTACCTCCAGCGCGTTGGCGAACTCGACGTTGACGAAGACGTTCCGCCACGGATTCTGCTTCCGCAGCTCGCGCTCGACCTCGAAGGTCAGGCGGTCGGTGAGTTTTCCACCGACTCCGATGCGCTTCAGCGCGGTCTCGTAGGTCCCGCCGGCGTCTTCCAGATCCTGGTCGGCGTGGCGCATGTCCGCTTGCACTTTCGCATGCACATCCAGCCTGAACGGCCCGGCACTGATGGACGGTTGATCGCGCCACTTGACCTCGATGACCGAGAGCTTCGTCTGCTCCGGCGGGGCCTGCGCCCAAGCCGGAGTGGCCGCTGTCAGCAGTACCAGAACACAGATGGTTCTCATAAATGCGATCACCTCGCCCGTGCTGCGGACGCGGCGTGTACGGCGCGCGCGGGACGGCCCGGGAGAACGTCCAGGAAGCGATCGATCGACGCCATCACGCCGGCATCCGTGGTCGTCAATGCGAGCTCACGCCTGAACGCGAGATGCATCGCGGACAACGACAGGCTCCCGACCACGGCCGTGCGATCGTCGATGACCATCAGCTTGCCGTGCGCGGCGAGCGGCCCGACGCGATCGCCCTCGTGACACGTGACGCGCACGCCGGCTTTGCGCTGCTCCGCCAGCAGCTCGCGCATCGCCGGGTCGGTCAGCTTGGGATCGATGATCTCGATGCTGCGGCGTGCGCCGGCGACCAGCGCCGTCAGGCGCTGGCGCGCGTTCTCCGGTCCGATGATCAGCCGCTCGTGCAGCAGGTCGGACGCCAGCGCGTCGTCGGCGCAGTCGATCGCGAACACCGCCGCGAGCGCACGCACGACGCCAGGGTCGGATGTGACCAGCGCGAAATCGCACGTCCGCTCGAGGCACTTGCGGGTCCAGTTGCCGGATGCGACCAGCACGCGGTCGTCGGCCACCATGTACTTGGCGTGATATTTCACGACCGCGTCGCCGTAGCGGCGCAGCGTCGCGCCGGCGTCGCTCAGCACGGCTTCGAGCTGATTGCGCCCCTTCCGGCCGCCTTTGGCGCGTTCGGTCATCAACACTTCAACATGCACACCACGACCGAGCGCGTCGGCGAGCGCGTCGAGGATGTCGAAATCGTCGCACCGGAACAGGGACAGCAGGAGCCGCGAACGTGCGGAGCCGATGACCTCGAGGATGGCGGAGCGCCGTTCCTCGGGCGTGATCGCGATGCGATCCAGTGGCGCAGCCATCATGCGTTCCGCTTCGGCGGCTCCCAGGACACCGACGTCACGCCAGAGTCTCCTTCGACCAGTTGTGCGCTGACGTCCTCGAGCGACACCGCGGGGTCCAGCGTCGTATGGTAGACCATTGTGATTTCCTTCTTCTGCGCCATCTCGCGCGGCTCGAACACGATGTGATTGCGCGCGAACACACGCTGCACGTGCGCGACCGGAAATTCCTTCCCTGCCGCGCCGATGTGCACCATCATTGTCCGCCGCCGCCCGCCGCCCGTGTGGGGCAGCACGACCAGAAACGCGCAGACGAACGCGGTCCCCGAGGCGGCGATCCCGAGCGCGCCGACCCCGGTCGCCATGCCGAGTGCCATCAAGATGAAGAGCACCGTGATGTCCTTCGGATCCTCGATCGGCGTGCGGAAGCGGATGATGCTCGCCGCCCCCGCGATGCCGAACGCGCGCGGGAGCGATTCGCCGATCAGCATCATGACCAGTGCGCCCGACACGCAGAGAAGGATCTGCGCGTGCTCGATCGCCTGGGTCATCTGCTTGTCGTGGAACCGCCGCTGCACGGCCGTCACGAGCAGCCCAATCGCTCCCGCGGCCATGAACTTTCCGAGCTCGCGCGCAAAGAGCGAGGAGGCCAGCCATGCGGTGGGGATTCCTCGAAACGATGTACTCGCCCACCACAACGCACCGCACACCGCGGCGATCGACAGGACGAGGCGCACGTCCCGATGGCGCCATACCGGCACGCGCGCCTCTTCGAGCGATTCGCGGATATGAAAAACGGAGTCGAGCCGCGACAACTCCAGCACGCGGCGGACTCCGGGTTGCGGTCCGACGATGGTGAACTGGCTATCGATCCGCTGCGCGGTGGTGTGGCTGCGGACAAGCGCGCGGATGCCCGCGCTGTCGATCGCGGACACCGCACGCAGATCCGCGATCAGGTGGCGGCAGCCGCCGCGGAACAGATCGTTGACGCGGCGCTCGTACTCCTCCGCGGCCCCTCCGGTCACCAACGGTTCCCTGGGAGCCACCAGTACCTGGTGCGCCGACAACGCGCGATCCGGCATGAGAGCTCCTCGGGCGTCTGGTATGCTGACGCCCGGATCCAAATCCAGCGCTGCGGGGTGTGAGGACGAACGGTAGCACGGAGGACGACCTGTGTCGATATCTCTGGGGCGGGCGAAGTCGCTCGCCTGCTGTGTCGTGGCCGCGGGGGGCTTCGCGTGCGGCGGCAACGGCGTCGGGCCCTCGCCGGGTCCCGGCCCTGGCCCTGGCCCTGGCCCCGGCGGGGGAGGCGTCGCCGTGCTCGCCGGGGCGGGCGACATCGGGATGTGCGGCTCCTCCGGGCCGGAAGCCACCGCCACCCTGCTGGATGGGATCGATGGCATTGTCTTCACTGCTGGAGATAACGCCTATTTCCAGGGATCCGTACAGCAATACCGCGATTGCTATGACCCTTTCTGGGGCCGCCACAAGGCCCGCACCCGCCCCGCGCCGGGAAATCACGAGTACGAGAGCCCTGGCGCCGCCCCCTATTTCGCCTACTTCGGACCCAACGCCGGACCGGCTGGATTGGGTTATTACAGTTTCGACGCGGCCGACTGGCACGTCGTCTCTCTCAACAGCAACGTGCCCATGGGGCCAGGGTCCGGGCAGGGAGCTTGGCTCAGAGAGGATCTGGCTGCCCACACCTCCCCATGCACGGCGGCGATCTTCCACCACCCGCTCTTCACCGTCGGTCCCAACGGTCCCACCTCGGCAACACGCGATCTCTGGCGCGTCCTGTACGACGCCGGAGTCGACATCGTCATCAACGGCCATGATCACATGTATGAGCGCTTCGCGCCGCAGACCCCGGAGGGAGTAAGCGATCCGCTGCGCGGCATTCGTGAGTTCGTCGTTGGTACAGGGGGGGCGGAGCTTTACAAGTTTTCACGCTCTATGCCAAACATCGAGACGTCCGCTTCCATCTTCGGCGTGTTGAAGCTGACGTTACGCCAAGGCAGTTATGACTGGCAGTTCCTCGCGATCGACGGCAGCGTTCCAGACTCGGGCCATGATGTCTGCCGGTAGCACAGACCTGCATCCCTGATCCCCGCTGAAACACCGTTTCCGCAAGTCCTGCGACATGTGTGGCATACGTCATGCTCACAAGAGCGGTGTGAGCGGACAACAGGAGCGGGTCGAACGGCGGGTGGCGGATCGGCGGACCTCGGGAAGCGCTGTCGATGTATCGCGGCTCGAACACGAGAACCTGTTTCGTCAGGTCGACGAAGTCCTGCGGCGCCTCTCGCGGCTCGAGCTGGAGATGAGCACACACCAGTCGCGAATCGAGACGCTCGAGAAGGTAGCGCGCGACGTTTTGGCGCAGCAGAGACGTTGACGACGCGGTCACGTCACTGCTGAGCTAACTCTGGCATTCCGGCTGCACTGCTCAGCCGCCAGAGTGTGAAATATGAGGAAAACGCGGCCTGACCGCTCGGCGGATTACAAAGAGCGTATCTCGGCGCTCCAAAAACGGCTCCAAGCAGCGATGGAGGAACACCGCAGAATGAGACGGGAGCTCGAGGCGCTCGAGGACCGCGACCCGTATCACCTCCGGCGCCACCGCCGTCTTCCGCACGTCGACGACGGCGCGAGGAACTAAGCAGGCCTGCAGCGATCAGAAATACTTCGCTACGAAATCGAGGAACCCCCTCCAATCCGCCGGAGTCGCCGCATGGCCACCCGTGTGGTAGTGCCAGCCGATGTCTCCCGTGACGAGCGCAGTATCGAGCGGCGGCAGCTCGGTTGCCCCGACATCTTTCTTTCCCAGCAGACGATAGACCGGTCCTGCCGCCACCGCCGCGAGAAACTCGCCTTTCGGATCCGCCCACTGATCCTGCGTGCCGCCCGTGATGTAGACCGGCCGCGGCGCGCTGAGGGCGATCAGCATGTGCGCGTCGACCGGCATGTCGTTCCAGTGTCCTGAGTACTTCTGGAAATTGCCGGCAAACCAGTAGGGGAAGTTCTGCGCCATGTCGTCGACCGTCTCTCCCCAGTCGCGGCGCGCGAGCGCCGCCCCCATCTCGCCCGAGCAGCTCGCGTAGACGGCGGCGATGCGTTCGTCGAGTGCCGACGCCCACAGCGCAGTCTTGCCGATGCGCGAGTGTCCCTGTACCGCGATCTTCTTGGCATCCACCAGCTTGTCGGTCTCGAAGTAATCAATGATGCGGCTGACCCCCCAGGCCCAGGCGCCGATCGTGCCCCACTCGTCAGTCGCCGGTTGCTGCTGTCCCGATTTCAATGTCGTGCCGATGACTCCCTGCGTGAAGCTGTTCGCGCGATCCGGCTGGATGTCGTTGTAGCCCACCATCGCGTAGCCCCACCCGCGCGTGAGGATGTCGGCGGCAACCGGCGGCTCCGCGAACGCGTTCATGGAGCCGCGACCCTCGGCCTGCCCACCGCCGAAGTTGACGAGCAGGATCAACGGCACGGGGCGGCTCGCCTTCGATGGCGTGTAGATCATCATCTTGATGGTGGGAGCATCCGCCGCAGTTCCGATTCGCCCGACGGCGCGGCGCATGATCGCGGTATTCCCCTTCGCCGCGGGATCGGTATCCACCACCTCCCACGCCACCTTCGGCGCGTTCGCTGGAATGTGTCCGTAGATCTCGTTCTGATACAACTTGAGGATTTCAGGCCGACGCTTCGTCCGCCAGATCTGTGCGTTCGGCACGCGCTCGCCGTTGGCCGTCACCAGCGGGTCCGGCAGGGTATACGGCGCGACTTTCGCCTCGTCATAGTTCGAGATGTGTCCCGTCTTCAGCGCCTTGCGCAGCGGGTTGCCGTTCGCGTCGGAACCGAGGTTCGAGAGGTTCGGCGCCGGCTGCGCCGCCGGGGCCGGATTGGGCGCCGGCGCCGCCGGTGGTTGCTGCGCGTGCGCCAACCATCCAGCGCCAGCGGCGAATACTGCGATGACGATGAGCCGTCGAGACATTCGATCCTCCGCAGATTTCTGCTATTGTTCGGCCTTATGACTAGGCCGATTTCACGCCGGGATTTCCTGGGCACCGCCGCCGCTCTGCCGTTTGCCGCATCCGCGCTGCTCGACGCCGCCAAGAAGGTGCCCGTCGGACTGGAACTTTACTCCGTCCGGGGCGACCTCGCGAAAGATCTGCTCGCGACGGTTGCCGCGGTCGGCAAGATGGGCTACCAGGTCGTCGAATTCTACTCGCCGTACCTCGACTGGACACCTGACAAGGCGCGAGAAGTACGCAAGCAGCTCGATGGCGTCGGCCTCAAGTGTCACTCGACCCACAACAACAATCCGTCGTTCACCGAGGACGGGCTGAAGAAGGCGATCGAGTTGAATCAGATTCTCGGCAGCAAGTACATCATCATGGCGAGCGCACCGCGTCCGACGGGTCTCGATTCGTGGAAGACCGTCGCAAGCCAGCTGACCGCCGTCGCCGCGAAGCTCAAGCCGCTCGGCATGGCCACGGGCTACCACAATCATCAGATCGAATGGCGCAAGGTCGACGGCCAGCGGCCGATCGACGTCATTGCCGCCGGCACTCCCAAAGACGTCGTTCTCCAGTTCGACGTCGGCACGTGTCTCGAGGTCGGCGAAGACCCTATCGCCTGGATCAATTCCCAGCCGGGACGGATCAAGAGCGTCCACTGCAAGGACTGGAGCAAGGAAAAAGGATACGCGGTCGCATTCGGCGAGGGCGAAGCGCCGTGGAAGAAGATCTTCGAGGCGGCGGAGAAGAAAGGCGGCGTCGAGTACTACCTCGTCGAGCAGGAGACCGGCAGCGAATACCCTCAGGGCGAGCTCGCCATGGTGCAGCACTGCCTCGATAACTGGAAACAGCTGAGGGGGTAGGCTTCAAGGCTTCAAGGCTTCAGGGCTTCAGGGCTTCAGGGCTTCGGGGCTTCAGGGCTTCAGGCCGCAAAGGTGAATTCGAAATGAGCGCGATCCGTAGTGTGACCCTCGGGGTCATTTTTCTGGCGCTGTCTATAGTGGCGCGGCTGGCCGCGCAGGGGCAGCAGCCACAGCCCGTTCCCGCGCAACCACCTCCGGCACAAGCACCAGCACCGCAGACGCCGCCTCCGCAGACGCCGCCGGGCCCGGCCACGCCCGGGGGTGCCGGCCGCGGCGGGCGCGGACAGATCGCGACATTTCCCGCACAGCAGCGCCCGCCTGGCGATCCCGCGCTCATCGCGCGCGGCAAGAGTCTCTTCGAAGTGAACTGCCGTCTCTGTCACGGTGCGGATCTTCGCGGCGGCGACATGGGGGGCGTCAACCTGCTCCGCTCCGACCTCGTTCTGAGGGATCAGCACGGCGAGCTCATTCTTCCCGTGGTTCATGGCGGCCGCGCCAATCCCGGCATGCCTCCCATGCCGCCGTTCCCACAGATTTCGGACGACGATGTGAAGGCGCTGGCTGAATACATTCACAGCGTCGCCGCAACCATGCGCGGTCAGGGAAATCCCCCTCCGGGGGCTGAGCCGGTCGTCCTGAACATCGTCGTCGGCGACCCGGCGGCGGGCAAGGCGTACTTCGAACAGAAGTGTGCGTCGTGCCATTCGACCTCAGGCGACCTCTCCGGCATCGCATCGCGCTACACCGATCCGGTCCAGCTGCAGAACGCATGGGTCGCGGGAGGCGGGGGTGGTGGACGCGGCGGACGCGGCGGCGGGCGAGGTTCCCGCGCGCAGACGACGGTCACGGTAACGACGCCGCAGGGGCAGCGTGTCCAGGGCCGCCTCGATCGCATCGACGACTTCATCGTCGTACTCACGCCCGCCGACGGAGTGCAGCGCAGCTTCCGGCGGGTCGGCGATGTCCCGCGGGTCGAGATCAACGATCCGCTCGAAGGACACAGAAAACTGTTGCCGGTCTACACCGATAAGGACATTCACGACGTGACGGCTTACCTGGTGACCGTGAAATGACAATCAGAAAACTGGTCGTCACAGCAGCAGTAACGGCGGCGCCGGTGCTGCTTCTCGCGCAGGCGCCGGCCCAGCCGGCGGCCCAGTCGCCGACTCCATCAACTCAAGGAGGCCTCGATCCGTCCACGATCGGCCGGCCGCTTGCCGATTCGTGGCCGACATACTCGGGCGATTACACGGGTAAGCGGTACAGCAAGCTGACCCAGATCAACCAGTCGACGGTGAAGAACCTGACGCTCGCGTGGGTCGGGCGCGTCACCGCAGGTCCGCCGGCGGGCGCGGGCGGCGGCGGTCGCGGCGGCTTCGGTGGCTTTGGCGGCGGCGGAGGCGGCGAGCCGGTGATCGTCGGCGGCGAAGGTCCGGAAGACTTTCCCGCGGCCGGCGGCGCGCAGATCAAAGGTGCGGTTCTGCAGGTGGACGGCGTCCTCTACGCGTGCGCGCCGGACAACGTGTGGGCCCTCGACGCGCGCGACGGTCACAATCTGTGGCGCTACTACTGGCGCACGAAGGGCAGCACGCACATCGGCTGCCGCGGCGTCGGCATGTGGCACAACAACCTCTACGTCGAGACGCCGGACGACTACCTCGTGTCGCTCGATGCGCGCACCGGCAAAGAGAACTGGCACGTGCCGATCGCCAGCTTCGAGGAGCAGTACTTCTCGACGATGGCGCCCATTGTGATCGGCAACCACGTCATCGTGGGCACGGGCAACGACCTCGACATGCCGGGATTCCTGCAGTCGTTCGATCCGGAAACCGGCAAGCTGCAGTGGAAGTTCTATACCGTGCCGATGAACGCCGGCGATCCGGGTCTCGACACGTGGCCGAACCTCGCGGCCGCCCGTCACGGCGGCGGACAGGCATGGATTCCCGGCGTCTACGATCCCGAGACCAACCTCTATATCTTCGGCACCGGCAACCCGACCCCCGGGTACACAGGCGTCGGACGCAAGGGAGACAACCTCTATACCTGCTCGCTCATCGCGGTCGACGTCGACACTGGAAAAATGAAGTGGTATTTCCAGACGTCGCCGCACGACACGCACGACTGGGATTCGGCGCAGACGCCGATCCTGATCGACGCCGCCGTCAACGGCAGGCCGCGCAAGCTCGTCTCGACCGCGGCGCGCAACGGCTATTTCTTTACCGTCGATCGCGTCACCGGCGAGCACATCGTGACGGTGAAGTACGGCGAGACGACGAACTGGACGAAAGGGATTCGCGAGAACGGATCGCCTGACCCGAACCCGGAGAAGGAAGCGACGATTCCCGGATCGCTCGTGTCCCCGGTGGAGGGAGGTGTCACCAACTGGCAGCCACCCTCCTACTCTCCTGACACCGGCCTGTTCTACACGCAGGAGAACAACGGGTTCAACATCGTCTATCTGACCGACCCCGATCCACGCGGCTCGATGGGACTCGGCGGCAAGTTGACATCGCCGGTTGGATCGGGCGGCAACGCGCTGACCGCACTCGATCCGAAGACGGGCAAGAAAGTCTGGCGACATCCATGGCCAGGCGGCGGTGGTGGCGGTCAGGGGCTGCTGACGACGGCGGGAAAGGTGCTGTTCACGGGTGACGGCAACGGCAACCTGATTGCGTTCGACGTCGCCAATGGGAAGCCGCTCTGGCATTCACGGATCGGCAATATCAGCAACGGGCCGCAGACGTACATGCTCGATGGGAAGCAGTACTTGCTCGTCGCCGTCGGAGACACGTTGTACGCGTTTACCATCTACTGAAGGGAGTCCGTTTGGAGCTGACGCCGATCGTTGGGGACTGACGCTGATCGTCGAGAACTAACGCTGATCGTTTGGAGCTGACGCAGTCCGTCGAGAACTAACGCTGAGCGTTTGGAGCTGACGCAGTCCGTTGAGAACTGACGCTGATCGTTTGGAGCTGACGCTGATCGTTATGTCAGGCTAATGGCAGCGCGGTTGCCGCTTTGGTCGTGCGGTCGTGGACGTCCACGATTTTCACCGCCTCCGGGTGGGTCCTTCCCCAACCAATGGCTTCGACGAATCTGCACGTGGCTTTCGACTCCGCCGCACGGTCGTACGCGTCCCGCCATCTAGCAAACGCCGCCTGGTCGTCCGCGTCGCGTGGAAAACTGGAGGGAGGATTCGGCTGCCCGCACCGCCAAGGTTTTGGCGTCAGCCGAGCGCGGAAGCTTTCCTGAACCCGGCAGAGTTGTATGAACGCTGGATCTGCATCGAGCGCTTTCATCAAATGCTCGGCCGTCGACGAAGCCGGAGTGAAGAGCGGATCGGTCGCGAGAATGCGAAAGCCCGCGGCAGTCCGGTAGATTCTGTAGCTACCGTCCCGGTCGTTCTGCAGAACGTCACGAATACGCGTCAGCGTCGTTGCTTCAGGAGTCGGCCTCTGCGATCCGAACAGCCGTGCCAGGCGCTGACCGGTTGTGGGCCACGGAACGTCGATATCGACGAACAGCACTTGTCCGGCATTCAGGACGACGCTGCCATAGCTGTTGCGGGTTAGCAGCGTATCGATTGTGCCACTGCGATCGCGCAGCTCTTCGAGAATCTCTTCGCGCAGCGCCCTCGTCCCGTACGCGTATCCTTTCGGAAACCCGAGACCCTGCCGCAAGCGATCGAGCAGTTCCGTGAGGCGCTGGCGCGCGTCTAATTCCGCATCGACCTGGCTGTGGTCGGACCAGCCCCACACGGTGATGCCGCCGACGCCCTCGTAGTTCGGCGGCGCCTGCTCTTCCGCGCGCGCCCAATATCGCGGGATTCGCATGCGGCATTATGTCGCTGACGCTGATCGTTTGGAACTGACGCGGGCCGTTGAGGAGGTTCGCTGTCCGTTGGGCCAGTTCGCTGTCCGTTGGGAGCTGACGCTGATCGTTTGGGGCTGACGCGGACCGTTCGGAACTGACGCCGTCCGTCGGGAGCTGGCGCTGATCGTTAGGTGCGCGGCTTTCTTTCGCTACCGTTGTCAGCAGCGCCAGACTGGCACAAAGACAGCAAATGTCGGTACCACCCGTCGGTTACTTGGAGGGCGCGGACGGCTAACGCGATGATGGCGTTGTACTCCTGCTCGTCGATGTAATTCTCGACAAATGCATCCCGCAGGTGATTCTTCGTCTCACCTATCGACCCGAGCGCATAACTGACGAACTTCGCGTTTTCGCGTGGACGCTGCTTCCCGCGCCAGAAGCCTTCAGATATGTTCGCCGGCGCAGATCGTGACGAGCGGCTGATGTCATCGCAGAATCTGAAATGCCTCGCGACCTCGGGGCGTTTGATAATCCGAAACACCCACTCTTTCAGTTCGGTGGCAAGTCTCCAGGCATCAATGTCTTCGTGAGATTGGAGTGTCGCCATGCCTCATTGAGAGGCACTGGCTGTGCCAACGTCCGTTGCCTGCGAGGGGGCGAACGAACTAACGGACAGCGAAGTCGTCCAACGGACCGCGAAGTCGCCAAACGGACAGCGAAGCCCCAACGGACCGCGAAGTCGCCGAACGGCCAGTGAAACCCCCGAACGGACAGCGAAGTCGCCGAACGGAACGCGCCAGCTCCCAACTCCCAACGGACCGCGAAGTCACCGAACGGCCAGCGAAGCCCCGAACGGACCGCGAAGCCGTCAGTCCCTGACTTCTATCGGCGTCACCGCGTCGATGAACAACCAGCAGACCGCACCCAGCGAGTACACCGACGCAGAGACATAGAACGTCAGCGGCCAGTTGTTGTTGGTCCACGAGAGCAGATAGCCGATCGCGAGCGGCGAGATCGCCCCGGCGATGTTTCCCATCATGTTCATCGTGCCCGACACGGTGCCGGAGTAACGGCCGCCGACGTCCATGCACGCGGCCCACGCTGCGGGCATGACGAAATCGTTGAACAGGCCGGCCACCCCGAGCACCAGCATCGCCTGCGTCGGATCGTCGATGCGCGTGAAGATCAGGATCGACGCCGACGCGCCGGCGAAGCCGATCACGGCGATGACGCGCCGCGCGAGGTTGATGCCGATCACGCGCGCGAGGCGCGGAATCGTCCAGCCCGAGATCAGGCACCCCACTCCTCCAAGCAGCAGCGGCAGACCCGAGAGGAGCGCACCCATTTTGACGCTCGTGCCGCGCGTCTCGCGAAGATAGGTGGGCAGCCACGTGATGTAGAAATACCAGCCATACGACAGGCAAATGTATTGCGCGCCAAGCAGCCAGATGGACGACCGCGAAAAGATGACGTGCCACGGCGTCGAGCCGTGCACGATCGCGGTCTCGGAT
>JBKPLP010000059.1:0-16352 GCA_046731735.1 Acidobacteriota bacterium
CGTTCCGTTCCGCGAGCCGCCGCGCCAGCAGACAGTTGGCGGCGTAGGTGCCGGGCTTTCGCGATTCGGGGCCGTACAGCTCGAATACCGAGTCGGGTTCCTTGGAGAGGTCCATCAGGTCCGGCACCGAGGTCTGCATGCGATACGCCATCTCGTACTGCTTGATGCGCGTCTCGATTTCCGGATCGCCGTACACGTTGTGGGTGACCGTATTCAGCTTGGCGATGGCGTCGAGCATCTGACGCCGCGTCGTCTTGCTCACGCCAGGCGGATCTTCGAGGAACAGCACCGGCGCGTTGCCCGCGCGGAAGCGGACGCCCTGGAAACTGGACGGCAGGAACCCGCTCGCCCAGAGGCGCGAGAACAAGGGTTGATCCGTATTGATCGCGTGCGCCTGCGACAGCAGCACGACGAACGCGGGAAGATTCTGGTTCTCGCTCCCGAGGCCGTAACTGAGCCACGCCCCTATGCTCGGACGTCCGGGCTGCTGGAATCCCGTCTGGATGAACGTGATCGCCGGATCGTGGTTGATCGCCTCCGTGTTCATCGTCTTGATGACGGTGATGTCGTCGACGATCTTCGCGGTGTACGGCAGCAGCTCGCTGACCCAGGTACCCGCCTCTCCGTGCCGCGCGAACCCGAATGTCGACCGCGCGACGGGCAGCGACGACTGCCCCATCGTCTGCGCGACGCGTTGCCCCTGGCGGACCGAGTCGGGAATCTGAGTCCCCTGGTATTGCAGAAGACCCGGCTTGTAGTCGAACGTCTCGAGCTGGGACGGTCCGCCCGACTGGTGCAGAAAGATGATGCGCTTCGCCTTCGGCGCGAAGTGCGGCAGCCCGACCAGGCCGCCCGTCTTTGGATCGCGGACTTCGGCGGCGGCGACGAGCTCCGAACCGAGCAGCGAGGCGAGCGCGCCGATGCCAATCCCCTGCGCGCAAGTCCCGAAAAGCTGACGGCGCGTCAGCTGGAGCTCGAGGGCGTGTGTGATGCTCATGATCGTATTCGTTGTCCGCCTGAAGGCGGACGCTACTGCTTGCTAATGGTCTCGTCCAGGTTGAAGATCACGCTCGCGACGGTCGTATATGCTGCGAGTTCTGCCGCATCCAGGCGCCTGTCGCGTGGTGATTCGCCCACCGACAACAGCTTCAGGGCCGATTGGCGGTCTTCGCGAAACGCTTTCAGCCGGGAGGCGAGCAGCGTCCCGAGCACTTTGACTTCCTTGTCGCCAGGCGGCCGCGAGGTCACCAGCCGGAACGCATACCGGATGCGGCCGTTCGGATCGCGCCCGCCCTCGAGGATCGCGCGTTGCGCGAGCGCGCGCGACGCTTCGACGTACGTGGGATCGTTCAGCAGCGCGAGCGCCTGCAGCGGCGTGTTCGTGAGCGCGCGACGCGCCGTGCACTTCTCGCGATCGGGCGCATCGAACGTCGCGAACGACGCCGGCGGCGCGGTCCGTTTCCAGAACGTGTACATACCGCGGCGATAGAGGTCGGTGCCGTGACTCTGCTGATACGACTGCATCGAGAAGCCGTCACCGAACGCGAGCTCCTCCCAAATCCCCTTCGGCTGGTACGGAAAGACGCTCGGGCCGCCGATCGCGGGATTCAGCAGGCCGCTCACCGCCAGCGCGTTGTCGCGAATGAGCTCGGCGGGCAGGCGGCCGCGCGGGCCGCGCGCGAGCAGGCGGTTCTCCGGATCCTTCTCCAGAAGCGCCGGCGTCACTGCCGACGACTGCCGATACGTCGCGGACGTGACGATCAGACGCTGCATCGCGCGCATGTCCCACCCGCTGCGCACGAACTCGGTCGCCAGCCAGTCGAGCAACTCCGGGTGAACCGGCGGCTCCCCCTGAACGCCGAAATCCTCCTGCGTCTTGACGATGCCGTAGCCGAAGTACGTCTGCCAGAATCGATTCACGGCGACGCGCGAGGTGAGCGGGTGTCCTGGATCGACGAGCCACTTCGCCAGCGTCAACCGGTTGAGCGTCGCGCCATCGGGGAGCTTCGGAAGGATCGCCGGAACGCCGGGCTCCACTTTCTCGGTCTGATTACGATAGTCGCCGCGCGCGAGAATGAACGTGTCGCGCGGCTTCTTCATCTCCGCCATCACCATGGTGGTCGGAATGGTCTTGTTGAAGTCGTCGCGCTCGGTCCGCAGCGATTTCAGCTCCGCGTACGCCGTGCGCAGTGCGTCGGGCGCGGCGTAGGTCAGGAAGTAGTCGCGAATCCGATCGCTCTCCTCCTTCGATGGCTTTCCCGTCACGCCGGAAAGGAGCACCTGCACCGGATAATGAATCGCGAGGTATTCGATGTCGCTCGCCGGAAGCACCCGCGTATACAACCGCAGATCGTCGATTCGTCCGACGAACGGCTTGCCGATGGACTTGCTCCCGAGTCGAAGCGGCGCGGCGGTCTTGATCGGGCCAGTCAGCGAATCGCGCCCGACCTCCACGTCGGCTGGCTTACCGTTTAGATAGACGGCGAGACCGGCTGCCTTGCCGGATCCGTCGTACGTGACGCCGACGTGATACCAGTCTCCGAGCCGCAGCCGCTCGCGCGTGCGTACCTGGATGGCGTTGTCGCCCGCGTCGGAGGCGAGCCGGATCGTGAGCCGTGCCGCCCATCGCTGGATCCCGACGAGCGCGATGTCGTCGAACATCCATTCGTAGCCGCGCCGGCTCTCCGGATCGACCTTCTGGAAGCCCGACATCGGCAGGTTGCCGCCGCCCCTGACCCAGACAGCCATCGTGAAGGGATCCGTGCGATCGAAGGCGCCGACATTCCCGAAGCTGATCTCCGTATCCCCGTCGAACGATGCACCTCGCCCCACCTGCCCGGAATCGAAGGTTGGCTCACCGGCGATCGTTCGTCCGTGCTGGTAGCGTCCCGACATGTCCGAGAAGTTGCCATCCAGCTCGTAATGCGCGGCCAGCCCGTCGGCGTCGCGCGACGGCCCCTTGTCGGCAACGGTCCGCTCCCAGTCGCGCTGGAGGGGCGCGACCGCCGGGTCGGCGAGCGCCGTCTGCCTCTCTTTGATCGCGCCGTTGATCTCGTCCAGCTTCAACTGCTGCTCCGCAGTCGGCAGCGGCAGAACCGGCATCGCGTTGCCCGTGCGTCCGTCGAGGCCTTGCTCCGGGACGGAATTGAAGAACGCGAAGAACTGGTAGAACTCCTTGTGCGTGATTGGATCGAACTTGTGCGAGTGGCACCGGGCGCATCCCATCGTCAGCCCCATGAAGGCGGACGAGGTGGCCTCCACGCGATCGATGACGTACTCGACCTGGTACTCGTCGGCGATCGCGCCTCCCTCAAAGTTGATCATGTGATTGCGGTTGAACCCGGACGCAATCATCTGGTCGCGCGTCGCGTTGGGCAGCAGGTCGCCGGCGATCTGCTCGATCGTGAACTCGTCGAACGGCATGTTGCGATTGAAGGCCGCGATGACCCAGTCCCGCCACGGCCACATGTCGCGATGGCTGTCGATGTGGTAGCCGTGGGAGTCTGCGTATCGCGAGGCATCGAGCCACGGCATCGCCATGCGCTCGCCGTAGTGCGGCGACTGCAGCAGGGCGTCGACGCGCTTCTCGTACGCGTCGGGCGACGTGTCGGCGAGGAACGAGTCGATCTCCGCCGGCGTCGGCGGCAGGCCGGTGAGGTCGAACGTGACGCGGCGAAGGAGTGTGGCGCGGTCCGCTTCCGTTGACGGCTTCAACCCTTCGCGCTCGAGCCGCGCGAGGATGAACCGATCGATCGGATTTCGCACCCACGACGCGTCGCGGACCGGCGGCAGCTCCGGACGCGCGGGTGGAACGTACGCCCAGTGTCTGTCCCACTTGGCGCCCTGATCGATCCAGCGGCGCAGCAAGTCGATCTGCCGATCCGTGAGCACATGTCCGGACTCTGGCGGCGGCATCCGGTCTTTGGGGTTCGGCTCGGTGATCTTCTCGATGAGCAGGCTGTCCTCGGCACTGCCCCGTACGATCACGCCCTTCTTGGCGAACGCCCCTTCCTCGGTGTCGAAGTGAAATTTCGTCTCGCGATGCTTTTCGTCCGGACCATGACAGGCGAAGCAGTTGTTCGCGAGAATCGGAAGGATCTCCCGGTTGAAGCTGATCGACGTGCCGTTCGCGGCCTGGTCCTGAGCCGCAGAAGACAGGGACGCGGAAAACACGGGGAGGGACAACAACGCGACCAGAGAAACCGCCGTGAACAGCGAGACCGAGGAATTCCTGGCCCAGGCGCGGGGGGAAAGCACGCCCGAATATTAAATGAAAGGCCGTAGCTGCGATCCCTGTTTTGCGCTCGACTGGTCCGAAACGAAACAACCTGTGCGCTTCCTCCGCACACCGGAAAACGGAACCTGTCCCGCCGAGTATCCCGAAACCTTGTCGACAAACGACTTAACGCGCGGAGTACGCGCTGGAGCATCGGGCGCACACGAGCGCCCGAACGGGCACTCCCCTTGCGTTTCGGCGACGCGTCGTGTCATTGCTGTCTTCTGGTGTCACGTTCAGTCATCCCGGACTGCGGAGCATGCCGCCGCATGTCGCACGGGTGTCGGCGGAGGACTCCAGGCTGCAGCTGATCGAGGCGCTCGCGCGGACCATGCATGCGCGGGAAGCCGCCACTTATGAGCACGCGGAACGCGTCCGCGCCTACGCGCTGGCACTTGCCGAAAGCGTGCCCGCCTGCGATGCCCACACGATCGACGCGCTCGACCATGCGGCTCTGCTCCACGACATCGGCAAGCTCGCGATTCCAGACTGGCTGCTGCACAAGCCCGGCCCGCTCGCCGCCGACGAATACGATCACGTCAAGCAGCACGTGACGATCGGCGCCGACATGCTGGCGGCGATCGCGTATCCCGGTCCGCTTGCGCTGATCGTGCGCCATCACCACGAACACTGGGACGGCAGCGGTTATCCCGACGGGTTGGCCGGCGATGCCATTCCGGTCGGCGCACGCATCCTCGCAGTTGCGGACTTCTATGACGCGCTCACATCCGATCGGCCTTATCGGCGCGCCTTTCCCCACGACCGTGCCATCGCCATGCTGCAGGATCGCGCCGGACGAGGCTATCAACCCGAGATCGTGCAGCTGTTCGTCACGCTCGTCGAACGCCTCAAGGCGCAGCCGAACCGGATAGTGGCACCGCGGTTTCCCGACTTGGTCCGCGCGGGATGGCTCATCGACGCGAGGACCGCGGGATGAAGCCGCTGACGCCGGGTACGGCGACCTTCCGGACGCTGCCAGCTGTCGCTCAGATCTATGTCGCGATCGTCGTTCTTGCGGGAGCGGCGTCTCTCGCCGCCGCGGCGCTGCGCCTGCGTTTCGATCACCCGTGGCAGTTCGCGCTGCTGATGGCGCTCGCGCTCGGCACGTCGGCCGCGAAGATCGAGCTGCCGCTCGGCCGCGGCCACTCGAACCTCTCGCTCGCGCACGCGATCAATTTCTGGGCGTTGCTGGCGCTCGGGCCAGCTGAGGCGACCTGCATCACGACTCTGAGCGCGTGGGGCCAATGCACGCTGCGCGTCGGCGTGCGCAATCCACCGCACCGGGTCCTGTTCAGCATCGCGTCGCTGACGCTGGCGGTCTGGGTGGTCGGAGCCGTCGCAGTCCTTTTGAACTGGGGCGAGCCGGGCATCGCGTCGCTCTTCCGCACCGCCGCAATCATTGCCCCCATTTACTTCTTGACCAACACGGGGATGGTCGCCGCCGCAATTGGTTTGTCATCCCGGCAGCCGGTCGGGCGCATCTGGCATCGCAACTTCCTGTGGAGCGCGCCGAGCTACCTCGCCGGCGCAGCGCTCGCCGCGGTCGCGACGGCTGCCCCCTCGCGCGGGTGGCTTGGATGGCTGGCGCTGCTGGCGGTCCCGCTCTATCTGGTGTTCCGCAGCTACCACACGGTCGTCGCACGGCTGCGCGAGGAACAGGACGAAACGCATCGGGCGATGGAAGTGCAGCTGGCGACGATCGAAGCGCTTGCGCTCGCGATTGAAGCGAAGGCGGGTTGTACTCCGGATCACGTGCGGTCGATTCAGCAGTACGCGGCGATGCTGGCCGAGGCCGCCGGATTATCCGACCGCGACGTTCAGGCAGTCCGGACCGCCGCGCTGCTGCACGACATCGGGAACATGGCGGTGCCCGAACACATTCTCTCCAAGCCGGACGCGCTGACACCGGAAGAATTCGACCGGGTCAAAATCCACCCGCGCGTTGGCGCCGAGATCCTGCGCGACGTACCGTTCGGCGCGCCGGTGAGCGAGCTCGTGCTGTGCCATCACGAACGGTGGGACGGCCACGGATACCCTGCCGGCTTGCGCGGGGATGACATCCCGATCGGGGCGCGCATCCTCGCCATCGCGGACTGCTACAGCACCGTACAGGCGGCCCGTCCGTACCGGCCCGCCCGCACCCAGCGCGAGGCGCTGGCGGTCCTTCGCGAGAATGCCGGAGCGATCTTCGATCCGGCGCTCGTCGATCTGTTCGTCGCGCGCTTTGACCTGCCGGAGAACGCGGCGGCCGCGCCGGCGATGGACGATGGCGCCTGGGCCGGAATCGAAGACAAGGGAGCGCTCCAGGACATCGCAGGCGCGCACCGCGAAGAACAAACGCTTTACGAGATCGCGCAGGCGCTCGGATCCAGCCTGGGCGTGTCCGATACGATGGCGCTCATTCAGGACAAAGTCAGCCGGCTCGTGCCGTTCGTCACGTGCGCGCTGTTCCTCGGCAGCGAGGAGGGCGGCTACGAGTGCCGTTACGCCCACGGGCCGGGGACCGAGGCGCTCTTCAAGTGGGAGCCGAAGTCGTGGAGCGAGATCGCGCTCAAGCTGCCGTCGTGCGCCGACGGCCGTGACGCGCACGGTGAAGAGCTCATGTCGCTGCTTCCGTGCCCGCTGCGCTTTGACGATCGCCTCATCGGCGGCCTTGTGGTCTACGACACCGCCGCCCACGGCTTCACGGACGAGCACCGCCGCATTCTGGGCCGCGTCAGCGACCAGGCGGCCGCCGTGATCTTCAACTCGACACGCTTCGAGCAGACGCAGCACGAATCGCATACCGATCCGCTGACCGGTCTGGCCAACCGCCGATCGCTCGATCGCCAGGTGGAAACCGGCCTGGCGCACGCCGCCCGGACGAAGGGCAGCGTCGGCGTGGTGGTGCTCGACATGGATCGGCTGAAAGAGATCAACGACACCTACGGCCACGAGGCTGGCGACCGCGCGCTCCGCGCGATCGGGTCGGTGCTCCGCTTCACCGTTCGCCAGAACGATCTGTGCGCACGGTTCGCGGGCGACGAGTTCGTCGTCGTGCTCTGGGACTGCACCCCGGAACACGAGGCGCGGCGCGTACAGGACATCCAGAACGCCGTCGCGGCGTATCCCTTCGAGCCGCGCATCGGCGTGCGCGTACCCCTGTCGATCAGCGCGGGCACCGCGCGCTTTCCGCAGGACGGCAGCACGCTCGAAGAGCTCCTGGCGGTTGGCGACGAGCGGATGTACCAGGACAAGGCGGGCCGCCGCGCCCGCACCGTCCCGCGCATCTCGGCCGTGATGTTATAGGCCGGGCAACAGGCGGCCCGTAAAGGGCCGCCCTACACGAACGGTAGGCCGGGGCTTTAGGGCCCGGCAACAGGCGGCCGTCAAGGGCCGCCCTACACGAACACGGTTTCGCCGAACTCGAGCGCGCGAAACTTGCTGCGCGCAATCCCGCGGGCGTCCAGCGCCGCCTCGAGCGCGCGCACCGGCTCGTCAATGCCTTCGGTTGTCAACTGAAACGTCCCGAAATGCATCGCGATGCTGCGCGGCGCGCCGAGGTCTTCGTACGCCTGCACGGCCTCTGCCGGGTTCATGTGCACGTCCTTCATGAACCAGCGCGGTTCGTAGGCGCCAATTGGCAGCAGCGCGACATCGACGACCCCGCAGCGCGCGCGCACGTCGCGGAAGTGCGGCGCGTATCCGGTGTCGCCCGCGAAGAAGATCCGGATCGGTCCCGCAGAGCACACGAATCCGCCCCACAGCGCACGATTGCGATCGAACGGCGTCCGCGCGGAAAAGTGTTGCGCCGGCGTGAGCACGACGCGAAATGGAGCGGCGGCACTCTCGCCCCACCAGTCGAGCTCCTCGGCGTGCGCGATGCCGGCAGCGCGGAGCAGCCGGGCGTTGCCCACCGGTGTAATCACGTGCGGCTGATCCCGTTCCCGCAGCGCGGCGAGCGTGTGGAGGTCGCAATGATCGTAGTGGTTGTGGCTCAATAGAACGGTCGAAATGCGCGGCAGGTCGTCGAACGCCACCGCCGGACGACGGACGCGCCGCGGACCGAAGCGACCGAACGGCCCCGCATGCATCGCGTAAACGGGATCGGTGATGAAGTGACCCGACGGCGTCCGCACGAGGAATGTCGAGTGTCCGATGAAGGTGATCGCCGCGGCGGCATCTCGAACCGGCGGCGGTACGACCTGCCGAACCGGGATCGCTCCCGGCCACGGCGTGCGCGGCTCGCGCAACATCCGGGGCACGGCGCTGAACGGCTGGCCGGCGGCGCCGGTGGCGTTGAAGAAACGGCGGCCGTCGAAATGATCGCTGATGCGCGCGGTGACCAGTACGTCCTCCTCTATCCTCTTTATATGCTGGAGTCGCGGTGACCCACGAGCCTTCCGTCGCGAAGGCGCGCCTGCTGCGAGAATTCGCGGTTCGTTTCGCCAACGCGCCCGAGTCGATCGTCCGCGCCCCCGGACGCGTGAACCTGATCGGCGAACACACGGACTACAACGACGGATACGTGCTGCCGCTCGCCATCGAACCCGCCATCTGGATCGCCCTCGCTCGTCGCTCGGATCGGATCGTTCACGTGCGGTCGATCGATTTCGAGGAGACGGCGGAGTTCGATATCGAGAACCTGGCCCCGAACGCCAACCACACGCACGGCTGGGCGGAATACCTGAAAGGGGTGGCTTGGGCGCTGCGCGAAGCCGCCTATCAGCTGACCGGCTGGGATGGCGTCATTCTCGGCGAGGTCCCGATCGCGGCGGGGCTCTCGTCCTCGGCAGCGCTCGAAATCGCGGCGGCGCGCGCCTTTGCCGACGTTTCGAACCTGCCGTGGGCCGCGGCGGCGATGGCGCGGATCGCACTCCGTGCCGAGAACCAGTGGGTGGGTCTGCAGTGCGGCATCATGGATCAACTCGCATCTGCCGCGGGCCGGCGCGATCACGCGATCCTGATTGACTGCCGTTCGCTCGAACTCCAACCCATTGCGATCCCCGAGCGGCTGCGGGTTGTCGTGCTCGACACGACGACCCGCCGCGATCTCACGGCCTCCAGCTACAACGAACGCCAAGAGGAGTGCGCAGCGGCCGCGCGCGCCTACGGTGTCGCCGCACTGCGCGACGTGCGGCCGGCGGATCTCGCGACCAGGCCGCCGGGGATCAGCGACGTGGCGTTTCGCCGCGCCCGCCACGTTGTCAGCGAGAACGCGCGCGTCCTCGAGATGACGTCCGCGTTGCGCGACCAGGATCTGCGGCGCATCACGACGCTGATGGACGAAAGCCACCGCAGCCTGCGCGAGGACTTCGAGGTGTCGGCGCCGGCACTCGACGCGATGGTGGACGCGGCACAGCGCGCGGGAAGCGTCGGCGCGCGCATGACGGGCGGAGGGTTCGGCGGATGCGCCGTCGCGCTGGTCGAGGCGCCGCGCGCGGATGCGTTCGTGAACCAGACCCTCGACCACTACGGCAAGGCGACCGGGATGACCGGGCAAGCCTACGTGTGGCGCGCGGCGGACGGCGCCACGAGTCACGAGCCGCGCGAGTAGCGCGGCGAGGCGGTAAACGGCTGGCGGCGCCCTGCTCTAGCAGGCGCGTCTGTTGGCCGGAGCTGCGAGCGCCTTCTCGACGAGCAGCATCAGCCGGTCGATATCGACGGGCTTCTCGAGGTGTTCCGCGTGCAGGTGGAGCGCTTCGCGAAGCACCACCTGGTCGGCGTACCCGGTCACGACGATCGCCTGCAGGTGGCGATTCATCATGCGGCCGCGGACGACCAGCTGCAGCCCGTTGTAGACACCGAGGCGAACGTCGGTGATGAGCAGGTCGGGCAGCTGGGCGAGCTCATCGAGCGCGTGCTCGTACGACGACACACCGGTCACGTGGTATCCGGCGTCGGCCAGCAGCTCGACCCAGCCGGACAGCGTGGTCCTGTCGTCCTCGACGATCAACACACGCCCTGGCCCGCTTCGAATCACTCATCGCCTCCGTGCATCCTTCAGGGGCAAGCCGAGTGCCACGCGTTTTTCCTGAGGATTGCCGCGAAACCGCGCCATGTCGTCTCGCGGCGCTGTTACGGAATTGCACATGGGGCGAAAAAAATGCGGTTACGTTTTGAACCGCTTCCAGTCGATTCCCAGCTTGCGCACTTTGTAATTGACGATCCGTTCCGTGGTGCGCAGCAGGCGCGCAGCCTTGGCGCGGTTTCCGCGCGCGCTTTTCAGCGCGTCCTGCAGCAGGTCCTTTTCGTAGGCCGCCACCGCGTCGTCCAGCGCGATGCTCATCACCGTCCCGGATGCCTCCGCCGTCTGCAGCGTCGGCGATAAATGGTGGGCGTGGATCACGTGGCCGTCGCAGACGAGGACGGCGCGCTCGATCACGTTCTGCAGCTCGCGGGCGTTGCCGGGCCAGTGGTACGAGGTCAACATGTCGATGGCGGGAGTCGATAACCGCCGGATGTCCCGCCCGTGTTCCGCGGAATACCGCTGCAGGAAATGGTCCGCGAGCAGCAGGACGTCCGGCTTACGCTCGCGCAGCGGCGGGATGAAGATGGGAAAGACGTTGAGCCGGTAGAACAGGTCCTCGCGGAATTTCGCCTGCTCGATGGCGCGCTCCAGATCCTTGTTCGTGGCGGCAATCAGGCGCACGTCCGCTTTGAGCGTTTCATGTCCGCCGAGGCGCTCGAATTCCCGTTCCTGGAGCACCCGCAGCAGTTTGACCTGCGTCGACAGCTGCACGTCGCCGATCTCGTCGAGGAACAGCGTGCCTCCTTCGGCGAGCTCGAACCGGCCCTTCTTCCGCGCGTCGGCCCCCGTGAAAGCGCCCTTCTCGTAGCCGAACAGCTCGGATTCGATGAGGGTGTCCGGCAGCGCGCCGCAGCTGACTTTGACGAACGGCTTCTTCGCCCGCGCGGAGTTGTAGTGGATGGCGTGGGCAATCAGCTCCTTGCCCGTCCCTGACTCGCCGCGCAGCAGCACGGTGGTGCTGGTTCGCGCGACCTGTGCGACCTGCTCGTAGACCCGCTGCATCGGGCCGCTGTTCCCGACGATCCCGGCAAAGTCGTAGCGCTCTTTGAGCTCCTGCCGCAGGTGTGCATTCTCGTTGACCAGCCGCCGGTGCTGCGCCGCGACGAGCCGCTGTACCTTCAGCGCCTGCCCGATCATCGATGCGGTGACGCTGAAAAACGCCTTCGACCGGTCGAAATTGCGGTCGGCCTTGAATTTGAGATTGACCCCCAGTGCGCCGACGACCCGGCGGTCGAATCCGATGGGCACGCAGATGAAGCTCGATTCGTCGTCATGGTGGTCGTTGCGCCCGGAGGCGGGCAGCACCAGCGTCGGCTCCTTGCTGACGCGCGGGACGACGACCGCCTTGCCGGATTCGACGACCTTTCCGACGACCCCGTCGCCGAGCGTGTAGTGGATGTGGTGCGAGGGACGGCTCAAGCCGTGCGCCGCCTCCACATGCAGCTGCCGCCCGTCCTCGTCGATGAGGACGACGAGGCTCTGGGGAATCGAGTGGCGGCGCGCGAGCGTCTCGAGCACCTCCTGGATGCCTGCCTTGGCGTTCAACGTGCTGGAGAGTGCGCCGCTGATCTGCAGCAGCGTGGCGAGGCGTTCGTGTTCGTTCGACGGCGTGTCGGTGGTGCTGAGGGCGCGGGTCGCGGGCTTCGTGGTCATAAGGGGGTATCAGACAAAATTGTCTGTCGATCTCGACGGTGCGTTTCAATTCTCCATGGCCACGAGCGGCACGTCAACGGACATTCGGCACGATCCAAGATTTTTACCTCAGCGAAGCGCCCGCGGTCGCTTCGGACGGACGTGAAGTCGCGGTGCATAGGCAGGACGAAACAAAATTGTCTGTTTTTGCAGTACGACAATTCTGGCGATCGCCTAGGGCGCGCGCATCTAACCCATTGTCGTTGCAGCGACTTGCACGCGGAGGACGATGGAGACTCGAGCGAGGGGATCCGCGCTTGCTGTTACGCCTCCACATGATCAGCGTCGTCTCGTCCGTCGTGTTCTCGCTGTACTCGCTCCTGCATCCCGTGGCGTTCACCGCGCGCGGCGCCGAATGCCGTTCGCTTCCGCCGAATATCCAGGTCGACCGCGATCTGCGTCCCGCCGTGACACGGCTGCTCGCGCGATCGCGCACGCTGCGCGTGCAGTGTCTTCGTATTGCAACGTCACCCTCGGCGCGCGTCACCGTCACGCTGTCGATCGCACCGATGGGTGCCGGCGTGCGGGCGCGTTCCGTCGCGCGGCGCTACGAGTCCGGGTTGCTGATCGTGGAAGTGCAGATTCCACCCGCGTCGAGAGAGTTCGCGGAATTACTGGCGCACGAGCTCGAACATGTCACCGAGCTCATCGATGGCGCGGCCATCGGGACCCTCGCCGCGACGCGCACTGGAACCGGCCGCCCGACGTGGGCTGACGCCAGCTTCGAGGACAGGGCGCGCGATGCGGAAATCCTCGCCGCCAGGGAGGTCGCGGAGGAAACGGACGCGCCGGTGGCCGCGGTTGCGCGTCGGCTCTCCGGCGCATGGCGGATGCTCGCCCGATTTGCGCGAACCGCGCTCAGACGGTAAACTACCGTTTTTTCAGTACTTAGGTGCGGTTGTAGAATTGGCAGCGCTACGCGTCGCCGTCGGGGGAGCGTGAACGACGCACTACGCGGCTATCTCGAGCTCTTGCGCCCCCCCAACGTCGTGACCGCGATTGCCGATGTTCTGGCAGGCTATGCCGTCGCCGGACGGGGGCAGGCGTCACGGCTACCCTGGCTGATCGCGGCGACGGTTTGTCTCTACGCGGGCGGCGTTGTTCTCAACGACTACTTCGATCGCGCCCTGGACGCGTCGGAACGGCCCGAGCGGCCGATCCCGAGCGGCCGGGTCCCGGCGGCGCGGGCCGCGGTTCTCGGCGGCGCGCTGCTGGCCGCCGGTGTCGCGCTGGCGTCGGGGGCGACTCGGCTCTCTGGCACTGTGGCGCTGGGGCTCGCACTATGCGTGCTCTTCTATGACGCAGTCGCAAAGAGGCATGGATTTGCCGGCCCGCTCACCATGGGGTCGTGCCGCGGGCTCAATCTGGTGCTCGGGATGACTGCGGTGCCCGCCGCGGCTGCGAGCCAGTGGAGCCTGGCGCTTCTTTCGGTCGCCTACATCGCTGCGGTCACGATGGTCAGCCGCGGCGAAGTGCACGGCGGGAAGAAGGCGGTTGCCGCGCTGGCGATGGGGGTGCTCGCGGGGGTCGTGGCGATGCTCGTCCTCATCGCGATACGCTGGGGCGGGTGGCCGATTCCGGCGATCGTCCTGGCGGCGGCCCTGACCTGGCGGGTTGGGCCGGCGTTTGCTGCGATGTATGCCGACCCGCGGCCCGCGGTAATCCGGCGTGCGGTGAAAGCCGGGGTGCTGTCGCTGGTGCTGCTGGACGCAGCGCTCAGTGCCGCCTACGCCGGGCCCGTGTTCGCCGCGATCGTGCTGGCAACGGCGGTCGTCGCCGGAGCGCTCGCCCGGCTCTTTTCGGTAACGTAGGGAACGGAGCGAGCAGCGTCCGCCTTCGCGCCCGAGGCGCTACGGCGGACAAGAAGTGCGAGCGCAGTGCAGTGAGGCGGATGGGGTGCCGGGGACCCCGCCGATCAAAAGATGAGCGCACGGAACGGAGCGAGCAGCGAAGTGCGAGCGCAGTGCAGTGAGCCAGGCGGGGTGCAGCCGCCTTCGCCAAGGCTACGGCGGCCCGCCGGAGCTTTAGCGGAGGCTGGGGGGACCCCGCCGATCAAACAATGGATGTGATCGAGCAGAAGTTTCAGATCGCCGTCCGGTATCCGGTGTACTTCACCGCGGACGTCTTCGCGCCGTCGAACCGGATTCTCCGCGATCTGGTTGCCGGCCGCGATGGCGCGGCCCGGCTCGTCGTCGTACTCGATTGCGGCGTCGAGCGCGCCCACCCGAATCTGATCAGCGCCATCGCGACGTACTGCGACGCGCACGGCGACGCGATCTCGCTGGCCGCGCCCGTCCTGATCGTACCCGGCGGCGAAACCGTCAAGAACGAGCGGCGTCACGTGGATCGCATGCTCGAAACCATCAACGGCGCTGCCCTGTGCCGGCACTCGTACGTCGTGGCAATCGGCGGCGGCGCGGTCCTCGATGCGGCGGGATTCGCGGCGGCGACGGCGCACCGTGGCGTGCGTCTGATCCGCGTCCCCACGACCGTGCTCGCGCAGGACGATTCCGCGGTCGGCGTGAAGAACGGGATCAACGCGTTCGGGAAAAAGAACTACATCGGCACGTTCGCCCCGCCGTATGCCGTCATCAACGATTGCAGCTTCTTGTCCACGCTGTCGGATCGCGACTGGCGCAGCGGCGTCACCGAGGCGATCAAGGCCGCGCTCATCCGCGATCCCGCATTTTTCGAGCTGATCGAGCAGCGCGCCGAGGCCTTGCTCAACCGCGACGCCGCCGCCATGCAGGAGGTGATCCGCCAGTCGGCGGTGCTGCACTTGCGGCATATCGCAACCGGCGGCGACCCTTTCGAACACGGTTCGTCGCGCCCGCTCGATTTCGGCCACTGGGCGGCGCACAAGCTCGAGCAGATGACGCAGCACCGGCTGCGGCATGGCGAAGCGGTCGCGATCGGCCTCGCGCTCGATACGACATATTCGTATGTGGCAGGTTTTCTCGCGGAGGCCGATTGGCGGCGTATCATTGATCTGCTCGTGGCCATCGGCGTCCAGATCTACGCGCCGGAGCTCGGCGAGGGCATCGAACCGCCCGGCCACGCGCACCCGGTGCTCCAGGGGCTCGCGGACTTCCAGGAGCATCTCGGCGGCCGGCTGACGATCATGCTCCTGAAGGGCATCGGCGAACCGTTCGAGGTCAACGAGGTGCGGCACGACCTGATGCTGCAGAGCATCGAGATGGTGAAACGGATCGCCACCGACCGCGCGCTTGCGTCCGCGAAGAAGGCATCCTGACGTGAAAGCCCAACCGCAGAACCCTCCGCTCGCCGGCACCGAGGTCGTCGACGAGTACTTCATCGAGAACCGGACGCGGCTGCTGGAAATTGCCGCGTTTCTCGATCGTGTGGATCGCATCGACTCGGCGGCCGGTGCGCGAGACTTCCGCATGCAAGTATTCGCCGAGGCCATCGCCGCGCTCGCCGGGACCGACCGGGTGTTGCGCATCCAGGCGCTGCTCAGCGATCCCACCGTCGCACCGCTCGAACGCCTCGATCGCAAGAGCGCCATCGGCGCGTTCGATCGCGGCTCGCACGCGGAGACGCGGCCGTGAAGTACATCGACCATCACGCGCACATGGTGTCGCGGACGACCGACGATTATCAGCAGCTGGCGCTCACCGGGTGCGTCGCGGTGACCGAACCTGCGTTCTGGGCCGGCTGGGATCGGAGCTGCGGGGACAGCGTCGAGGACTACTTCCGGCAGCTGACCGAGTTCGAGCCGAAGCGTGCCGCCATGTTCGGCGTGCAGCACTACACCTGGCTCGCGATGAACCCGAAGGAATCGGACGACCGCGCGCTGTCGAAGGACGTGCTCAAGCGCATCCCGAACTTCCTCGGACGCCCGACCGTGCTCGGCATCGGCGAGATCGGGATGAATCGCATCACCCGCAACGAGATCGCCACCTACACCGAGCAGGTGGAGCTCGCGCTCGAGCACGACCAGCTGATCCTCATCCACACGCCGCACCTCGAGGACAAGCTGAAAGGCACGCGCATTTCGATCGACGTGCTGACGCGCTACCGCAATCTGAAGCCGGAGCGGGTCATGATCGACCACGCCGAGGAGCACACGATCGAGATGATTCGCGATCACGGCTTCTGGGCAGGGCTGACGCTCTACCCGCAGACGAAGATCTCGCCGCAGCGCGCCGCCGATGTGATCGAGAAGCACGGGCCCGACCGGATCTGCGTCGCCGGCGCGTGCGACTGGGGACCGAGCGATCCCATTGCGGTGCCGCGCTTCGCGCTCGAGATGCGGCGCCGGCGCCACGGCGAGCCGCTGATCGAGCGCGTCGTCTTCGAGAACCCGGTCCGGTTCCTCAGCCAGTCACCGAAGTTCAAGGTGACGGCCTCGGC
>JBKPLP010000060.1:0-11841 GCA_046731735.1 Acidobacteriota bacterium
CTGCTGCAGACGGACAAGGCGGATACCCACACGGAACTGAAGTCCACCGAGATCACGAATCTGCCGCTGAACCAGTTCCGAAACTACCAGGCGCTGGTGGTGCTCGTGCCCGGCTCGCTGCCGGCCACGCTGCCCAATGCCGAGACCGACACACCGGAGCGCTCGTTGAACGTACCGGTGAATGGACAGGAGGGGGCCGCCAACACCACGCTCACCGACGGCACGCGCAACGTCAACGTCGGGCTACCGCATCACAACATCTACATCCCGCCGGCAGAGACGATCGAGTCGGTCAACATCACGACCGGCAGCATGGATGCTGAAGAGGGAATGGCGGCGGGCGCCGCCATCACCGTGACTACCAAATCGGGCACGAACACGTTAAGAGGATCGGCGTTCGAGTTCTTCAACAACGAAAAGCTGAACGCAAAACCGTATTACTTCGGAACAGGTGCCGTCCCTGTGAAGCTGCCCATCGAACGGCAGACATTCGGCGCCACCCTGGGCGGACCCATCCGCAAGAATCAGCTGTTCTTCTTCGGGTCGTACGAGGGGTACCGCGGGCGCCAGAACTTGTATAACTTCTTCAACGTGCCGAACGCCGCGCTGCGGAACGGCGACTTCAGCAACGCGCTGAACACGAATGGCACCCTTCAGCGTATCTACGACCCGTTCACCGGCGACCTGGCCACCGGCACCGGACGGGTGCAGTTCGATAACAACACGATTCCCGCCAACCGCATCAACGCGATCAGCAAAGCGGTGCTGGCGCTCTATCCGCTGCCAAACATCGAGGGGACCGGCGCGGGCGGATTCACCCAGAACTACCGGACGATCCGCCATAACGCGACAGACCGTCACAACTACGACCTCAAAATCAACTGGAACCGCACGCCCGCGCATCAGCTCTGGGGCAAGTACAGCCGCATGGACGCGCTCGTCGACGATCTCTTCAACTTCCCCCTTGGCAACGGCGACCACGATGGCGGCGATACCAGAGTCAATCTCATCACTGCAGGGCAGACCTGGTCATTCGGCAGGAACCTGCTCGTCGACAGCGCGTTCGGCGTATCGATGTTCGATCAGTTCTGCAGCTCGGCCGACTTCGTACTCGGGAACATGGGGCTCGATCTGGGCATTCCGGGAACCAACGATCAGGGTCGTGGCGATCCGCGCTACGCCGGCATGCCGGAGTTCAGGACGGGCTTCACGAATCTCGGCAACTCGCCGACCTGGACCCCCACCTATCGCGACGAAGGAACGGTGTCGTTCAGCACCAACGTCAGCAAGGTTGTTTCGAGCCACGATTTCAGGGCCGGCTACCGCCTGGACTACCTCCATCTCGATAACTGGCAGCCCGAGCGGGCAAATCCTCGCGGCCGCTTCGACTTTGCGACCAACTCTACGCGAACGTTTGGAACCGGTTCGCAGACCGGCAACTTCTACAACCAGTACGCCGCATTTCTTCTCGGTCTGGTGGGCACGGCGAGGAAGAGCTATCAGTACGAGCTCTTCACAGGCCGCGAGTGGCAGCACGCGATGTTCTTCCGCGACCGATGGACGGTGAAGCCCCAGCTGACGCTGGACCTCGGCGTGCGGTGGGAGTACTACCCGATCATGCGCCGCGTCGATCGGCAGATCGAAATGCTCGATCTGAACACGCTCGACGTCTTGATCGGCGGCGTGGGTGGCAACCCCAAGAACATGGGGCTCGTCGCTCCGAAGGACGGATTCGCGCCTCGGGTCGGCGCCGTCTATCGGCTGAACGACAAGACCGTCGTGCGCGCCGGCTACGGCGCGACGCTCGAGGCGCGCGGGATGTCCGCGCAGGAAGCGTTCCGGGGCGATTTCAGCTATCCGCTCGTCCTGAATGCGGACTTTCCCCCCGCGCCGGGAACATCCACCTTCGGTTGGTACGGCACGATCAATCAGGGCATTCCGCGTCTCGAAGGCCCCGATCTGAGCACTGGCCGCGTGCACTTGCCGAATTCCTACGGCATGCAGACCGCGGTGCCGGAGTCGACGCATCGGGGACGCACGCATTCGTGGAACGTTGCGTTCGAGCGGCGGATACCGCTGAACGTCTCAGTGGATGTCGCGTACGTCGGCAACAGGCTCGTGGGCGGTCTCCCCCCGGCCGAAGGTCTGACCATCAACATCAATAACGTGCAGCATCTCGGCGGCGGCGATACGGATCGTCCGTATTTCAAATCGTTCGGACGGATAAATTCCATCGAGATCTACTCGCCGTACCGACGGACGAGCTACCACGCGCTGCAGCTCGGGATCACGCGTCCGTTCACGCAGGGGCTGCTGCTCAAAGGGCATTACACGCTCGGCCGCGCGATGGCATTGGGAACCCTCTATGAGCTGCCCGATCCGGAGGTTCAGGATCGCAATTGGGCGCTGGCGAACAGCGATCGCACGCACGTGTTTCAGATGGCTGCGGTATATCAGCTGCCGTGGCATAGTGAAGGCAGCCACAGCATCGCCAGAATGCTGATCAACGATTGGCAACTCAACGGCATCTTCGCGGCGTTCAGCGGCGCGCCGTTCACGGTGACCGCCGACGCTACGGACTTGAACACACCAGATAACCAGCAGACCGCCGACCTGGTTGGGCCCGTGAACAAGATCGGCCTGATTGGCTCCGCCGGTACGTATTACGATCCCGCCGCCTGGGTCCAACCCACCGGCGTTCGCTTCGGAACTTCGCGAACCAATCAGTTCCGCGGACCGGGCGGGGTGAACCTCGATCTCTCCCTGTTCCGATCGTTCCCGTTGACGGGGACGCATCGAATCGAGGCCCGCGTTGAAGCGACGAATGTGACGAACACATTCAAATTCGCCAATCCCACGAACAGCGTCAACAGCGGGAATTTCATGCGGATCTTGACCTTGAATCCCTCGTACGCCGAGCGGCAGGTCAGGCTTGCCGTGCGGTACAGCTTCTAAGTTCGCCCGCCTTCGCCGCGAAGCCGAAGGCGGGCAGTTCGCGTCACATCGAGCAAGGTAGGAGCGTTCGATGCACGAAAAACTAACCGACGTCATCGCACCCGAACGGGAAGCCGTTCCGCTGCCAGGCGCGGCGGAGCGGCAGCCCGCCGCACCTGCAACGAAGACGCGCATTACCTCCATCGACGCGTTCCGCGGCTTCGTCATGTTCCTGATGCTCGCCGAGGCGATGCGGCTGTGGACGCTCCACAGAGCATTCCCGGAAAGCCGCTTCTGGTCGATTGTGGCGTTCAACACCCAGCACGTGCCGTGGCAGGGGTGCTCGCTCCACGATCTGATTCAGCCGGCGTTTTCGTTTCTCGCCGGGGCGTCGCTCCCATTCTCGATCGCGAGCCGGAGGAACAGAGGCGAAAGCTTTGGCCGGCTGCTCGGGCACGCCGTCTGGCGCAGCGTTGCGCTGATCCTGCTTGGCATCTTCTTGCGTTCACTGGAACGTCCGACCACGAACTGGACGTTCGAGGACACGCTCACGCAGATCGGCCTCGGCTACACGTTCCTGTTCCTGCTCGCATTCGCGTCGCTTCGCGTGCAGGTCGTGGCGTTCGCGGTGATCCTGATCGGGTTCTGGGCGGCGTTCGTCGCGTATCCACTGCCGGGCCCCGATTTCGACTACACCAGCGTGGGCGTGCCCGCGAACTGGCCGCATCTCTACAGCGGCTTCCTCGCGCACTTCAACAAGAACTCCAACCTCTCGTGGGCATTCGATGTCTGGTTTCTGAATCTGTTCCCGCGACAGACGCCTTTCCGGTTCAACGGCGGCGGCTGGTCGACCCTGAGCTTCATTCCCACGCTGGCGACGATGATCCTGGGTCTCTGGTCGGGCCAGTGGCTGATGACCTCGCGGACCACGGTCGAGAAACTGAAGGGCCTTGTCGTGGCAGGAGTGGCGCTCACGCTTGCCGGGCTCGTCTTCCAGTGGCTGCACATCAACCCGATCATCAAGCGGATCTGGACTTCGTCGTACACGCTCTATAGCGGCGGTCTCGTCATCCTGATGCTGGCGGGCTTCTACGCGCTGATCGAGTGGAAAGGATGGAAGCGCTGGTCGTTCCCGTTGCTGGTCATCGGCGCCAACTCGATCGCCATCTACGTCATGAGCTGGACGATAGAGCACTTCGTATCGTCCGCACTGGTGCGGCACGTTGGCACCGCGCCATTCGCGATCGCCGGCCCGCCGTTCGAACCGGTGTTGAGGGGCCTCGGAGTCCTGATCGTCTTCTGGCTGATCCTGTTGTGGATGTACCGGCGGAAAATCTTCCTGAGGATTTGATCGGGATCCGGGATCCGGGATCCGGGATCCGGATGCGGGATCCGGCTATTGGTAAATGACCACGGACGGCGACGGCGTCAGCGCGAGGACCTGCGCGGGCTGCAGCAGGTCGGTATCCTGAATGTAGAACAGCTTGAAACCGCTGAACGCGAGCGGATGTTGCCGAAGCACGGTCGCGTAGGTATTGCGCTTCAGTGCGGGTGATCCAAATCCATCAGCGACCAGCACGACGTCCAGCATCGCGCTGCTCCAGATTTTTTCCTTGTCTGGCAGCATGTTCGTCGTGAATTGGTGCACGATCAGAACCTTCGGCGGCAGCTGATACCGCTCCTGCAAGTACTCGAGCACCGCGATCGCGTCGTTCACGTCATCCGCGTGCATCTGTCCGATGCGCTGCCCCGGCACTCCGCCGTTTCCCATCGAGAATTCAGGATCGAGCGCCAGATAGACGTCGGGCTCCTGCAGGTAAGGCGCGAGGTAGGACAATTCCGCGAGCACGCTCGAGTGGCCGGTCTGCACGTCCAGAATCAGCTTGAACCCAGCGGCGCGCGCCTCGCGGAGCATGCGATCGATTACCTGCCGGCTCTCGCGGCGCCGATACCGCCCGTCGCGTCCCGGTAGCGGCTGCCCGATCACCGCGACCAGTTCGTAGGCGGGCACGACTGACTTGTCCGTGACCGCGGCGTATGCGGCCGCCTGGCGCTTCAATCCCGCCGCGAGCGTCTCCCCCTTCATGCGTCCCAGGATCCCCATCCGCTCCGACCACGGATTGCCGTACCACGTGACCAGCAGACTCGTGTCGAGCACCCGCGGCGACTGGCGCGTGGACGGTGGCGGATCGGATTGTCCCGGAGCACGTGGCGCCGCAGGCGGCGCGGGTGCGCTCCCGGACGCCACAGCGCCGAACACAGCCAGCGAGAGCAGTGCGAACACGGCGAACGATAGACGGGCATGCCGCATGTACCCCGCGGTGTCGCAACCCCCATGCCCACGTCACGAGTGCTCTGTTCGCCCGGCGCAGAGCCGATCGGCCCGGAAGTTCGTGACTCTCCCGCGATTGTGCCTGTGGCGTCCGTGCGGCCTGATTGCAAATTCGCCCGCGCGATCACGATGCCGTATCTTCGGGATCCGGGATACGGGATGCGGGATGCGGGATGCGGATTCACGAGCACGAACCGCGATCGAGCTACTTTCCAGCGAACGGCTCGGCGATCGCTTCGACGTCCCCGATTTTCCACAGGGCCTCGCCGAGATTCGTCAGCAACGCAACCACCACATGCGAGTCCGGATAGACGATCAGCTGGCACGTTCCACCGACCGAGCCGCCCGAATGGTCGTAGATCCGCTGACCGCTCTCGGCTTTGCGAATCGACCAGCCCATCCCGTATCCCGTCTCCTTGCCGTCCCTGGTCTTCTGCGACGTGAACAACAGCTTCAGGGAATCGGCGGTGAGAAAACCGGGATGAAGCAGCGCGGAGCCGAACCGGACCAGGTCTTCCGGCGTCGACAGGAAGCCGCCGCCGGCCCACTTGTAACTGTTGTCGACGTATGGGGCGTTCTCGAATGGACCGTCTTTCTGACGCGCGTAGAAACGCGAACGCTCGGCGACGAGTAGCCGGTTCTGATCGGCGGTCGTGTGCGCAAGTCCGAGGGCGTCGAATACGTGGCGCTGCATGTAATCGAGGAACGGCTCGCCCGAGGCGGACTCGATCACCGCGCTCAGGAGATTGAAGCCGTACGTCGAGTAGCTGTACTTCGTGCCCGGGGGCGCCACCAGCGGATCGTTGGCGAATATCTTCAGGCCGTCGACGACCGAATCGTAGTGCGTCGCCGAGAGAAACTCATCGCCCTGGTAATGGCGGATGCCCGCGAGGTGCCCCGCAAGGAGGCGCGGAGTGATCGTCACTCCCTTGTTGGGAAATGACGGGAGGTACTTCTGCACGGGCGCATCGAGATCGATCTTGCGCTGCTCGACCAGCTGCATGAGTGCGACGGCGGTAAGCGGTTTCGAAATGCTGCCGATGCGGAACTTCGTGGAAGGCCAGGCGGGGACACGTTGCTCGAGATCCGCGTAGCCGAACCCCTCCGCGTAGACGACACGGCCATCGACCGCGACGGCCACTGCGAGACCGGGTATCCCGCGCGCGAGCACCGCGTTGGCCACCTCCCGCGCCCGGGCCCGCGCCTCGACATACTGTGCCGAGACAACCGACGCAGGCGCCGTCGTCTGCGTGAGGGCTATCGGCCCACGAAGCAGAAGCAACGACACGACCAGCGCGCCGCAGACCACGCGGCGCAGTGAGACAGGTTTGTAAAGGATCGTCATGTCCGGCTGGGCAGATTCTAATCCCGTGGGCCGGAAAGCGTAGGGGCAACCTTCGCGTGGCTAGACAGCCGGAGATCTCGCCCTCACTTCGGGTTGACGCTCACGCTGCCCAGGCGATCAGCGTTGATGTCGTAGACGACCATCTTCACGCGTCTGGGCACGGCCGTTACCGCGACGTCGAAGATCATTTCGACGCCGTCGCGCTTGATCTCGACGAGTCGTTCGTCGGTGTAGGTCAGCGCGAATGCCTTCCAGATCTGGCCGACGAGCCGCTCCTTGTCGGTGAGGAGGAAGCCCGCCAGTTCGACGGTCGCGACGTTCTTGTCGTCGCGCCGCTCGAACTGGAGGCGTCCAGCGTCGATGTTGAGGCGTACTTCTGTCCGCTGCTTCGGCACCGTGCCAGAGATGCTGGCCGTCACGCTCAGGGGAATGTCGGCGATCGTTTCCTCGTAGTTCGCAGCGGAGGTGATGCGGCTGTAGATCGTCATCGCCTCGCGATCGAATGGACGCACGAGGGGACGCGCGAAGTAGCCGTGGCGATACACCACCGTTGCACCGGGGCGGTTCACACGCACGGTAATCCGTCGGAACTTGCCGTCGAAGGTGGGATTCGGCGGATAGTACCCGAGCACGTAGCCAGCCCGGGTCGCATCGTCCACGGCGTCCATGTCGCCGAGGGCATTCTTGTGCCTCCGCGCGTAGAATCGCCCGCCGGTCAGCTCGGACAGCGTCTCGGCGGTCGAATCCCTCCAGTCGAACGTGAAGGAGAACGGCGCCCTCGCCGCCGACAGGCGACTGCCCGCAACCGAGATATCTGCCGGCAGCGACATGCCTCCCGTGTGGACGATGTCGATCGCGACACGAGCATCGGCCGCGGCCCACGCGATGTCGCGGTCGTTCTCGGCGCGCGGGAGCGTCAGCCCGGCGGGCGAGACGAAAACGAGGTGCTTCTCACCTTCGATCCGGCGAAGGTACTCGATGCCCAGATAGAGATTGATCTGGTCCTGCTGCGTCTGCGCCATCGTGCCGAGAAGCTCGTCGAGCGAGACGTCTCGGTCGTCCGAGCTCAGTGGTTTGCTGGCGTCCTCTTTACTCGCATCGTTAGCAGGGTTGAGGACATCGTCAATCTGACGCTGATTGTCTTCGCGGATCTGATCGGCTCTCGGGATTGGCACCGGCCCAAGCGACCGTGGAGCAGCGGCAGCTGGTTCGAAGACTCGATTGATCTCGGCCTGGATGCTCTTGGGGATCGCTGGTCCCCCGTACTGGGCGGCAAGTCCGGAAAACCGCAGCTGCATCTTGCCCTCGATGCCTTCGTGCATTTCCTTGAAGCGCTCGAGAACGGCAATCATGCTGGCGCGATCCGTTGTAAACGGGGTCGCCCGGTTCCACGCCGTGATGGCGACAAGATCCTGCGGCAGCAGGCGATCGCGGACGAAGTGAATCATGCCGTCCACACCTTTGCCGATGCCCTGGAGACGCCCGCGCCCGAGCAGGATGAGAAAGATGCGCCGGTTTTGCGTGGCAACCGGATCACCCGTGCCGACGGCCTTGAGCAGCTCTGGGCGTGCGGAGGCGGCGGGGTGCGCCACCAGCGTCATCGGCGTGAAATGCCGGATCGCCTGGGGAACGCCGTCCTCGAGAATGGCGAAGTCCCCTTCCGTCAGATCGCCGATCGGCTTACCCTGGCGATCGAGGACGCGCACGTCGATGGGCACAAGGGTCGCGGCCGAGCGAAAAACCTGCGGCGGCTGTGGTGGGGTTGCCGACGGCGCTTGCGCCACCAAGGTCACGATAGACGCGACGGACGCGAAGGACGCCGCAACGGCGACACGACGCATGTGACTAGCTTACGACTTTTTCGCGAAGGTCGACCCCTGTCGCGGCGTCGAACAGATCGTCACGGCTGAGCCGCCAGCGGGTCGCTCACGATCCAGTCGCGCGAGGAGACAGAGGAGGATGCGGCAGCCGGGGTCCGGGATGCGGGAGCCGGGATGCGGGATGCGTGGACGCGCCACAAACGCTCTCGCGCATCCCGCCGTAGGTCGCGCGAGAATGGCGTCGGAGAAACAGGCAGATGGAGCCGACGCGCCAAGCGGTCTGTGCGAATATGTCGCCGAGGCGGCTTGCAGCCGACGGCGGTCGACGCGCTCCAGAGCCGCCGCGGTTGAAGCTGCACGTCAGGCGAACATGGCCATCGTCAGCGTTCTGTCGATCGTAGCGGCTCTCGCCGTTCTAGGTGTGCTCTGGTGGTGGTTCGTACGTAGAAACGTGCCGAAATACCCGCCACTCGCGATTGACGACGACGATCCAGCGATGTTGGCCGCGATGGAGAAGGCTAGAGGTTCGCTGGAACGTTTCCGCGGTTTGTTCGCGGCAAAACCGAAGGACAGCCAGGTCAAGATTCCCTTCGCCACGAACGGTGGCAAGATTGAGCACCTCTGGGCGGAAGTACTGAATTTCGGTGAGGCGTCCGTTACGGTGAGGTATCTGACGCCACCGGTGTCGCACACCGGCACCCTCGAGCGTATCCACGAACACCCGACTTCCGACATCGAGGATTGGTGGGTCATAGATCAACAAGGCCAATTCCACGGCGGTTACACCCAGCGGGTGATGTTCGAACGAGCTCGAAAGGAGTGGGGCAGTCTGCCGGCTGCGCTCGAAGAACAGGCCTCGCGGTATGTCGACTAACGGGAAGCGGAAATCGCGAATCGCGCGGCACGCCGCTTCGGCGGGACATGGCTTGCCAGCCGTAGCTCTCGGGCAGACGTGGACAGCCCGGCTTGCAAAGCTACAAGAGCCTTCTCGCGGCTTGCCAGCCGTAGCTCACGCGTTGGCAAAGCGTGAGCTGTCCTTCCTGAGCGTTAGGTAACAGCATATTCCGAGCGGATGGGTGACACTTTGCCCCCACCAGGAGGGGGCATGCCTTGGAAGGAGTGTCACGTCATGGACGAGCGACTCCGGTTTGTCGCCCGCCTGCTCGAGGGGGAGAAGATGGCGCCGCTGTGCGCCGAGTTCGGGATCTCCCGGAAGACCGGCTACAAGATCTTCGACCGGTACAAGGACTGCGGCGTTCAGGCCTTTAGCGACCGGAGTCATCGCGCGCACCGGCAGGCGAATCGGCTGCCGGCGCCCATCGAGGCCACGATCGTGCGCTTGAAGCGGGAGTATCCCGGCTGGGGCGCGCCCAAGATCCGCGAAAAGCTCCGGCAGCAGTTCACCGGCCCGCATCTGCCCGCCATCAGCACGGTCCACGCCGTGCTCCATCGCCACGGCTTGGTGCGTCATCGGCGTCGGCAGCGGGCCCGCGCCTCTGGAACCGAGCTCTCCAGGCCGACCCAACCGAATGCGCTGTGGTGTGCCGACTACAAAGGCGAGTTTCTTCTCGGGAATCGCAAGTATTGCTATCCTCTGACGATCACCGACTTCGCCAGTCGATACCTGCTGACGTGCGAGGCGCTGTTGACGACCCAGGAGAAGTTCGCCTTTACGGTCTTCGAGCGCACCTTCAAAGAGTTTGGGCTCCCGCAGCTGATTCGGACCGATAACGGCGTGCCGTTTGCCTCCGCGCATGCCCTCTACGGACTGAGCAAGCTGGCGGTGTGGTGGCTGCGCCTGGGGATCCAGATCGAACGGATCAAGCCGGGGCACCCCCAAGAGAACGGCCGACATGAGCGCATGCACCTCACGTTGAAGCGCGAAGCGACGAAGCCGGCCGCGGCGAACGTCCTGCAACAGCAGGCCCGATTCGATGACTTCATCACGCGCTACAACACGGACCGGCCACACCAGGCGCTCGGGATGAAGGTCCCGGCCGACCTCTACGCGCGCTCACCCCGCCTGTATCGCGGCCTCGAGGAGCTCACGTATCCGTTTCACGATCAAACGATCCTGGTGACCGGCTGTGGGCGGATCTGTTTCCGCGGACGCAAGGTCAACCTCAGTCACGTCTTCGCCGGACAGCGCGTGGGCGTGACGCAGGTCGGCGAGCGCATCTGGCTCGTCACCTTCATGCACTACGATTTGGGGTATTTCGACGATGAGACGTGTCGGCTAGAGCCGATCGAGAATCCGTTCGGCCCGAAACTGTTACCTCTCCGCTCGGAATAAACTGTCACCTATCCGAGCGGAAAGGACCAGCTGAGGTTGGCGCGCCCTGCAAGACTCGAACTTGCGACCTCCTGGTTCGTAGCCAGACGCTCTATCCAACTGAGCTAAGGGCGCGCAAACCTTGATTATAACACCTGACGCGGCGCCGCTATAGAATCGCGGGGGTGTCTTCGACCGAACATCGCAAGGACGCGCCGACGAATCTGCCGTGTGTCGTGCTCACGATCAGCGACTCGCGGACGGCGGCGACCGACAGGGCCGGCGACGCGATCGTAGAGGCGCTGACCGCCGCCGGTCACCAGGTCGTCGCGCGCCAGATCGTGCGTGACGAACCATCGCTGGTGCGCGACTTCGTCGTGAACCACGCAGCCGCGGGCCAGGTGATCATCACGACCGGCGGCACCGGGATCACCTCGCGCGACACCACCTATGAAGCGATCTCCGGACTGCTCGAGAAGACGCTGGATGGATTCGGCGAGCTCTTTCGCATGCTCAGCTATGATGAAATCGGAGCGGCGGCGATGCTGACCCGCGCCTGCGCCGGCACGATCGGCAGGACAATCGTGTTCGTGCTGCCCGGCTCCCCCCACGCGGTCGCCCTGGCGATGAACAAACTGATCCTCCCTGAAATCGGACACGTCGTTCGCGAGCTGTCGCGATGAAGACGACGATGCGACCGATCAGGGAGACGGTCCCGCTCGACGAGGCGCGGGCGCTGCTGATGCAGCATGCGGCGCCCATCACTCGAGTCGAACGAGTCGCAGTGGCTGGTGCGATCGAACGCGTTCTGGCCGAAGACGTCCGGTCGACCGTCGACGTCCCGCCGTTCGATCGTGCGGCGATGGACGGCTACGCGGTCATCGCGGAAGACACGTTCGGCGCCGGACGCTACGAGCCCAAAGTCCTTCGTTCGATCGAAACGGTCTACACCGGCGACATGCCAACCCGCGCCGTCGCGCGTGGCGAGTGCGCTGAGATTGCGACCGGTGCGCCCATGCCACAGGGCGCAACGGCAGTGGTGATCGTCGAAGAGACCGAGAAGAGCGCGGACAGCGCTGTTCGCATCTTCACGCCGGTCTACCCGGGACAACACGTAGGCCGGCGTGGTGCGGACATC
>JBKPLP010000061.1:0-4970 GCA_046731735.1 Acidobacteriota bacterium
GGCCGGGCTGCCACGGCGACGCGCGTGATACGGATGCGGACCGCGGATCGTGCAGCAGCGCGGCGTCGTTGCGGAGCGCCGCTTCGGCAATCGCCGTCGCCTCTGCCGGCGCGCGTCCATCGCGGATCGCCTCCGCATATAAGTCGGCGAGATGCTGCGACACTTCCTCGGCGATGTCGGACGGCAGCTGCGGCAGACGGGCACGGACGAGCGTGTACCAGTCGTGCGACATGAGGCCGCTCAGGCGGGCTCGAGCCCGGCCGCGCGATTCAGCGCGTCGATCAGCGTTCGCCACTCGTCGCGCTGCGCGACGAGCATGCGCCGTCCCTCCGGCGTGAGCCGGTAGTAACGCCGCCGGCGCTGTCCCGTCTTTTCCACCCAGCGGCCGCTGATCCAGCCGCGGCGCTCCAGCCGGTAGAGCATCGGGTAGAGCGATGCCACGTGAAACCGCAGCACGCCGGTCGAGCGGCTGTCGATCTCGCGCGCGATATCGTAGCCATGGCGCGGCACATCTTCGATCGCCGCGAGCACCATCAGCTCGGCCCCGCCTTTTTTCAGGTCATCCTTCGGCGCCATATGTGGTCGTGCAATATATGTGAAGCGGAGCCCGGCCGTCAAGCCGCCCGGTGGTGGGGCGGGGTCTTAAGACCCCGCCCCTACCGGGAAGGCTCGATGACTTCGAGGCCGCCCATGTATGGGCGGAGCGCGGCGGGAACGACCACGGAGCCGTCTTTCTGCTGGCCGTTTTCGAGCACGGCTATGAGCGTGCGGCCGACCGCCAGCCCGGAACCGTTGAGGGTGTGGACGAAATCCGCTTTCCCCGTGCCGGCAGGACGGTACTTGATGTTGGCGCGGCGCGCCTGGAAGGCTTCCGTGTTGCTGCAGGACGAAATCTCGCGGTAGGTTTTCTGGCTCGGCAACCACACCTCGATGTCGTAGGTCTTCGCTGCCGTGAATCCCATGTCGGCGGTGCACAGCACCACCGTCCGATACGGAAGCTCGAGGCGTTTCAGAACTTCTTCCGCGTTTGCGGTCAGCGCTTCGAGCTCGGCGTACGACTGCTCCGGAGTCGTGAACTTGACGAGCTCCACCTTGTCGAACTGATGCTGCCGGATCAGGCCGCGCACGTCGGCACCGTAGGACCCCGCCTCCGATCGGAAGCACGGCGTATACGCCGTGTAGCGCAGCGGCAGCACGCGGCCGTCGAGAATCTCGCCGCGGTGGTAGTTCGTCAGCGGCACTTCGGCCGTCGGAATCAGATAGAGATCCCAGTCCCCGGCGATCTTGAAGAGATCCTGCTCGAACTTCGGCAGCTGTCCGGTCCCGCGCATCGCCTCCGCGTTCACCAGGAACGGAGGCTCGATCTCGGTGTAGCCATGCTCGCGGGTGTGAAGCTCCAGCATGAAGTTGATCAGTGCGCGTTCCAGGCGCGCGCCCGCTCCGACCAGCACCGCGAAGCGGGAACCGGACATCTTCGTCGCGCGTTCGAAGTCGATGATGCCGAGCGACGGTCCCAAATCCCAATGCGGCTTCGGATCGAAATCGAACGATTTCGGCTCGCCGTAGCGGCGGACTTCCTGGTTGTCGGCGGCGCTGCCGCCGACCGGCACGCTGGCATGCGGCAGGTTGGGAATCGTCATCACCAGCGCGCTGCGCTGGTGCTCCACCTGTTCGAGCTGGATCTCGAGCTGGCGGATCTGCTGCGCGCGCGCCTTGTTCGCGGCAAAAACCCCCGAGGCGTCCTCGCCGCGCCGCTTCGCCTTTGCGATTTCGTCCCCCGATGCGTTCTGCTCGCGCTTCAAGCCTTCGAGCTCGGGGATCAGGCGGCGGCGGCGCGTTTCAACGGTCGCGATCTGCTCCAGCTCCGCGTCCGGCGTCAGGCCGCGGCTGCGGAGTCCGGTACGCACTTCGTCCATGTGATCGCGCACGTAGGCGGGGTCGAGCATGAGCTAGATCCTATACTCTAACTGCTATGATGACCCGCGGAGTATGCAGGAGAGCAGCGTGATACGGAAAGCAGTGTTTCCCGCCGCCGGATTGGGAACGCGGTTCCTCCCCGCCACCAAGGCGCAGCCGAAGGAAATGCTGCCGTTGGTCGACAAGCCCATCATCCAGTACGGCGTCGAGGAAGCGGTCGCTTCCGGCGTCGACAACATCATCCTGGTCACCGGCCGCGGCAAGAATGCGATCGAGGATCACTTCGACGTCTCCGTCGAACTGGAGACGTTCCTCGAGACGCGCGGGAAGAAAGAGCTGCTCGCAGAAATCAAGAAGATCTCGAATCTGATCAACTTTTCGTACGTGCGGCAGGGGGAGCCGCTCGGCCTCGGACACGCCGTGCTCGTGACGCGGCCTCTGGTCGGAGAAGAGCCCTTCGCCGTCATTCTCGGTGACGACGTCATCGATGCCGAGCCGCCCGCGCTCAAGCAGATGATCCGGGTGTTCGAGGACGTGCAGAGTCCCGTCCTCGCGATCGAGCGCGTGCCGAAGGAAGAGGTCAGCGCCTACGGCGTCATCGACGTCGCGGAGGAAGTGCGGCCCGGGGTATACCGCATTCGAGACCTGGTGGAAAAACCGACTCGCCTCGAGGCCCCCTCGGACCTCGCGATCATCGGACGCTACATCCTCACCCCGGACATCTTTCCGGCCCTGGCCGCCACGGCGAGCGACCGCACCGGCGAAATCCAGCTCACCAACGGCCTGCGCCGCCTCCTCGAGTCCCGCCCGATCTATGGCTGCCGTATCGACGGCGTCCGCCACGATACCGGCAACAAGCTTGGCTTTCTGAAAGCTGTCGTGTACTTCGCCCTCCGGCGTCCGGATCTGGCCGATCCGTTCCGTGAGTACCTGCGCACGATCGATCTGGGAGAGTTGAAGCCGACCCGATAAGGTCCGGATCACTCTTTCGAGGGTTTCGCGGTCTCGGTCGAGGAAGGGGATGACGCCGATTCTGTTTTCGCCTTCGCGTCACCCTTGTCTGATTTGTCAGTGGCCGTCTTGGCGGCGCCGCCGTCGCCCGTCGATTTCTTGGCGTAATCGGTGATGTACCAGCCGCTGCCCTTGAACTGAATCGCCGGCGACGAGATCAATTTCCGCACGGGACCCTTGCCGCACTTCTCGCACACCTCGAGCGGCGGATCCGAAAACTTCCGTATCTTTTCGAAGGTGGCGGCGCACGCTTCGCATTCGTATTCGTAAAGAGGCATAGCAAACTTCGCGGTTCGCGGTTGGTTCGCGATTCGCGATTCGATTACTCCAGCATTTCTCCGCTGGGCTCGCCGAGCATCAGCGCGCGATGCAGCCACAGCGGCACGGTCCCGTTGGCCAGCAGCGTATCGTGAAATCCGCGCAGCGAATAGTCCGCGCCGGCGTGCGCCTTGTAGTCCTCGCGCAGCTTCAGGATCATCAGCTTTCCCGCGGTGTACAGGATGTAGGAAGGATCGAACGTTCCACGCTCGGCTTCGCGGCGCGCGCTCGGCTCCTCGAGAAACGCTTCTTCCCTGAAGAACCGCACGCCCTGCTCCACCGACATGTCCTCGCAGTGCAGCCGAATGCCGACGATGAAGCGGCAGAGGCGGATGAGCGCCTCCGCCAGCTGCCCGAGTCGCACGTGATGATCGCTCTTGCGGAACCCTTCCTCGATCATCATCTGTTCGCAGTAGTGCGCCCAGCCTTCGACGAACGCCGTCGAGGAGAACAGGATCGATTTGCGGAGCTTCGAATCCACCTGGCGCAGGTGCTGGTAGTGAAGGAAGTGGCCGGGGAATACCTCGTGAATCGAGATCGACCAGAGAGCGCCGTAGTTGAAATCGCGCAGGTGCTCGTCCTTCCGCTCCACCGGCCACGACGGCTCGACGTCGGTGATGTAATAGAAAGCCCGGAGCGGCCGCGCCTCGAACGGCCCCGGCGTCCACATACTGGCAAACGTCCAGCGATAGAACCGCGGTGTGGGTGCCACTTCCACCGGGGCTCCGCTCGGGATCGACACGATTCGCTGCCGCTTGATGAAGCTCTCGAGGTCGGCCAGTTGCTGCTGGGCCACCGACACGAGCTGCCCAGCCGCCGGATGCTCGTCTTTCGCCTTCGCCCAGGCGGCGAGCGGATCGCCGCCGTTGAGGCGCGACGCGACCCGGCGAAATTCGTCCTGCGTGTGCTGGAGCTCGCGGGTGGCGATCGCGAGCAGACGGTCGGCACTGAGCGTGATGCCTTCGTCGAGCCGGAATTTCTGCTCGAATCGATCGCGGCCGAGCCGAAACGAGCCCTTGCTGCGCGGCGCGACTTCCCCATCCAGGTAGTCGATATAGCCGTTGATCGACGCGGCGGCCTCACTGGACGCGTCGGCCAGATCTCCGAGCAGGTGGAGATCCCCGAGGTCACCGAATGCGCGCGGCAGATCCTCGTCGATGAACCGCAGCGTGCCCCGCATGCTCTCGAGCCCGACCTTTACGTAGATTCCGGGCGGGTCCTTGATGTTGTCGCGCGCCGCCTGCATCAACCGGGGCACCTGGCGAAGCTTCGACAACACCCGCCGTGCGCGCTCGGCGAGCGGCGCGTAGTCGAAGAGCGCCTGCCCTGCCAGGCTCGTCGCCAGGATGTCGGCGTACTGCTGCGGGCTGCGTTCCCAGGTCCGGACCTCTTCCAGTTCGAACAGGCGGGCGCGGATGCTGGCGTCGAGCGCGGGCCGCTCGAGTCGCTCGCTGTCGGTCAGGCGGACGGGGTCGATCGCGCCGAGCCGGCGCGCGAACCCACCGAGGTCCCGGATTTGCGTCTCGATGGCCTGGCGGCTCCAGTCCTCGAGCAGATCGTCGTGCAGGTGCACACCGTCGAACGTTGCGTTGGTGGGATGGACTTCGTATAGGTACGACAGGTATTCGTCGACGAAGTGCGGCAGTGGTTCGGCTGAATACATTTAGGTACAATCGGCCGGCCAGACATGCCCGGCACCCTCTATGTGGTCGCTACACCCATAG
>JBKPLP010000062.1:0-26215 GCA_046731735.1 Acidobacteriota bacterium
AATGACTCGACTTCGCGAACGCGAGCCCGGCGGCGATCACATCGTCACGCTTTCGCTGCATGCTGCCGCTCGAGTCGACGACGAGGCCGACCGTGACCGGACGATCCTCGTTTTCGAAGTAGGTGACCGCCTGCGGCTGGCCGTTCTCGAACACGGAGAACGCGCCGCGCGGCAGGCCCGGAACGAGGCGCGATTTCCGGTCGCGGACGCTCACGTGCACCATCACCACTTCGGACGTGGACGAGAAGACCTTGTGCGGCGGGTCCTGCGCCGGCGATTGACGGCGGGCAGACGCGGAGACGAGGACGGGCAGGCACATCAACACCGTGATGATGGCGAGTCCATGCGACGTGCGATTGCGCATGCCGGTCCCCGTCAGCCTGGTCGACCGCCTAGGCCGCCGCCTTCCGCAGCGCGCGGACGCCCACGGCTCCGAATAGTGCGAGCACGCCGGCAAAAGCGATCAGCGGAAGCGGGCTGGCCGTGTGCGGCAGCCGGCCGCTCGTGCCCACCGGCTGATTGTTCGCGCTGCTCGGCTGCGGATTCTGGTCCGTCACCGGCTGCGACGGTTGCGGCTTCGCGCTCGGCATATCGGCCTGCTGCTGCGGCTGCGCCGGCGGCGCGTTCACGTCGCTGTTCGGGACGGGCTGCGTCGATTGCGCGCTCGGCACCGGCGTCTCGGCCGGCTGAGACTGAGGCTGAGGCTGCGTCTGTGCCGTAGCGGTGGCGCTCTGTGTCATGTCCGCGCCAGGTTCGACGCGCGAGACTTCGCCCGCCGTCGCCGCATCGTACTTGTCGGAGTCGGTGTCAACGGCAAGCACCGAGGTATGCGCGGCAGTGGCGATCGCCATCGCCTGCTTCTTCGGGTAGGCGAATTCCTGCCCCATCGTCTCGCCCGGGTAATACCAGTACTGCACCGCCGGGGCCGCGTTGGCCGGCGATTCCTTGAACGTGATGACCGTCTCGTCCGCCGGCTTGTTGCGCTGTGCCGCGACGGCCAGGATCGTCGCAATGATCTTCGTGCGATCCTTGTCGAACACCTGGACGATATTGCGGTTGGTCTGCGAGTCCGCGAGACGGAACAGATAGCTGCCGGCGGGCAGGGTCACGCCCGGCAGCGCCACCGGCGCACTGAACGTCACAATCGTCGTCCGGCTGGCGTCGATCCCCTGCGAGGCGGCGAACGTCGCGCCGAGGATCACCGCCGCGCACGTCCCCATGATCCGTGTGGTCAGTTGTCTCATCAGTTCTCCCTCCAATGATCAGTCCACTTGTGGCATCGACCGCGATTGCATGTCGCATGCCTCGCGGGAATGGATGGGGTGACGAACTGACGAGGCGCACGCTGGCAGCGGAGCTGCGCGCTTCAGGGATGTCCGAGGAAGAGATCGTAGGCGACGTTCTCCGATTCGCGCTGATAGCGGTAACCAAGCGCGTCGAGGAAGGCTTCGAATGCGGGAATGTCCTTCTCGGGCACCTCGAATCCCGCGAGGACGCGGCCGAAATCCGCGCCGTGGTTGCGGTAGTGGAACAGGCTGATGTTCCAGCGTCCGCCAAGTTTCTCGAGAAACGCCATCAGCGCCCCGGGGCGCTCGGGAAACTCGAACCGGCACAGCCGTTCGTCCACAACCTCAGGGCTCCGGCCGCCAACCATGTGCCGAACGTGCAGTTTTGCCGTCTCGTTTCCGGTCAGATCAACCGTCGTGTAGCCCCCGGCATTGAGCATCGCGGCAATCTCTGCCGCGTCCTGGCGCGAGCGGGTGGCAATACCGACGAAGATGTGCGCCACGTTCCGGCCGCTCAAACGGTAGTTGAATTCGGTGACGACGCGCCGCCCAATCGTGGCGCAGAAGGCGCGGAATGCGCCGGGCCGCTCCGGAATCGTGACCCCGAACAGCGCTTCGCGTGCGTCGCCGACCTCGGCGCGCTCCGCGACGAAGCGCAGCCGATCGAAGTTCATGTTGGCGCCGCTGAGAACAGCCGCGAGCCGCTCGCCGGTCGTCCCGGTGCGCTCCACCCACGTGCGCAGGCCTGCGACGGCGAGTGCTCCCGCCGGCTCCATAACCGACCGCGTATCGTCGAAAATGTCCTTGATCGCCGCGCAGATTTCGTCGTTCGTGACGCGGACAATCTCGTCGACGGTCGATTGCACGATCGGGAACGTGATCGCGCCGACCTCCCGCACGGCGACGCCGTCGGCGAAGATGTCGACGCTCTCGAGCGCGACGCGCCGGCCGGCGGCGAGCGACTGGTACATGGCGTCGGCGCCGTACGGCTCGACGCCGATGACGCGCACCGACGGTCGGAGCGCTTTCACGTAACTGCCGATCCCCGCAATCAGTCCGCCGCCGCCAACCGGGACGAAGATCGCCGAGACGTCGCCAAGACGATGACGCAGAATCTCGTCGCCGACGGTGCCTTGTCCCGCGATCACGAGCGGGTCGTCGAACGGATGAATGAACGTCAGATTCCGCTCGGCCGCAAGCACCGCGCAGCGAACCTGCGCATCCGCGTAGCTGTCACCCGCGAGCTCGACCTCGGCTCCCAGATCACGAACCGCGTCTACCTTGATCTCAGGCGTGGTTCGCGGCATCACGATGAGCGCGCGCAGTCCGAGATGGCGCGCGGCGAACGCGACTCCCTGCGCATGGTTGCCGGCGCTTGCCGCGATGACCCCGCGCTCGCGTTCTTCGGACGTCAGGTGGGCGATGCGGTTGTAGGCGCCGCGCAGCTTGTAACTGAAGATCGGCTGCAGGTCCTCACGTTTGAGCAGCACCTCGTTCTGCAGCCGGCGGGACATGCGTGCTGCGGGATCGAGCGGCGTTTCCTGGGCGACGTCGTAGACGCGGCTGGTGAGAATCAGCCGCAGCATCGCGTCCGGGGCTGGGGGGCCCCCGGACAACGTGGTCATGAAGCGGTCGTGATCGGCTGGATGTGGATGCCGCACTCGAGTTTCTCGCCGCGCCAGCGGCCGGATCGCACGTCGGACGGATCAATCGGGATCGTCGTGCACGGCTCGCACCCGACGCTCGTGTAGCCGGCCTCGTACAGCGGAAGGAATGGTATCCCGTGTTCCTTCGCGTAGGTGTGGATTTCTTTCGTGGTCCACGTCGCCACGGGGCTCACCTTGCGCAGCACGCGGCCCGATGGCAGCCGGAACGGCTCCAGGTGCGAGAGGTGCGCGCGGCTGGGCGACTGATCGCGCCGCAGCCCGGTAAACCATGCGTCGTAATTCTCGAGCGCCGCAAACAGCGGGTCGACCTTGTGACGGGCGCAGCACGCGTCGGTGCTGCTCTGCCAGAGCCCGACCGCCGGCGCCGTGGCTTTCACGGTGATCAGATTCAGGTTCCACCGCTCTGCGAGCTCGTCGCGATAGGCGTAGGTCTCGGCGAAGTGGTGAAACGTGTCGATGAACAGCACCGGGATGTCCGGCTTGACCTGCCGCAGCATGTGCAGCACGACGACCCCGTCGAGTTGAAAGCTGCAGGTGATGCACGGCGCTTTCGCCGCGGCAAGCTGACCGGCGATGACGAGGGTGGCGTCGTTCATACCAGTATCTCCTCGAGCAGGCGGCGGACCGCGTCGACCGCCTCCTTATCGGACCCGGCAGTGCGCGCCGCGGTGGCCAGGCGATGCGCCGCGCCGGCTGTCGCTTCGACGACGTGGTGCTCGGCGACGCGGGCGGCGATCATGCCGGCGCCGGCCGTGAAGTTCGTCGCGGGATCGATCAGGATGAAGCTGCCGGTGCCGCGGTCGGCGCGATAGCTGTCGAACGCCAGCGGCCGCGCCGTCGACACGGTGGCCCGGCCGATCTGGTTCAAGGTGAACGGCTGGTTGATTTCAGCCGACACGGTGCGCGTCGCATGCTTCAAGAGATACGGCCGGCCGGGATCCAGCGGCCGTTCGTCCATCCACACGATGTCCGCGTCGAAGCGCCGCCCGATCTCGACGGGGCCGGCGGCGAGCAGGTCCCCGCGGCTGATGTCGAGCTCGTCCTCGAGGGTCAGCGTCACCGACATCGGCGCGAACGCGCGATCGATTTCGCCGTCCCACGTGACGATTCGCTTCACGCGGGTCGAGCGCCCGCCCGGCCACACGGTGACGCTGTCGCCGACGCGGATGACCCCTGAACCAATCTGCCCGGCGTAGCCGCGGAACTCGTGGGTCGGCCGCAGCACGAGCTGAACCGGGAACCGGAACGGCCGCGACGTCGCATCGCGGTCGACATCGACCGTCTCGAGGTACTCGAGCAGGCTCGGACCGTCGAACCACGGGGTGCGATCGCTGCGCGTGATCACGTTGTCGCCGTCGAGCGCGCTCAGCGGAATCGCATGCACGTCCGCGTGGTCGTGCAGCGCGGCGAAGTCGTCGCAGATGCCGTCGAAGAGCTCGCGGTCGAAGTCCACGAGGTCCATCTTGTTGACCGCGAGCACCAGCGAGGTGATGCCGAGCAGCTGCGCGATGCGCGCGTGGCGCCGCGTCTGCTCGCGCACCCCGTGCCGCGCGTCGATCAGCAGGATTGCGAGGTCCGCGTTCGACGCGCCGGTGGCCATGTTCCGGGTGTACTGCTCGTGGCCCGGCGTGTCGGCGAGCACGAACTTCCGCCGCGCCGTCGCGAAGTAGCGGTAGGCCACATCGATGGTGATCCCCTGCTCGCGCTCGGCGCGCAGGCCGTCCGTGAACAGTGAGAAGTCGATCGGCCCGGCGGTGCGGTTACGCGAGGCACTCTTGACCGAATGGATCTGATCCTCGTACACGCCGCGCGAATCGTAGAGCAGCCGCCCGATCAGCGTGCTCTTGCCGTCGTCCACGCTGCCGGCGGTGCAGATGCGGAGCAGCCCCGTCATCAGAAGTAGCCTTCCCGCTTCTTCAGCTCCATCGATCCGTCCTGATCGTGATCGATGACGCGGAGCTGGCGCTCCGACTGCCGCACGCGCACGAGCTCCTCGATGATCTTGGGCACGGTGTCCGCGTCCGAACGTACGGCGCCGGTGCACGGTGAGCACCCGAGCGATCGCATGCGGCACATGACGCGTTCGACGCGATCGCCGGGGAGCACGGGCACGAACGGCTGTTCCGTGACAATGAGCGAGTTGCCGCGGACCACGACCTCCCGCTCCTTCGCGAAGTAGAGCGGAACGACCGGAATGCTCTCGGCGTGGATGTAGTGCCAGACGTCGAGCTCGGTCCAGTTGGAGAGGGGGAACACGCGAATGCTCTCGCCCGGCCGGATCCGGCTGTTCAGGAGCCGCCACAGCTCCGGCCGCTGACGCTTCGGATCCCACTGGCCCTTTTCGTCGCGCAGCGAGAAGATCCGCTCCTTCGCGCGCGATCGCTCCTCGTCGCGGCGCGCGCCGCCGAACGCCGCGTCGAAGCGTCCGGCCTCCAGCGCGTCGAGCAGCGACTTCGTCTTGAGCAGCGCGCAGCACCGCTGCGTGCCCACGGCAAACGGCTGCGTCCCGTCGGCGAGCGCCTCCGTGTTGGTGTGGACGATCAGCCGGGCGCCGATCGACGCCGCGTACCAATCGCGGAACTCGATCATCTCGCGGAACTTGTAGCTGGTGTCGACGTGCAGGAGCGGAAACGGGATCGCCGCGGGATAGAACGCCTTCTGCGCGAGCCGCAACAGGACCGACGAGTCCTTGCCGATCGAGTAGAGCATCACCGGCCGCTCGAACTCGGCGGCAACCTCGCGGATGATATGGATGCTTTCCGCTTCGAGCGCGCGCAGGTGGTCGAGCCGCAGGGTGGACGTGCGGCCGAGCAGCGCCGGAGGCGCGGGATGCGTGGCTGAACCTTCCTCGAACCTTCCGATAATCCCGGGAGCAGTGTGCATCTCGATCCCACCTGGTAACGCCTGTGATCAGGGGCCATGCCGTGGCTAAAACCAACGGCCTGGCCGCCCCGTTACGGACGACTATTACGACCTTGGAGTAAGAGGCCGAGCGATGTGCGAAGGGTTGTGAAGCTTGAAGTTAGAGGCGTCTCACCCGCGCATCGCCGGCATCGTACAGGCGCATCGACAACACATCGACGTGCGGCACGGGCAACACGGGGTAATGACGAAAACCATGCAGGATAAAGACGTTATCAGGCCGCCCGCTGCCGTGTCAAGGTCCGGGCGGTCGGCCGTCAATGAATCTTCAGCCGGACTCCGCCGGTCACCAGGCGCGGGGCGCCGACGGTGGTCGGCAGCGTGCCGACGAAGTACTCGGCATCGAAGAGGTTCTGCACCCCGACAAACAGCTCGGCGTTGTGTCCCACTTCGCGCGAGGCGGTCATATCGACGAGCGCGTACTTCGGCAACAGCCGCGTCGGCGTGTTGAGGTCGTCGTCGAACTGCGAACCGACGAACTGGACCGAGGCAGCGAGCACGAACAATCGCGGGTTCGCGTACGCCGCGCGGAGCGAGCCGCGATGGGTTGGAACCTGAGGAAGAACCTTGCCCACCAGAGCCTTATTAGCCGGGTTCTCCGTGACCTTCGCCTGGTCGTACACGTACGCCGCGGCGAACTTCCAGGAGGCTCCCGCCCTGTACTCCACGTCGTTCTGAATGCCCCACACGTGGGTGCGACCGAGGTTCTGGCGCTGCTGGGTGATGTTCGTGCCGACCTGGCTGATGGTGACGTTCGACACCGGATCCTTGACGTGGTTGTCGAACCACGTCGTGCGCACCGTCACGTTCCGGGACGCGGCAACCGAGATCCCGGTCTCGCCGCCGACCAGCCGCTCCGGTCCGAGGTTGGCGTTCGCCAGCGTCAACGTCTGGCCGACGCGGAACTGCCGGTACAACTCGTTCAAGGTCGGCGCGCGAAAACCCCAGCCCAGGTTTCCCCACACATCAATCCGATCCGTGAGGTGATACCGAACCGCGGCGCGCGGGCTGGCGACGGTGTCGCTGCGGACCGGCAGCGATGGGATGTTGTTCACGGGCGCCCCGATAAGGCTCGTTTCGAGATTGTGGCCGTCGTAGTTGCGCCAGTTGTCCACGCGCGCGCTGAAGGTCAGCGTGAGCTGCGGGATCGGGACGATCAGATCCTGGACGAAGGCGCCGATGCTGCGCTGCGTACCGCCGGAGACCCGCTCGAGAACCACCTGCGTCCCGGTGGTGGCATCGAGGCCGTTTTCCTCGCTGTCGCCGTCCACCCAGCGCCAGTCAGTGCCTGCGGTGAGGTACTGCTTCGGTCCGAGCACGCGCGACCACTGCACCATGCCGCCGACGCTGTTGGTCGGCACCCGCTGGTTCAGCGTCATACGGCCGATATTCCGCGGTGGCGTCGACGCGGGCACCGCGAGGAAGTTGCTGTGAAAGGTTTCGTCGTCGAGGAAGAGCGTCGCCTGCAGATCGCTCTCGTCGGGCAGCCGGAGCCGGGCGCCGGCGCTCAGACTGCGCCACGTCGTGCTGTTGGCCTCCTCGGTCCCGTCGATGGTGCTCGCCTTGCCGTTGTCACGCTCCTCGTCGAAGTAGCCGACCCTGACGAACGCGCGCGTGCGTGGCGACGCGGTGTAGTCGACCTTGGTGTTCAGGTTCCAGAACTGCGCCGCCGCCTTGTTGTCCACCTTGCCGCGCTCGTTGGCGCGGACGATTTCGTAGCCGTCGGTGTCGAACATGTTGCCGTCGACCGTCACGCCGACTTTTCCCCACACGTGGCTGCCGGAGAAATCGAGCTTCGGGGTGTTGCGGCTTCCGTACTGGACCTTGAATTCTGCGGTTTTGGGCGCGGCAGGGGCGGTGACGAAGTGGATCACGCCACCCATCGCGTAGTTGCCGTACAAGCTCGACGTGTTGCTGTCGACGACCTCGACGCGGTCGGTGCTTTCGAGCGGTACGCGCGACCAGTAGACCCAGCCGCCAAACGGGTCGTTGACCGGCACGCCGTCGACGAGCACGAGCGTTCGGCTGACGCCGCTCGGTCCAATCCCGCGAAGCGACACGCCCTGCGCGGTTGGATGCGACGCGAGACTGCTGGTCCGGCGAAACAGGCTGAACGTCGGGACCTGGCGCAGCACGTCGTCCGCGACGAGCGCCGGCGACTGCCTGATGTCCTGCCGCTCGAGAAAATTCACGCTCGCCGGCACGTCGCCGATGCGCCGTTCGCCTCGGGTGGCGGTCACCGTTACGGCTTCAGTGAAGGTTGCCGGGGACACGACGAGCGCCAGATCCGTTCGCGGAGCCCCCGCCGGCAGTTTGTGCTGGCTCTCCGCGAACCCGGGTGCCCGGACGACGAGCACGAGATCGCCCGACGGCGACGCCGCGATCGTGAATCGGCCGTCGAGACCGGTGGTGACGTGCAGCTCGCGCGGGCCGCCGCGCACGGTCACGGACGCGCCGGGCACCGTGCCTCCGGCGACATCGCGGACGGTGCCGCTGATCGGTGTCGCTTCAGAACTCTGCGTCGCCTGCGCCGCCGCCGACGCGCAGGGACACGTGGCCGGTGGGAGTATCGAGAGCGAGATCAGCACGAGGGAACGCGCGTTCATGAATCGCTCCTACTACGCTTCTCCAGACCTCCGAGTTTACCGCCATAATCATCCGGATGCTCGCCTTGGCGCTCGCGGTTCTCCTGATGACCGGGCAGTTCGCACAAACCAATACCGGCGAACTGCGCGTCGTCGTCACCGATTCCGCCGGACTGCCGCTCGCCGCCGCCATCGACATCGTCAGCGAGGCGAACCACGTCCATCAGAGGCTGGACGCGAACCAGGACGGTCTGCTGGTCGCAAAACGGCTGCCGTTCGGGACTTACCGTGTTCTCGTCGAACAGCCCGGCTTCGATCCGTACAGAACGCTGGTCGAGATTCGATCCGCGCTGCCGATCGAGCATCGCGTCACGATGAAGATTGCCACGCTGCAGACGCAGGTTACGGTCGCCGCGAACGAAACCTTGATCGACCTGCGTCAGACCACCAGCATTCAGCGACTCGGCACCGATACGCTCGCTGAGCGCGCGCTTCCGCTTCCCGGACGTGCCCTCCCGGACGTCGTCAACACCCAGCCCGGCTGGTTGCTGGAAGCGAACGGCATCCTGCATCCGCGGGGTTCCGAATACCAGACGCAATACATCGTTGACGGCCTGCCGATGACCGAGAACCGATCGCCGGCATTCGCCCCCGAATTCGGCGCCGACGAGGTGCGCGTGATGACGGTGATGACCGGAGGCTATCCGGCGGAGTACGGCAGGAAGCTCGGCGGCGTCATCGAGGTGGTGACCGCGGACCAGCCGCGCCGCGGGTTGGGCGGCGCGCTGTCGATCATGGGAGGCAGTTTCGATACGGCGGCCGGCGACGGCCTTCTGCAGTATGGATGGTCGAGCGGATCGATCAGCGGCAGCGTTACGGGCTCGACGACGGATCGATATCTCGATCCTCCGGTCGAAGACAATTTCATGAACCACGGCGCATCGCGGACCTTCTCACTGCGTCTCGAGCACGACATTTCCCCCGCGAACCGCGTCGGCGCGATCGTCCGTCACGGCAGTGCGCATTTTCTGGTGCCGAACGAACGGATCCAGCAGGAGGCCGGACAGCGGCAGGACCGGTCGGCCGGAGAGCGCGCCGCGCAGTTTTCATGGCAGCGCATGTCGTCGCAGAAGAGCGTCGTCGACGTGCGCGCCATGGGGCGGCGCGGGAGCGCGTCGCTGTGGTCGAACGAACATGCCACCCCCGTCCATGCGTCGCAGGATCGCGGGTTCGGCGAAATCTACGCCAAGGGGTCGGCGGCGATGCACGCTGACGCGCACGAGCTCAAGGCGGGCGGCGAGGTGAGCGCGGGCCCCGTGCGCGAGCGATTTGCGTATCAGATCGTCGACCCTTCGCGATTCGATCCGCACACGCCATCGTCGTTCTTCTTCAACGACAAACGCTGGGGGCACGAAGCGGCCGCGTTCGTGCAGGATCAGATTCGGCTGGGGAACTGGACGATCAATGCGGGGCTGCGATGGGACGCGTACCACCTCATCGTCGACGATCAGGCAATCAGCCCGCGGCTGGCGGCCGCCTGGTCGTGGCCCGCTGCCAACCTCGTGCTGCGCGCGACGTACGACCGCGTATTCCAGACGCCCGCCTTCGAGAATCTCCTGCTCGCAAGCTCGGAAGCCGCCGGCACTCTTGGCGATCACGTCGTGCGGCTGCCGGTGCCGCCGTCACGCGGGAATTTCTACGAAACCGGATTGTCGACGCTGCTGTTTGGCTGTCTTCGTCTGGACGGAAACTGGTTCCTGCGGCATATGAGCGATGTCGCCGACGACGATCTGCTGCTCAATACGGGGGTGAGCTTTCCCATCGCGTTCAATCGCGCGTCGATTACCGGAGCCGAAATGAAAGTGGATATGCCGAAATGGCGGAGCGGCACGGCATCGTTCGCCTATTCGTACTTGCGCGGGCTCGGCGACCTGCCGATTACCGGTGGCCTGTTTCTGGGCGACGCGGCGGCGGCGCTGCTCGCGTCGACAGCCCGCTTTCCGGTGACCCAGGACCAGCGTCACACGATTCGATCGCGCGTCAGTTGGCGCGTCTCACCGTCTTTCTGGCTGGCCCTCGCGAACAGGTACGGCAGCGGCCTGCCGTTCGAGGACTTCGACGGTGACGCCGGCGAGGCGATCGAACTCTTCGGCGAGCGCGTCGTGGGTCGTGTCAACTTCGAGACCGGCCGGGTGCGCCCGTCATCCTCGCTCGACGGGTCAGCGGGAGTCGTCCTCGCAAAATCGCGGGGCCGCGAAGTGCGGTTGCAGGCGGACGTCCGCAACCTCACGAATCGGCTCGACGTGATCAATTTTGCAGGGCTGTTTTCGGGAACCGCGCTCGCGGCGCCGCGGAGCATTTCGGTGGGACTGCGCCTTCGGTTCGACTGAAGATTCGCAATCGGCACCCGGCGATCTTCAATCGATCACTTCACCACGACGCCCCACGGGCTTCCACCCGTGGCGATCTTCTTCTCGACCTTGCCGCTTTCGAGATCGATGATCGAGACGTCCCCGGAGGATCCGTTCGCCGTGTACAGCTTCCTGCCGTCCGCGCTGACCGCGATGCCCCACGGGCGCGCTCCGACCCCTTGGATGGTGCGCAGCAGTTTCCGCCCGGCCACGTCGATCACCGCGACGGCCCCGGCACGTCCGAGAGAGATGAACAGCTGCTGGCCGTCGGGCGACAGCGCGCCGCCCATCGGGCGGGGCGGCGTGGGTGCGCCTTCGATGGGCGGAAACTCAATCGTCGATGCGAGCGTGTGTGTCGCGGTGTCGATGACGCCCACCGCCGCCGCGGTTTCGTTGGTGACGAACGCCGTTTTCCCGTCCTTGGTAAAGGTGATCGAACGGGGCCGCGGACCAACTTTGATGTGCGCCACGAGCGTGCGGGATTTCGTGTCGATCGCCGCGACCTCGTTGCTGCCTTCCGAAGTGACATAGACCGCTGCGCCGTCCGGGCTCACCGTGACCCCTTCGGGTTCTTCGCCCACCGCGATGCGCGTCGCGATGCTGCCAGTGCCGGTGTCGATCACCGATACCTGCGCGGCATCTTCGTTCGAGACGTAGATCGTGCGGCCGTCAGGCGAGAGGTCGAAGACCTCAGGATCGTCGCCGCTCTCGTACTTCCGAAGGAGTTTGTGCGTTCCAAGATCGACGACGCCGATGCCATCGGCGGTTCGATCCGGCGGCGGCAGCTTCGATTCGTCCACGTTTGGCCCGCCAATGGCCGACCCGGACAGTGCGACGAGCAGTTGCGTCCCGTCGCGCGAGACGCGAATGCCCCGCGGCCGTTTCCCGACCTCGATGGTCTGGGCGACGTTGCCGCTCGCGGCGTCGATGACGATCACCCTCCCGCCGGTTTCATCCGACACGTAGAGGCGCGGGCCAGGTGCGCCAGGGGCGTACGCCGTAGAACTGGACTGGCGGCAGCCAGCGGCGATCAGGCACAGCAAAGCGAACACCACGTGACGCATCGCACACCTCATCGCGAATTGTAATGGATTGGGCCGGCCGGCCCGTAAAGGGCCGGCCTACGTGCTGCAGTAGGCCGGGGCTTCGGCCCCGGCGGAATCGCTGCAGTAGGCCGGGGCTTCAGCCCCGGCGGAATCGCGCGGCTAGAAGGAAATCGCGTCCTGCTCGGTCTTCAGCTTCGCGACATCGATTCCCGGCACCTTGCAGAGTGCCTCGAAATCGGCGAAGTCGCCGTTCGTCTTGCGGTACTCCGCGATCGCTTGCGCCTGCTTCTCAGGGATGCCCAGCACCTTCGCCATGTCGGCGGTGGTCGCGCGGTTCACGTTCACGCGTCCGCTGACCTTCATGAGGTAGTCCTGGGCCGCGGTGAAGTCCTCGTCCGTACCGGTCGCGCCGCGGTCGATCATCTTGCCGATGATCTCTTCCCACTGCGTGCGCGTGCGGCGCGTCGCGAGGATGCGCTGTGCGTCATGACACGAGCTGCACACCCGTTGAAACGCGCCGGCCGATTGATCGTCCGCCGGGTCCTGCCCGCGCGCGGCGCTGGCGACGACGGCGATCGCTGTGAGGATCAGCAACGCGGCAGCCGCCGTCCGGATCGTCTTCCAGACTTGTGTCGTCACGTGCATGTCTGTTGTTCGCGTCCCGTTCCCGAGGAAGGCGCCGGCCCGAAGAGTAACTTACGTATCATACCGCGTTTTGCCGGCCCATCTGTTTTGCGCTGCGAGATGAGCGGTCGGGCTGGTATTGCAGAGCACACTGTGCATTGCCTCGACAGGCGCCTTCGGAGTAAAACGGCGCGCACTGAACGAACGCAACGGGAGCGAGCGGCGATGCGCGAGCGGAGTGGAGTGAACCAGATGATCAACCTCTATCGCCTGTCAGGATACGCGCTCGTCGCCGTGCTGACCGTAGCGCCGGCCGCACTGGCGCAGGGACGCGGCGGCGCCGCGTGGACGACTGTCAGCGGCGACGCCCAGCGGACCGCGTCGGTCCGCGCCGACTCGAAGATATCGGTCGAAAGCCTGCAGAAGCCCGGCTTCCAGTTTCTCTGGAAGCGGAAGCTCGACAATGAACCGGCGCAGCTCAATTCGCTCACCCAGCCGCTCATCCTGCCCAACATCATTGCCTACAAGGGATTCAAGGCCCTGGTGTTCGTCGGCGGCAGCTCCGACGTCGTGTACTCGATTGATTACGAGCTGAATCGGGAGTTCTGGCATCAGCCGTTGTCCACCGCGTCGAAGGTACCCGGCACGCCAGCCTGTCCGGGCGGCTTGACCGCGATCACGCGAATCACCGAAGTAGCGCCTCCTGCACCCGCGGCTCGGGGCGCGCGGGGCGGAGGTGGCGGTGGATTTGCCGGCGCAGGCGGACGCGGTCCCCAAATCCCAGGAGGCCGCGACGCCAGCGCCAACGTGTTTGCGATTTCCAGCGGCGGACTGATTCACATCATGAACCCGCAAGTCGGCACCGATCAGATCCCGCCGGTCAAGTTCCTCAAGCCGAACGCGAAAGTCGTCGGTTCCGTGCTCGTCGACAACTTCCTCTATGCGGCGACGACGGCAGGCTGCGGCGGAAATGCCAACGGCGTTTATGGCGTGGACCTGGCGACCGAACCGGGTGCCGCCATCTCGATGTCGGCGCCGGCGACTGAAAAGACGATCGTGTCCTGGGATGCGAAGGGCGCCTCGATCGCGGGGACCACGGCGCCCACCTTCGGAACGGACGGAACGATATACGTTGCCACCGGCAGCGGCACGTCGCCGGTGGCCAACGCGATCGTCTCGCTCGAGCCGAAGACGCTCAACCAGAAGGATTGGTTCTCGGTACCGTCTCCATTCGTCTCCAATCCCATCGTGTTCCAGTACAAAGGCAAGGACCTGGTCGCCGCGGCGAACAGCGACGGGCGTCTCTACCTGCTCGACAGTGCGTCGATTGGCGGAGCGGATCACAAGACGCCGACTGGCAAGAGTACGCCCGTGATCGCCGGAACGCCGGAGCAGGTGGGATTGGCGACGTGGCAGGATGCCGCGGGCACGCGTTGGATCGTCGCGACGTCGCCCGGTCCGGCGCGCGCGGATACGAAGTTTGCGATGAACAACGGCGCGGTCGGCAAGGGAGCGCTCGTTGCCTTCACGGTTGTCGACGAGAACGGTGCCCCGGCGCTGTCGCCGCAATGGATCTCGCGCGACCTCGTCTCACCTACGACGCCAGCGGTGGTCAACGGCGTGGTGTTCGCGCTGGCCAGCGGCGAGTCGATGGACAAGGGCACGGCGGCGCAGCGGGCGAAGAAGTCCTCGCCGGCGGTGCTCTACGCGCTCGACGGCGCGACCGGCAAGGAGCTGTGGACGAGCGGCACGACCATCATGTCGTTCGTGCACGGCGTCGGTCCATCTGCGGGTGACGGTCAGGTGTATGTCGTGACGTACGACGGCACGCTCTACGCGTTCGGCGTACCGATAGAGCGTTGATGGCAATGATGAATAATGAATGATGAATGATGAATGATGAATGATGAACGAATGATGAACTCGCACTTTTCATCATTCATCATTCATCATTCATCATTATTAATACCGAGGCGATTATGAAGCCGAGTATTTCAATTCCAGCGCTGCTGGCGTGCTGTGGGTTTGCCTGGGGCGGCGGCACCCTGCGCGAACCGGTCGTTCGCGCGCAGAGCGGCGGCGCCGCGTTATATGACTGGGCGGTCGACGGCGGCGACAATCAGCGTACGGGGTGGAACAGAGAAGAACAGACGCTGACCAAGGGCAACATCAAGAGCATGAAGCTGCTGTGGAAGCTCTCCACCGCGAACCAGGTTCGTGCGCTGCATTCCCTGATGCCGGTCATCGTCGCCGGGCAATTGAACACGTCGCAGGGAGTGAAGCAGGTCGGCTTCCTCGCGGGAATCTCGGACAATCTCTACGCCTTCGACACCGACACGGGAAAGATCATCTGGCAGAAGCACTGGGAGTACGTGGCGCCGGACGATGGGCGAGGTGGCGGAGGCGGACGCGGCGGCCAGCCGACGGATCCTGCGCACCTCGGGTTCCTTCGCCCGGGCGGCAGCAGCGATACGCCGGTGCTCGGCGCTCCCGACGCGCAAGGGCGGCGTGCCATCTACTTCGTCACCGGCGATGGGATGCTGCATATCCTCAACGCTGCGAACGGCGAGGATCTCGAGCCCTCGTACATGTTTCATACCGGCAAAGGATGGAGCCTCGCCATCGATCACAATGTGCTGTGGATGGCGAATACCTACGCGGGCGCGTCGCTGTCCGCGGTGAAGCTCGACGATCCATCGCACCACGTGATGAACTTCAACGCCGGCAGCGGCGGCGCGTGGGGACGCCGCGGCGCCGTCATCGACGCGACCGGCACGGCATGGACGACGACCGGCGATGGCGTCTACGACCCGAACAGCGACCCGCCGCGCTACGGCAACAGCGTCATCGGCGTGCAGGTGGCGGGAAACGAATTGAAGCTGAAGGACTACTACACGCCCACGAACTGGGACTGGCTGCGCAAGCGCGATCTCGATCCGAACAATACGCCGACGATTTTCAATTTCAAGGGACGGGAGCTGATGGCGGCGTCCGGCAAGGAGTGCCGGATGTACCTGCTCGACACGAAATCGCTGGGGGGCGCCGATCACCAGACGCCCATGTTCAAGACGCCGCTCTTCTGCAACGAGGAAGTGGACTTCCAGGACGCTGGAAGCTGGGGCGCGCTCTCGACCTGGGAGGATTCGTCGGGCACGCGTTGGGTCTACGCGCCGTTCTGGGGCCCCGCGCACTCGCAGGCGAAGTTCCCGATCATGAACACGCCGCTCACGAAGGACGGTGGGGTCGCGGCGTTCAAGGTCGTCGACAACAGCGGCAAGCTGGAGCTCGCGCCGGCGTGGATCTCGCGCGACATGAAGCGCGGCGAGCCGGTGATCGTCGCGAACGGGATGGTCTTCGGCTACGGCAGCGGCGAGGAAACGAAGCAGTCATGGCCCGACGTCGGCCTGCAGTTCGACTCGACGATCCGCGCTGAGAAGGGAACGCACGCGACGATTTACGTGCTCGACGCGCAGACCGGCAAGGAGCTGTGGTCCAGCGCCGAACAGATGCACCAGTGGAACCATTTCAGCGGCATCACGGTCGCGAACGGCCGCGTGTACCTCGGGACCTATGACGGCACGCTGTACTGTTTCGGAATCAGATAGAGCATTGCCAAAATTGCCGTAATTGCCATAATCGCCGTAAATCAAATCCAATCAATTACGGCGATTCTGACAATTATGGCAATTATGGCAATTCATCTTCACCGTCACGCACGCTGCCTTCTCTTATTCGCGCTTCTCGTCACCGCCACCATCGCCCTGGTTCGCGCCAACGGCGAGCAGACCCGGCTGCTGCGGTCGCCGACGGTCAGCACGACGCAGATCGCGTTTGCTTACGCGAACAACATCTGGGTGGTCGAGCGTGCCGGCGGCTCCGCGCGGCGCCTGACCAGCTTCCAGGGTCAGACGACGAACCCGCATTTTGCTCCTGACGGCAAGTGGATCGCCTTCACCGGCGAGTACGCCGGGAATGCCGATGTCTACGTCGTCCCGGCGGAAGGCGGCGAACCGCGGCGGCTGACCTGGCACCCGGGCGCCGACACCGTGCAGGGTTGGACACCTGACGGCAAGTCCGTGATGTTCGCGTCAGGTCGGGCGAGCGCGACACCCAGCGCGGCGCCGCGGTTCTGGACCGTGCCGTTCGACGGCGGTGTCGAGGAGCCGATGACACTGCCGCGAGCCTACCAAGGGAAGATCTCCGCCGACGGCTCGCGTATCGCCTACCGAATGAACAACTCGTGGGATGAGGAGCGCCGCAACTATCGCGGCGGTCAGAATCGCCCGATCTGGATCGTCGACACGAAGTCGTGGGATCTCGTGACCCCGCCGTGGACGGATTCGAAGGATATCGATCCGGTGTGGGTCGGCGACTCGGTCTACTTCCTTTCGGACCGCGACGGCGTCTCGAACGTGTGGGCGTACGACACGAAGTCGAAGAAGCTCACCCAGGTCACCAGGTTCAGCGACTTCGACGTGAAGACGCTCGATGCCGGCGCCGGCGCCGTCGTCTTCGAGCAGGGCGGCTACGTTCACGAGCTCGATCCGAAAAGCGGCAAGGAGAGCGTCGTCGATATCCGTGCGGCGGGCGATTTTCCGTGGATGATGCCGCGCTGGGAAGATGTGACGTCGCGGATGACGCATATCGTGCTTTCGCCGACCGGCAAACGCGTCGCCGCGGAGGCGCGCGGCGAGATCTTCACCATCCCTGCGGAGAAAGGCGACGTCCGAAATCTCAGTCACTCGAGCGGTAGCGCGGATCGCGACCCCGCGTGGTCGCCCGACGGCAAGTACATCTCGTACTTCAGCGATCGATCTGGCGAGTACAAGCTGATCCTCGAGACACCCGACGGCCTGACGCCGCCGCGCGAGATCGCGCTCGTCAAGCCGGCGCACTACTACACGCCGACGTGGTCTCCCGACTCGAAGAAGCTCCTCTACACGGACACCAATCTGCACGTGTGGGTGCTCGACGTCGACACCGGGAAAGCGAAGATCATCGGCAACGATCCCTGGATGGTCCCGGAGCGCACGCTCAATCCGGTGTGGAGTCCCGACTCGAAGTGGGTCGCCTACTCGAGCCGTCTGAAGTCGCTCTACCACGCCATCTTCATCGCCAACGCCGAGACCGGAGAAACGAAGCAGGCGACCGACGGCCTCGCCGACGCGGTGTGGCCGGCGTGGGACGCGAGCGGGAAATATTTGTGGTTCCTCGCCTCGACCGACTTCGGTCTCAGCTCGCAGTGGCTCGACATGACGTCGTACGACCGCCAGGAGACGTTCGGTCTGTACCTTGCGGTCTTGAGGAAAGCGGAACCGAGCCCGCTGCTTCCCGAGAGCGATGAAGATGCGGGCGTCGGCAACCGTCCGAGCGGCGCGGCGCCGGCTCCAAACGCGTGCTCTGCACGCCGGCCGTCGACAGGCGCGGGCCAGCCGGACGAGGCCAATCCAGATCAGCCCGCGGATCAAACGGCGGTTCGGCCGCGGCGTACGCCGCCGGCGGTTCAGATCGATTTCGACGGACTCCAGCAGCGCATCATTTCCATCGAAGGAGTTCCCGAACGCGAGTACTCGCGTCTTCGCGCCGGCGTCGCCGGCAGCGTGTATTACCTCGAAGCGGCGGCGGGTGGAGAAGGACGCGGCGGCGCGGGCGGTGGCAGCACCCTGCAGCGCTACCGCCTGAGCGATCGGCGGCCCGCGTCGTTCGTCACTGGCGTCGCTGAATACGATCTCAGCGCCGATGGCTGCAAGCTTCTCTACCGCACCGGAGGCGGCGGCGGGCGCGGGCGACAGGGCGGCGGTCCGGGCGCGCCGCCGGCGGTGAACCTGTTCCTCGTCGACGCGGCTTCGCCGCCGCAGGCTGGACAGGGACGGCTGAACGCCACGTTGCGCATGTACCTCGAGCCGAACGAAGAGTTCCGTCAGATCTTCAACGAGGGGTGGCGCAACGAGCGGGATTACCTGTACGTCCAGAACATGCACGGCGCCGACTGGCCGAAGATGAAGGAGATGTACGGGCAGCTGCTGCCCTATGTCAAGCATCGCGCGGATTTGAACTACCTGCTCGACAACATGGGAGCGGAGATCGCGATCGGCCACTCATACGTGCGCGGCGGCGACATGCCCGAGGTGCCGCCGTCGATTGGCGGACTGCTCGGCGCCGACTTCGCGATCGAGAGCGGCCGTTCCAAGATCACGCGCATCTACGACACCGAGAGCTGGAACCCCGAACTGCGCGCGCCGCTTGCCGCCCCGGGCGTGAATGTCTCGGTCGGCGACTTCATCGTCGCGATCAACGGCGTCGAGCTGAAGGCGCCCGACAACATCCATCGGCTGCTCGACGGGACGTCAGGCCGTCAGACAGCGCTGACCATCAACAGCAAGCCGGTGATGGAGGGGGCGCGTGTCGTGACGGTCGTTCCGGTGCCGAGCGAGCAGGCACTGCGCACCCGGGCGTGGGTGGAGTCGAACCGGCGTTTCGTCGACAAGCTGTCGAACGGCCAGCTCGCATACGTGTACCTGCCGAACACCGGCCAGCCTGGCTATTCCAGCTTCAACCGCTATTACTTCGCGCAACAGGACAAGGCCGGCGCGATCATCGACGAGCGCTTCAACGGCGGCGGCTCGGCGGCCGACTACATCATCGATCTGCTGCAGCGTCAGTTCGACGGCTACTTCAACAACGTCGCCGGCGATCGGTATCCGTTCACCAGCCCGTCGGCCGGGATCTGGGGACCGAAGGTGATGATCGTCAACGAGATGGCCGGCTCGGGCGGCGACCTCATGCCGTACATGTTCAAACTCCGTAAGATCGGCCCGCTCGTCGGCAAGCGCACGTGGGGCGGCCTCGTGCACACCGCCGACACACCGACGTTCGTCGATGGCGGCTCGATGATCGCGCCGCGCGGCGGGTTTTTCACGCGCGATGGCAAGTGGGCGGTCGAGAACGAGGGGGTCGCACCAGACATCGACGTCGAGAACTGGCCGAAGGAGGTGATCGCCGGGCGCGACCCGCAGCTCGAGCGCGCCGTGCAGGAGGCGATGCGATTGCTGAAGGAGCACCCCGTGGATCGCAAGACGACCGAACCCGCGCCGCCCACGTGGGGCAAGAGGAGGAGCGGGGGATCATGAGGTTGGCAGAATTGCCAGCATTGCCAGAATTGCCAAAATCGCCGTAATCAAGAATCAATTGGCAATTTTGGCAATTACGGCAATTTTGGCAATTCATGTTTGGCGACGAGCGGAGTCAATCCAAGGCGAGTCGCCTCTTTATTGAACTCGGGCAGATCGCTCGCGAGAATCTGCTGCAGCTTGTCGGTCTGCACCTTGAGCTCGGCGCTGAGGTCCTTGAAGATCGGATACGCGTTCGCAATCGGCTTCCCGTCGCCGGCGTTGACGACGCGCAGCAGCGACGCGAGACGGTTGTTGATCTTGATGGGGAAGTTCAAGGGATCCTGATTGCTCTGGTTGCGCACCTGGTAGATCGCTTCCTCCACGGACGAGAGGTCCGAGGTCAGCTTGCCCGCCGCATCAGCGAGCCGTGAATCAGTCGATTTGTTCAGCCGCTCCTTCACCTGCTCCTTGAGATTGCGAATCAGAATCACGGCGTTGTTCGCGTCACTGACCTTGTCGCGGATCTGGAGGGCGAGGTCGAACTGCTCTTTGAGATCGGCATCCGTCGCATCGCGGAGCGGATGTCGCTTGACGACGAGCGGCTGCGTGAACGTCTGACCGTCGACGGTGAGCTTCACCTGATAATTTCCTGGCGGGGCCGCGGGGCCGCTGGTGGTTGCGCCCCAAAGGACCATACCGGGAAACGTCGTCGGTCCTGCGTAGGTCAGATCCCAGGTCGTGCGATTCAGGCCGGCGGCCATCGTGGTGGTCGGCGGACCGCCGCGGCCGCCGCGCCCGCCTCGGCCGGTACCGGATTCGTCTGACTCCTCCGCCTGTTCGCCCGCCGCTGCGCCGCGTCCTCGCGCCGCGGTATTTGGCGCGGCGCCGGCGATCGAGTTCACGATGTGGCCGCCGCCATCCAGAATATCGATGCGAAGATTCTCCGCCGGTTTGCGCAGCAAATATGTGAGCGTGAGGCCATTCGTCCCGCGGATCCCGTCGGCGGGCTTGAACAAGTACGCGTCGGTCGAGGTCGTGATCGCGCGCGCCTCGCGCAGCGGCGCGATGTTCTCGAGCACGTAAAAGCCGCGGCCGTGCGTCGCGATGACGAGATCGTGGTCCTCGACGATCAGATCGGAGATCTGGACGTCCGGCAGATTGCGGGAAAGCGGCTCCCATCGGTCGCCCTCGTTGTACGACACGTAGACGCCGTGCTGCGTGCCCGCGTACAGGAGTCCTCGACGGGTGCGATCCTCGCGCACCACGTGCACGAAGTCGGTCGGTCCGAGGCCGCCGACGATCTTCGTCCAGGTCCGGCCGTAATCGTGGGTCCTGAAGGCGTACGGCTTGAGGTCGTCGAGCAGCGGCCTCTTGACCGCGATGTAGGCGGTGCCGGCGTCGAATGCGGACGTATCGATCTGGCTGACACGGCCGAACTCCGGCATCTCCTTCGGCGTGACCGCCGTCCAACTCTTCCCGCCGTCGCGCGTGACGCTGACCACGCCGTCGTCGGAACCGGCCCACAGCACGTTCACGTCCGTCCTGCCCGGGCCGAGCGCGAACACGGTGGCGTAGACTTCGGGCGCGTTCATGTCCTTGGTGATCGGGCCGCCCGACTCGCCGAGCGTCTTGGGATCGTGGCGCGTCAGGTCGCCGCTGATCTTGTCCCATGACTGTCCGCCGTTGGTGGTCTTCCATACATGCTGCGACGACGTGAACAGCACCTTGGGATCGATTGGCGAAAAGATGATCGGGTAGGTCCATTGCCAGCGCTCGATCAGCGCGCTCGCCGGTTCTCCCGAAAACATTCTCGGGTAGGGACCGACCTCGCGGAGCTCACCGGTCTTCCGGTTCAGGCGGGTGAGGAACGATCCGTTGTTGCCGCCGGCGAAAAAGACGTCCGGGTCTTGTGGATCCGGCGCGATGTAGCCCGGCTCCGATCCTCCGGCGCTGTATGTTTGCGTCGGCGCGGCGCCGCGGCCGCCGGCGAAACCGCGTCCGCCGCGGCCGGCGCCCCGCCCGCTTGCCTCACCGGGAGGCGCGGGAATCGGCACCGTCGTGTCACTCGGCACGCAGATCGTGCTGCTGTCCTGCTGTGCGCCACAGACGTGATACGGCACGTGCGTCGTGGTGACCGCGTGGTAGAACTGGCCGGTCGCATAGTCGCGCTCCGTCCAGGTCCGTTGCGGTGATGCCGCGTTGTAGGTGACGGCGCCGCCGCCGTCGCTCGCGTGCAGGATGTGCTGCGCGTCGTCCGGATCGATCCAGAGATCATGTGAATCGCCGCCGGCGAAGTTGACCATCGTTTTTCCGCCATCGGTGGATTTGAAGGTGCCGACGTTCAACACGTAGACCGTGTCCTTTTCCTTCACATCCGCGGTCACGTGGGTGTAGTAAAACGCGCGCTGCCGGATGTTGCGCCCTTCGTTCACCAGCTTCCACGTTGCACCGCCGTCGTCGGAGCTGAAGAGACCGCCGTTTTCGCTCTCGACCATCGCGTAGACGCGATTGGAATCGGCTCCGGAAACAGCGACGCCGATCTTTCCGACGACCCCTTTCGGCAGTCCGGGATTGCGCGTGATCTCGGTCCAGTGTTCACCGCCATCGGTCGATTTGAACAACCCGCTGCCCGGCCCGCCGCTCGACATCTGGTATTCGACGCGATAGGCCTCCCATAGCGCTGCAAAGACGACGTTCGGATTGTGCGGATCGATGGCGATGTCGACGCCACCGGTCTTCGCGTCGCGGAACAGTTTGCGCTGCCACGTGGCGCCGCCGTCGCTGCTCTTGAAAATCCCCCGTTCCTCGCTCGGCGCGCCGTAGTGGCCGAAGGACGCGACGAACACGATCTGCGGGTTGGCGGGATGGATGCGGATCTTCGAGATTGCCTGAGAGTCGGAGAAGCCGACGTGCCGCCACGTCTTTCCAGCGTCAGTCGACTTGTAAACGCCATCGCCTGGCTGAATATTGCCGCGGATGCACGACTCGCCCATGCCGATGAAGACGATGTCGGGGTTCGATTCCGAGACCGCGAGTGCGCCGACAGACGAACTGTGGATCTGTCCGTCGGTGACCGGGAACCAGGTCTCGCCGCCGTCTACGGTCTTCCACAGGCCGCCGCCGGTCGCGCCGAAGTAGCCCTCGCGCGGCCGTCCCTTGACGCCGGAGATCGCCAGCGAGCGCCCGCCGCGCAGCGGGCCGATGCTGCGCCAGCTGAGACCGCCGGCGACCACGGGATCGACCGAGGATTGGAACGGCGCAGCGGCGGCGATGGTAAGGAGCGCGGCGGCCAGAAATCTGACAGGACGTGGCATCGGCAAGCTCCGTGAATTGCCAAAAATGCCACAATTGCCAGAATCGCCAAAATCAAAAAATCAATTCTGGCGAATTCTGGCAATTCCGGCGATCCTGACAATTCATCGGGCGGCCGCGACTGGAAGGTCGGGCGCGACGGTCTTCTCGGGGAAGAGCGTCACCTTCACCATGTTGGCGGTGTTCAGGTATTTCTGCGCGGCGCTCTTGATGGTGGCCGCGTCGATCTTCCGGTAGTACTCCGCCATGTTGAACAGGCTCGTCAGGTCTTCGTTGTACTCGTAGCGCACGGCCACCTGACCGAGCAGGTAGCTGTTCTGCTTCATGTTGGTTTCCTGGTCGCGCAGGAACGTTTCCGTCACGTCCGCCACCTGCTTGGGGGTCGGGCCGTTCGCTTTGAACGCCTCGATCTCCTTCAGCACCGCCTTGAGCAGATCCTCGGTCCGGTCGGGATTCGAGCCGAATCCAATCTGAACGGTGTACTCGCCGCGTGGATATTTCGAATAGCTGGCGTCCGCCGACACGCTATAGGTGCCGCCGAGATCCTCGCGGATCAACTCGCGCAGGCGCACTTCGAGCACGTCGGCCATCGCGCGGATCGCGACGCGGTTCTCCTGCGTGTAGTCGAACGGACCGGTGAACACGACCGCCGAGCGGCTCTTTGGCTCGAGTCCTTTGTCCACCCGCTTTTCGATGACGCCGGTCGGCCGCTTGATGCCGATGTCCTTCCACGTTTCTTTGCGGTGCGTGGCCGGCAGCGTCGCCAGATAGCGCTCGACGAGCGGCTTCATGGCCGCGACGTCGAAGCTGCCGACGAAGACGAAGGTGAAATCGCTGGCGTCGCTGAAGCGATCCTTGTAGAACGCGAGCGACTTGTCGAGGTTCATCTGGTCGACCATTTCGACCGTCATCATGCGCGCGCGCGGGTGGTCCTGCGTCAGGATCGAATTCAGCGTCTCGGCGAACGCGAAGTCGGGGGAATTCTTCTGGTTCGACAGCTGCGATTTCATCGCGCTGGTGAGCACGCCGAAGACCGCCGGGTCCGGCCGCGGTGCCGTGAACCGCAGATAGATCAACTGGAAGAGCGTATCGAGATCCTTCTTCGACGCGCTGCCGCGCAGACCCTCGTTGAGGTCGCCGATATAGGGACTGGCGGACGCGACCTTGCCGGTGAGCACCTTCGGCAAATCCACCGCGCTGAACTTGCCGACGCCGCCGCGCGCGACCACCGCCGCGGCGGTCTCCGCGGCGATGAAGTCGGCATCGGCAGCCAGCGATGTTCCGCCGGGGCTGAACGCCTGGAACAGGATCTCGTCTTCCTTGAAGTTGGTCGGCTTCAGCACGACTTTGACGCCGTTCGACAGCTCCCACTCGGTGATGCCGAACGCGTCTTTGGTTGCCGTCTTCGTGACCGTACCGGGTGCCGGCGGCGCGTCGAGCAGACTCGCGTTCGCCACCGCATCGACGTACGCTGTCAGTTCCTTACGCGTGGCCGCGGTGATGACGGCGGCCAGCTTCGTCTCGTCCGGAATCGCCAGCCCTTCCTTCTGCGGCGCGTTGACGAGCACCACGCGGTTCTTGTCGGGCACCCATTGCTTCGCGAGCGCATTGACCTCGCTGAGCGTGATCTCGGGCAGGAAACGCGCGTGCAGGGCAGCCTCGTACTCGATTCCCGGGCTCGGCTCCTTGTCGGTGAAGTTCCGCACGTATTCGTCCGCCAGCGACGACGAGGGGGTGTTCTCCTTCTCGGTCACCGCGCGTTCGAGGCCGCGCATGATGTTCGTTTTCACGCGCTGGAGCTCGGTGTCGGTGAAGCCGAACTTCTCGACGCGCAACGCCTCGGTAAAGAGCGCGTCGAGCCCGCGCTCGATCCCGTCCTCCTTCACGCCGGCGCTGAGCGTGGACACCTCGAGTGGCCGCACGAACTGCCCACGGCCGGCGCCGGCGCCAAGGAACGGCGCGTCAGGTTTCTGCGCCATCTCGGCGAATCGCGTCGACAGCATTCCGGCAAACAACCGTTCGACGATTTGTTCCCGGTACGCCCCAATCTTCGTCTGGTCTCGCGCCGGGCGCTTGCTGTACACGGCGACGCTCGTGCCGGACGCTTCCTTGTCCGTGGCGATGGCGTACAACGTGCCTGGCTGTTCGGGGACGTTGTAGCCGGGCCGCATCTTGGTCGCCGCCGATTTCGGAATCGATTCGAAGTGCCGCTTGATGAGCTGCTCGATTGCCGCCTTGTCGAAGTCGCCGACCGCGACGACCGCCATCAGCTCGGGACGGTACCAGTCCTCATAGAACTTCTTCAGCCGCTCGTGCTTGAAGCTCTGGACGACCTCCATGTCGCCGATCGGGAGACGCTCGGCGTAGCGCGATCCTTTGAACAGGATCGGGAACTGCTTGTCCTGCATGCGCGCACCCGCGCCGCGTCGCAGCCGCCATTCCTCTGTGATGACACCCCGCTCCTTGTCGATCTCCGCGGCGTCGAACGAGACGTTGTGCGCCCAATCCTCGAGGATCAGGAACGACTTCTCGAGGACGTCCGGCTTGTCCGTCGGCACCTGCAGCATGTAGACCGTTTCGTCGAAGCTGGTGAACGCGTTGACGCTCGGGCCGAAGCGCATGCCGATCGACTCGAGGAACTTCACCGTTTCCTGCTTCGGGAAGTTCTTCGTCCCGTTGAAAGCCATGTGCTCGACGAAGTGGGCGAGCCCGGCCTGATCCCGGTCCTCGAGAATGGATCCGGCGTTGACGACCAGCCGCAGCTCGGCGCGTCCCTCTGGCTTCTTGTTCTTGCGGATGTAGTAACGCAAGCCGTTCGCGAACTGTCCGGTCGTGATCTGTGGGTCGAACGGAATAACGGCGGTGAGCGGCGCCGTGGCGGCGGGCGACGTGGCCGCCGGCTGCGGCGCGGGCGCGGGCTGCTGCGCGCCGGCGAACGTCGTGGCCGCAAGGCACAGGGCAGCGATGCTGAAAGGTTGCTTCATGAGTCGGTCTCCAGCGCGGATTATCCGTGCAGGCGTTGAGGGGGGTCAAGGGACGAAAGGTGTGAGCACCGCTTTTGCTAATGGAAAGGCATGACCGCCGTCGACAGCTCCGTCAGCGCATCCGCAGTGCGGTGCCGCCGCAAATTCCTGAGGTTCTTCAAAGATGGGTTCTTCGACGAGACCTACATCGACTGGGAACGCGGCTACAAATGGACGGCCCACACCTCATGGGCCGCTGCCCTCGGCGAGCACGCCTATCGGAAACG
>JBKPLP010000063.1:0-40914 GCA_046731735.1 Acidobacteriota bacterium
GAGATCTGTGCCGTGTCCGACTCGATCTGCGAGAAGTCGGGCTTGACGGTAAAGTCCACCACCGTGTCGGCGTTCGGCGTGAACTTGACGTCCGCACCGCCGTGCGGCTTGACCGACTCGCTCACGAATCGTGAGCCCAGACCGTCGGACGGATGCGCTTCTTCGCTCGCGCTCACATACGGCGCGGCGACGAGGTGTCCGCCCGAGGGCAGGCGCTCGAGACCATCGAGGCGGTTTTCACGGCAGATGAAACAATTGCCGCCGCGCGGAAGCCGGGCGGAGAAAAACTGGTAATGCCGGTCGCGCGGATAATTGCGGTAGAGCATGATCCCCCACTGCTGCGGATCGACGTTCTTGTAGCGCAGTGACGAGAATGGAATCCGGATCTCGAGTGTCCAGCCGCGTTCCTTGATCTTCGTCGCGGATTCCCAGAAGAAGTCCGGCGACGCATCCTCTCCGGATGAATCATCGCTGACTGAATCGTACTGAGTGTTGCGCGGGGTCACGACGAAGAAGACCCCGGTGTGACCGGTGTTGCGCGTGTCGAGGATCACGCCGGCGTAATCGTTGCCGCCGTTGCCGATGTCGTCACGATCCGCGTACGGCGCGCGCATCGCCCCCGGGCTCGGATCCTCGAACTCGAACGCGGCATAGAGAGCACGGTCGTCGTACGTCAGCCACCCGACGTTGTGCACTTTCGGCTCGCTGTTGTCCCCGGGATTCACCTCGTACCACTTGTCCACACGCGTCGCGCCGCGCCAACCTTCATCGGAGATGTCGCCGTCGATCGAGATACGCGCGGGCGCGCGCGAGATGCGAATCGTGTCCCCGCGCAGCGTCGACTGCGCGGCGGCAGTCGCCGTCGCCAGCAGCCAGATGCACGCTGCGGCAACCGCGGCGCGCGTCAATTCACGCTCACTGTGCGTGGCATCGTCCCGAAGGGCACGACGACGATGGTTTCGGCCGCGGTTGTATCGAACACGATCGCCCGACCCGACCGTGTCTCGGCCTTACGGCCGTTCCGGTAGAGGGTGACATTCTGCTCCCCCCATGGGTTTGACAGGACGAATCTGCCGCCACGCGGCGATTGGATCTCGACCAGCGGCACCGTGCCCTTGCGTTGGGCGGCGCTCACGATAAACCCGCCGCGTGCAAGCAGCGAGAACGCCGCGTCCCAGTCCCTGGGCCAGCCGCTGAAGATGACCACCGGCTCGTCATCGGTAAGCGACTGAGCGTGACTGTTCAGCATCGAGGCATGAATACCGGTAGTGAGGCCCGCGATGTGCTCCGCATCGATGGCGCCAGGACCCTCACGAAGCCGTAGCCGGTTACGAAAAATCTGTGCGCCTCCTCCGCCGGCGGCATCGATGAAACTGCCGAGCGCTGTGAACCCGAGAAACCGCTGCTTCAATTCCGGCTCGGGACCTATCGGATCGATGGCGCCCGGTCCCCTGTAGACGAACGCTCCGAACGGACGGTCGTCGGCGATCTCGCTGCCGGTTCCACAGCGCGCCCGAGCCGGTGCCGCGACGAGATGGTCCTTCACTTCCTGCCACTTCGGGCGCAGCACCGCGTCGACGCCGAGCGCCTCGGACGCGCGGACCGCCAGCGGGAAGATCATGTGCATGCACGACACTTCATAGGGCGCATCGCGCGAGTTCCAGGCCGATTCGCCGCTGTTCGTGTGGTTGATGTGATAAACGCCGGTGCCGTCCTTTTCAAGGTTCGGAAACGTCCGGTAGAACTCGGCCGCTCCCTTGATGAACGGATAGCCATGTTCCCGGAACCACCGCTCGTCCCCGCTGTATCGATAACGCTCCCACGCCATCATTCCGATGCGCGCGGCCACACCGAGAATGTGTGACGTGTGCCCGAAGATTCCGGTTCCTTTCGACGTGAATACGTAGCTTCCGTACTCCCACGTCCCGTCCGCGCGATAGTTCCAGCGGCTGTTGTGGCGGTTCTTGTTGGCGGCAAACCGGTCGAAGTCCGCCGACCTCGCCTCGAATGGTTTGCGCGCAAGCACCATGTCCCGCAGCTCCGTCGCGACATCGTCCGGCAGTTTCTCGGGGCCATTGAAGAACGTCGTTTCCGGGATCCAGATGCCCTCGCTTTCCCATTGCTGGCGAGCGGCGAGGGCGGCCGCGTCGCGCATGCCTTCGTACAGGCGGAACATCGGATCGGTGAGCTCGATACGGTTCGCAGGCATCAAGTTGTTGTAGTACGCGCTCGTATTCGCCCACCAGTACTGCGATCCCCAGCGGCTCATGTCGCCATTCGTCTGCCAGATCATTCCGCCGAATCGAGGCGGGAAATCGCCACGCGAGCTCGCGCCCATGAGATAGAGGAAGTAGTTGTAATTCGCTTCGACAAAATCCGCCTGGCCCGACTCGCTGTGCATGTAGACGGCACCGCGCGACCAGAAGTCCTGCCACCACGCCGCCGTTTCGCTCTTGACGCCGTCGAAGCCTCGTACCTCGGCCAGCCTCAGCTGCTCCAGCGCGGCGGCGGCGGGATCGACATCGGGCTTGCTGCTTACAGCGCTCGCGATGAGAACGACGACGCGCCCCCGCGCGGGCGGCAGCGCCACCTGCACGGTCGTGTCGTTCACGTAACGCACACGATATTGACGCTCGCCGACGACCCGAACGGAGACCGCTGATGCGTCGTAATACTCGCCCTCGCGGAACTGCTGCACGAGCGTCGGACGTCCCTGCGGCATCGACAGCGTCGATGTCGCGGTGTGCGCCGCCGTCTGCACGACAACCGCGTGCCGCCTGGCGAGTTCCGCCGTTTGGCCCGGGACATACGGCGACGCGTACCGCAGCATCCGGAGGTCGATGTTGATCGGCTCGGGGCGCGGACGGCGGTCGTCGATGTCGAAGGCGATCACGTCGCCGTTCGGCCACGCGACCGCGCGGACGGCGACGCCCTTGCCGGTCAACGTCATGAGCCCGTCGTACAGGGACAGATGCTGGCCGAAGGATGGCTCGACGAAGACTTCGTCCCCCGTCCGCGTCAGATCGATATCGACGAAGGCGCTTGCGTAGCCGTAGTCGGAGTCGGCGCGAGGAAAGCTGAAGGTCGTGCTGTCCATCGCATGAAGGTCCACGCGATTGATCTGCAGCTTGACGGCCGAAGGACTCGTCCACACGAGGCTGCCCATCCGGCCGTTGCCAATCGGCATACCCTCTTCGCTTCGGGTGGCGGGCGTCCGGTAATCGAGATCGGCGCGCGCGATCTGCCGTTGTCGGTCGATCTTGATGAGGCCCTGGGCGAACGCGCTCAGCGGCATGGCGGCCCCGACACACGCGATCGCCAGCACCCGCGCGATCATCCGCGCCGTGTTTTGCGGCCGTAGGCAAGCTCCGCCCCGCCGCTGATGATGTGATCGACTCCGGTTGTGAACGTCGCGTCGGCAGCGAGATAGAGGCATAGCAGTCCCGCTTCCTCGATGGTGCCCATGCGTCCAAGGAGCTGCGCCGCGTCGCCGTCCGCGCGGCACTTCGCGGGATCGGCCGCCTGATCGATGGCTTCCTGCCACAATGGCGTGTAGATGTTGCCGGGAGAGACGGAGTTCACGCGGACGCCGTGCGCCGCTTCATCGACGGCGAGCGCCTTGGTGAACGCCGTGATCCCGCCTTTGGTCGCAACATACGTCGTGGCGCCCAGCTGTCCCATCGACGCCACGAGGCTCGACATGTTGATGATGTTCCCTTTGACCTTGCGCAGGTGCGGGAGCGCAAACTTGCACGCGGCGAAATAGCTGACCAGGTTGAGGTCCACAAGTGACCGGAAGTCCTCGACCGAGAATGTGTCGATGGATTGGTGCGGAGGATGCCAGCCGGCGTTGTTTATGAGGCAGTCGATTCGGCCGAACTGTTCGGCGGTGCGGTCGATCACGGCGCGGATGTCGTCCACCCGTGAAACGTCGGCTCGCATGAACAGGGCACGGCCCGGCCCGTTTGCGTTCACCGCAGCCTCGAACGCCCGCCCTTCTGCTTCGTTACGCGAGCAGAAGACGACGGTGGCGCCGCCCTGCTCGACGAATACTCTGACGCAGCCGGCACCGATTCCCTTCGTGCCGCCGGTGATGATGGTGACCTTGTCGCTATAGCGCATAGTCTCGGGCCGAAGCGGCCTTAAGGACTATAGCTGACGGGATGTTCGAGGGAGAAGACGCGTGCGCTCAGCGCAGCGTAAACGACATTTCGATCACGACAAGAACTGGAACCGGTTGCCCCAACCGCATCCCTGGCCTGAACCGCCATTTCTTCACGGTACTCACAGCTTCCTGATCGAGGCCGAACTGCCGGTCGAGTGATTTGACGACGTGAACGTCACCGACGGATCCGTCCGGCAGCACGACGGCCTCCATCGTCACGAGCCCCTGGATGCGCGCGCGCATCGCCTCGCTCGTGTAGTTTGGTTTGGGATCACGGATCGGAATTGGCGAAGTGACGCCGTTGCCTTCGCGGTAGACGCCGCCGCCAGTACCGCCGCCAGACCCCTCGCCATAGCCGGAACCGGTCCCCGGCCCCACGCCGGTGCCGGTGCCCGTCCCCCCGCCACCGCCGGTGCCGCTGCCCTGTGAAACCGGTTCAGGGAGGGCTGCCGTCGCGCCCGGCAGTTCAATCGGAGCGGTGACCGCCGGGATATTCATCTGCGGAAGAGGTTTCGGCGCGATCTCGAGCTTTGGCTCGACCTTCGGCGCCTTTGGGGGAACGATCTCGGCCTTCTTCGGCGGCTCGGGCGATTTATTCCCGCCCCCGCCACCGCCGCCGCCGGGCCCGGGCCGGTCGAGCCACACGACGTCGGGCTGAATCACATTGTTGACGATGGAAATCGTGGCGGGACGCGTCACGATGTAGATGAAGAGCGCCAGCGCCGCCAGGTGCGCTACGACGGACCATGAGGAACGCAGCAGGTAGCTCTTCCACGAGACGTCGCTCGTGGGCAACTCTCCGGCGAGAAAGTGCGAGTTGGGGCTGAGGCCCTGATACGCCTGCGACATTGTTTGGTCGGATGGTGCGTAAGAAGACATTTTCGCCGACTCTGAGCGGCTCTGCAAGGTGCAATAAGGATGCCCCGGCCTGGACCGAACATTCCCCTCGGAAATCGATACGGTCTGGCTGGCCGTCATGATCTTTGGACGACAAGCGCCTCCATTTAGACGCAGAAAACCGGTGCTTTCCGTAAGGGCTGGGAGGTTCCCGAAAGGGCGCGGGCCCGTTTTTCGGGGTTTTCGTGATGTGTCAGAGGCGGCCGGCATACGCGCCAATGGCGGCGTTACCGCCACCGTAGGCGTGCAGCGTCGCGAGCGCATCGGCGGCCCGGCGCTCGTTGAGCACCGCGACCAGGACGCCCCCCCTGCCGGCCAGGGTTTCGAAAATGTGACCGTCATGACGTTGAAAGCCGGCGCGGGCGATGGTCGAGCCCAGCCCGAGCCTCGCCAGAGCGCCGTCGTCTCCCTGCAGCGCAGCGACGAGCGGCCCGCGTGCGACGACCGGACCGAGCTCTTTCAACTCGACGCGATCGGCCGTGCCGCCGAGCGTCGCTTCAATGAGCTGCGCCGCCGCGGGAGACTCCCTCGCAATGATCGTGAGCGATTCAGGCGCAAAGCCGCCGCGCAGGAGCGCATCGACGCCGCGCTGCGCCCACGCGACGTCCTGGAACACGCCAATCGTGAAACAGGCGGTGCCAGTCATGACTGGGTCCAGGTCGCGGTCTCGATTTCACGTGCGCCGTTCGCGCGGAGAACGTTGCGGATGACGTCGACATCCGAGGGGACCGTATGGACGCCCAGCAGGATCGCTCCCTCTTTCACGGCTCTCTCGATTGCTTCGGCGCGAGGCTCCGGCACCCCCGCCCCCTGCAGCGCGGATGCGACGCCACCGGCGACGTGACCGGCGGCCTCGCCGAGGCCGGCCGCGAGCGGCCCCGCCGCCACAATCGGGCCGACGCCTGGCAGCACCAGGGCGATCGCCGCCAGAATGTGGCCGGACAGCTCTCCGAGGCGCGCGGCAGCCGACGAGTCCTCGATGTCGCTGCCTGGTGTCGCGTCGAGATCAGAGGCCAGCGCCGATTCCTCGTCATGATTGCGGGTAATGACCGAGATGCGGTCGCGCGGCACGCCCGCCGCATGCAGCGCGCGCGCTGCGGCCGCGGCGTCGCCCGCCGCGGTAAACAACGCCATGACGAGTGGATGCGTCACCGTTAGGATTCTAACGTAACGTGTCTGACGTGGAACAGTTCGACGTCGCGATCGTCGGCGCCGGCCCTGCCGGCTCGCGCTGCGCGTGGCGGCTCGCCGCCGCCGGCGCGCGGGTCGCGCTCGTCGACGGATCGCATCCGCGGGAAAAACCTTGCGGCGGCGGAATCACCGCCCGCGCCCTCGACATCGTCCGATCGGCGATCGACGTCACGGGGTTCGGCGCCGTTGCGATCGAGCACGCCGCGTTCGAGCACGACTCGAAGCGTGTGGAGATCTCCATCGGCGGATGGCCCGAGTCGCCGCAGCTGGTGGTGGCTGCGCGGCGGGATTTCGATGCCGCCCTTCTCGCCTCGGCCACCTCCGCCGGCGCACGCTTCGTTGCCGAACGGGTGACGAATGTGGTGGCAGACGCCAGGACCTGGCTGGTCTCGACTCGTGACCGGACCATTCGCGCACGGTGGCTGGTCGGGGCGGACGGAGCCAACAGCCTCGTGCGGCGCCGCGTCAGTGCACCGTTCAATCGCGCGGACCTCTCTCTTGCGACGGGTTTTTTCGTGCACGGCGTCACCTCGCATTCCGTCACGCTCGCGTTCGAAGATCGTCCCGCCGGCTACCTGTGGTCCTTCCCGCGGCGGGATCATCTGGCGGTTGGCATCTGCGCGCAAGCCGACGAGAGCACCCCGGCTGCCCTGACCCCGCTCGCATCGAGATGGATCGCGCGCAACGTCGCGGGCGCGGGGGCGATGGAGCGGTACGGGTGGGCAATCCCGTCGCTGCGGCAAGCGACGCTCGAACGGGAGCGGGCCGCCGGCCCGGGATGGCTGCTGCTCGGCGACGCTGCGGGGCTGGTCGATCCGATCACCCGCGAAGGCATCTTCTTCGCGCTGCAGTCCGCCGACGCGGCGGCCGAGGCCGTCCTTGCTGCCGGCGACGCCGCCGTCACCTACCCGCAACGTCTTCGGGATTCGATCTACCCGGAGCTCATTCGAGCGGCCCGGCTCAAGTCCACGTTCTTCCGGCCGAAGTTCACCGCGCTGCTGCTGCGGGCACTCGCCGACAGCGCGCCAATCCGCGAGATCATGATCGACTTGATTGCCGGCCGACAGACCTATCGCGGACTCAGACGTCGGCTGCTCACCACCGGGGAACTCAGGTTGATGCTCGCGCTCATTTCACGAGATATCCGTCGCGGGCGCGGACGCGTGCCTCCGGTCGCTTCACGCTGACGCTGATCGATCGCCATTCATTGGATCCGTCGACGGCGGCGCGCGACGGCGTATAACCGAGAAGGTACTGCTGCCTCAACTCACGCGCGATCGATCGCAAGGTTTCCGACAGCTGCGCGCCGTCTTTGGCATAGAACGAGCGGCCGCCGGTAATGGTCGCGAGCTCGGCGAAGAGCGGCGCACGCGTCTGCCCGATCCCGACGGGATAAATCATCACGTCCGATCGCCTGGCGCGATCGAGCGCGTCGGCCGCACTGGCTTTGCTGTAGCGGTCGTTGCCGTCTGACAGCAGCACCAGCGCGCGCCGACCCTTCGCCGGCTGCACTTCGTCGATCGCCATGATGATGGCATCGTGGAGTCCGGTCGTCCCGAACGCGTCGAGCTTGTTGACCGCGACCTCCTGCGCAGCCCGGGTGGTCGACAACGGGGCGGCCACCTCCACCTCCGAGCCGATCGCAAGAACCATCGCCTGATCCTGGGGCCGCAACTCCTCGAGAAACGCCTGGGCCGCCGACTTCACGAGCGACAACCGCGTGCCCGCCATGCTGAAGCTGCGGTCGAGGCCGATGGCGACAGACAAGGGAAACTCGCCGGCCGCAAAATTGGTAATCGTCTGCAGCTCGCCGTTCTCGCGCAGGTCGAAATCCGATTGCCGCAGGCCGGTAATCGCGTTGCCCTGAGCGTCGGTGACGCTCGCGTAGACTTCGACGAGATTGACCCCGGAGGTGAACTGTGCCCGCGCGGCACCGGCGGCGCCAATCACCGCAAGCGCCACCGCCAGCGTGGCCTTGGCCGCGGCGCGCCAGACAACGGTGATACAATCAGCCGATCCTTCCGAGCACTTCCAAGGAGTACCACCCATGGGCTTAGGCGTTCCCGAGCTGATCGTCATTCTCATCATCATCATCATGATTTTCGGAGCAAGCCGTCTGCCCGAAATCGGCCGGGGTATCGGCAAGGGAATCCGGAACTTCAAGGACGCCACCCGCGAAGGCGTCGCCAACAAGCACGACGACTAGTCCCTACAGAACGACCCGCGAATTCCCCACCCGGCGGGTCACCCGCTCCCGGTCCAGATACTCCAGCAGCGGAATCGCATATTTCCGGGTAATGCCGTAGCGTTCTTTGAACGCCGGCACGTCCACGCCGCCCAGGCCTTTCATCCCGCGTACATCCGCCTTCAGCCGCCCCAGCGCATCGGCGTGAAACAGCAGCGTGTCGATCTTCACGAGGCGCTTCTGCCGGACGAGCAGCTTCGCGACTCGATCGACGACGGGAGCCGGGACATTGGCGGCGGCGACCACCACGGCCTCATCGGGCGGGGCGAGACCCGCCTCGCGAAACAGCGATTCGATGATTTCATACGCCCGCGCCTCCTGGGGCGAGAGCGACACACGGTGCGACGCCAGCGCCACTCGATCGGTGGCGACGATTCTGTGCTGCGAGCTCAACTCGCCAAGGACGTACTCGAATACCGCCGGCGCCGCCCGGCCGAAAATCCGTTCGCGCGCTTCTTCACGTGGTATCCCCTCCGCCAGCGGCTGCGCGTCGTGATGTGCCTGCAGAGCGGCAAGGAGCTGCGCCGCGAGCTGCTGCAGGATGGCCGGCGACACGACGAGCTCCCCGACCTTGACGGCACGGGCCTCGCCGGTGAGCCGCTCGATGATGCGCGCGGCAGCATCGCGCGACAGTCCTGCACGCGTGCCCAGCGCGGCACGAGAGAGGCCGCCGCCGCCGCGCTCCTCGATCAACGCCAGCACCGCGCGGTCCACCACGCTGCCTGCCTCCCCGTCGGGATCGAGCATCTGAAATCTCGCCAGCGCCGCGGCCGTCCGGATAGCGGTACGCGGGGGCAACGGATCGAGCACGGCCCCGCCGCCAATCGTCACCGGCGGCGAGTAGGCACGGACGATGAAGCGATCGCCGCGAGTGAGAACGGCCGGCGCCTCGAGCCGGACACGCACGAAGGCGGAGGCGCCGGGCGGGATTTCGAGCGCAGTCCCGTTCCCGCTGCGTGGCGCCGCGATTGCCACTCGACCGAGAAGCTCCATCGTCCCCTGATGAAATCGAACCCGCGCACCATGCCTGAGGGGAGGGGCATCCCGGAGGATGTCGAGGACCGCGTCGAGACGCCGCGTCGGCTCGAACGCGCCTGGCGTGCACACCGTGTCCCCGCGGGTGAGTTGCCCGACTTCCACGCCGCCAAGGTTCACGGCCGCCCGATGGCCTGCCTCGGCGCGCGATTCCTTGCGCCCGTGCACCTGGATTCCGCGGACTTTGACCGCGAGGCCGCCCGGCAGCACCTGTAACACGTCGTCGTGGGTGATGGCGCCCGACACCAGCGTGCCGGTGACAACCGTGCCGAATCCTTTAACCGAGAACACCCGATCGATCGGAAGGCGCGCCGCTCCGTTGATGTCCCGTTGGCGGGAACCGGTCGCGAGCTGCGCAAGCACTCGGCGCAGGTCATCGAGCCCGTGGCCCGTTTTCGAAGACACGGCAACCACCGGTGCGTCGGCGAGAAACGATCCGGCGGTCAGCTCCCGCGCCTCCATCTTCGCGAGGTCAAGGGTGTCGCGGTCGACGAGGTCGGACTTCGTCAGCACGATGACGCCCGCGGGAACCTGCAGCAGCCTGCAGATTTGGAAGTGCTCGCGTGTCTGCGGCATCACCGACTCGTCGGCGGCGATGACCAGCATCACCAGATCGATGCCGCCGGCGCCGGCCAGCATGTTCTTCACGAACCGTTCGTGGCCCGGCACGTCGACGAAGGCGAGGTTCACGCCATCCGTTTCGAGGTGAGCGAACCCGAGATCGATGGTGATGCCGCGCGCCTGCTCTTCTTTCAAGCGGTCCGGATCCGTCCCGGTCAGCGCCCGGACGAGCGCGCTCTTACCGTGATCGATGTGTCCGGCCGTGCCGATGACGATCGATTTCATTCGCCCCGTTTGCGCGCCGCGCGTTCCTTTTTGCCGAGACGCGGCTTCCGCTTCGCGATCTTCGTCGCCGGTCGGGCCGCGCCGGGTTTCGAATTACCCGCGCGTGCGTGCTGCCGTGGACCGGCGAAGGCGCTCCGTCGTGGGCCTCGATTCCCTTCCGACTCCCTGACGCGGGCCAGGATCTCCGACAGGCCGAGATCCACCTGCCGCCGCTCCATATCCACTTTGATCACCTGGACGGTGACGCGATCGCCCAGCCGATATTCGCGCTTGGTGTTCTCGCCACGCAGAATGTGGACGCGTTCGATGAAGCGATAGTAGTCATCGGCCATCGTCGAAATGTGCACCAGCCCCTCGACGAAATGCTCGATCAGTTCGATGAAGAGTCCGAACGACGTGACACCGGTGATGTAGCCGTCGAACTCGTCACCCACTTTGTCCGCCATGAACCGGACTTTCTTCCACTGCACCAGTTCCCGCTCCGCGTCGTCGGCGCGGCGTTCGCGCTCCGACGTGTGGCGCGCCATTTCCGGCAGATCGTCGGTGAGCTCTTCCTTGCGGTCGTCGTTCATCAGCGCGTGCCGCGATTCGCGAAGCGTGCGATGGACCACGAGATCCGGATAGCGGCGAATCGGCGAGGTGAAATGCGTGTAGCTCTTCGCCGCCAGGCCGAAATGGCCGAGGTTCTGCTCGTCGTAACGGGCCTTCTGCATCGTCCGCAGCATCAGGAAGGCGATTGGTTTTTCCTCCGGCGTCCCGCGCATCTTCTCGACCAGCTTCTGGAAGTGCCGCGGTTTCACGTCGTCTGGTGGCGCCCCAAGGCTGTAGCCGAGCGTGGTGATGAACTCTTCGAATTCCCCCACCTTCAGCGGGTCGGGTTCTTCGTGAATTCGATACAACGTGGGCACGGCGTTGTCGTCGAGGTGCTGCGCGACGGTCTCATTCGCCAGCAGCATGAATTCCTCGATGATGTGGTGCGCGACGTTGCGCTCGGCGGCGATAATCGCCTCGACCATGCCCGCATCGTCCAGGACGATCTCCGGCTCCTTGAGATCGAAGTCGATCGAGCCGCGGCGATGGCGCCGCTTGTTGAGGATGTGGAACAACTCCTCCATGCGGCGGAACAGCGGGACGAGCGGTTCGTGTCTGGCGATCGCCGCCGCGTCGTGCCCGGTCAGAATCGCGTTGACCTCCGTATAGGTCATCCGCGCGTTGCTGTGGATGACGCCGTCGTGCAGCTCGTAGCGCACGACAGCGCCGCGGCGGTCCACTTCCATGAGGCACGACTGCACCAGCCGATCAACCTGTGGATTCAGGCTGCACAGGCCCGTCGCCAGGTCGGCCGGAAACATGTGTACCGCCCGATCTGGAAAGTAGACCGACGTCCCGCGTTCATACGCTTCCCCATCGAGCGCGCCCCCCTCATGGACGTAGTGCGCAACGTCCGCGATGTGCACCCCCAGCCAGTAGTTGCCGTTGGCCAGCGTCTCCAGCGAAATCGCATCGTCGAAGTCACGTGCGTGCTCGCCGTCGATGGTGACGATCTGCAGCCGCCGGAAGTCAGTGCGCCCGCGCAGATCCTTTTCGCGAACGGTGGTGCCAATCCGCCGCGCTTCGGCGATCGCCTCGTCGCTATGCTCATCGGGAATGCCGTACTTGCGGATGATGATCTCGTTGTCGACGCCCGGCTCGTCGATGTCGCCCAGCACTTCGGTGACGCGTCCGAGCGGCCCACGCGCCGGGGTCGGCCAGCGCGTAATCTCGACGACGACCATGTCGCCGGGCCGGGCCTCCATGAACTCCGTCGGGGGGATCTGGACATCCATGATCAACCGGCGATCGAACGGCGCCACGAACCCGAAGCCCGAACCTTCGTCGATAGCGAAGCGGCCGACGACCGTCGTGGATCCCCGTTCCAGGATCCGCAGGATGCGTCCTTCCGCGCCGTTCTCCGTATAACGTTCGATGCGCGCGACCACACGGTCCCCGTGCATCGCCTGATTCAGGTTGCTGCCGGCAATGTAAAGGTCCCCCTTGGCCTCCTCGAGCGGCCGATCTGGAACCACGAACCCGAATCCTCGCGGGTGCGTCACCATCTTGCCCACGACCAGGTTCATTCGATCCGGAACGCCGTAGCGATTTCCGCGCGTCTGGACCAGCGCACCGCTTTCGACCAGGTCTCCGAGCAGCTTTTTGAACGTGGATCGCTGTTGTCGGGGTAACTTGAGACGCTGCAGCAGCTCCCGCGGGGTGGCGGGATGGTCGAGCTTTTCGCGAATCAGCGTGAGGAGCTGCTCATGATTCAACATCAGTGTCGATTCTGTCACTTTTTGTCAGGATCCGATTTATTCCCAACCCGGTACCACGTGGCTGAGTCTAGAGACTGTGTGACAGCCACCGAGGCTTCTGCTATCGACCTGGACCTGGTGCGCCTGGCGCAGGCGGGTGACGCGGAGGCTTTCGGCGAGCTGGTCGAGCGCAATCGCCGCGCTGTCTTTCGTGCTGCGCTTGCCTGCGTCGGGAACGCGGCCGAAGCGGACGACGTGGCGCAGGAGGCGTTCGTGACGGCGTACCGGAAGCTGTCCACGTTCCGCGGGGAAGCCCAGTTTCGCACCTGGCTGCTGTCCATTACCTGGCGCAAAGCGATCGATCGGCGAAAGAGCGTCAGCCGCTGGTTGAAGATCGCGGTCGCGCCGGCGCGCGATGAATCGGGAGAGGACGCCTTCAATCAGATGGAACGGGTTGCTTCGAGAGAGCGATCGCAGGAAGACACGATCGTAGACGAGGAGCTGCAGCGCAACGTGACGCGCCTCATCGGCACGCTGCCTCGGAAGCTGCGCGACGCACTCCTCCTCGCGGGAACGGGCGAACATACCTACGAACAGATCAGCGAGATGCTTGGCGCGCCGCTTGGCACGGTGAAGTGGCGCGTGTCGGAGGCGCGGCGGGTCCTGAAAAAGAAGCTTGCCGCGCTTGGTTACGCCTATGAGTGATATTCCTCTCGGCACGCCGGAGTCGCGGCTGGACCGCGCGATCGATCGCGCGGTGCGCGATATGATGCACGCCGATCCGCGCCCCGGTTTTCGACGCCGCGTGCTGGCGCGGCTCGAGCGACAGTCGATCCGTGGCCCGATGTTTTCGCCGATCGCCATCCCAGCCGCGGCACTCGCGCTGCTGTTCCTCGTCGTCGTTGTGGTGCGATGGAATAGTTACACCCCAACTCCAAGCGTGACGCAAGAGGCACGAAGCACTCGCGTTCCCGACATTGATCTACCGGCACCGCGCGTGGAGCCCGCGAACCCTCGCACGCAGCCAGCGGCGCGCACGCCGGACCGCGCGGCTGATCGCGGTCGTCTGAGCAGCGAGCCAATTCGAATGCCGCGGGTGAGGAATGTCTTCGCGGCCGGCAAGAACGCGGTTGCCGCGGCGTCCGTCGACGCCGACACGGTGTGGCCAGCGCTGGCGCCGGATACCCACGAAGATCGTCAGATAGGATTGGCACCGCTGGTGATTCCGGCGCTGCAGCCCCCGCCGCCGATCGTCATTCCGCCCATTAACCCGCGCGGGCCTGGAGGTGGCCGCCCGTAGTGGGCGGCCCGGCGTGCAGCGCCAGCGCGGCTGACCGTAGTGAGGAATTCGATGCTGAAGGAATCGATCGCCATTCTTCTTGTCTGCGGCGCCGCCGGTACCGCCGCGGCGGCGCAGGATCCAGGCGTCCCGGCAAAAGCGCCCGAGGCGCAGGCGCAGCGCAGCGCCCCCGCGCAAGCGGCGAACATCCGTGTCGAACTGACGATCACCGATCAGCGAAGCGACGGCCAGACCCCTCCGAAAGCAATCACCCTCCTGATCGAGGATCGGCAGAGCGGCCGCATTCGCACCGGGCGCGGCAACGCCGCGCTCAATGTCGATGCCCGAGCCGAAATTGTCCGGGAAGGACGCATCCGGGTGATGGTGACGCTCGAATACGTACCGCAGGACGGACCCGACCGCCCGACGCAGCCACCGATCCAGGAATCCGTGACCGCGCTGCTCGAAGATGGCAAGCCACTCGTCGTGTCGCAGTCCGCGGATCCAATATCGGATCGCAAGGTGCGGGTCGAGGTGAAGGCGACAATCGTCCGCTGACGCTTGCGGGTCGCCGTCAATCGGGAGAACGGTCAGGTACGAGCAACATCACGTGCAAGTCACCAACGTTGGTGCCTGTCGGGCCCCACACGATCAAGTCACCGAGCGGCTGAAAGAAATCGTACGCGCCATTTGACTCGAGCGCGTGTTCGATGCGAAGTCCGGCGGTGGCCGCGCGCTGCACGGTCGTACTGTCGACGATGGCGCCGGCGGCGTCGGTGGGGCCATCGACCCCATCCGTGCCAACACTGCCAAGCGCGGCGATCGACGACCGGTCGCGAGCCGCATTCACCAGCGGCGCCGCAGCCAGCGCAAATTCCTGATTCCGCCCTCCTCGCCCGTGGCCGCGCACGTGCACCGTCGTCTCTCCGGACGCGATGACGCACAGCGGTTGCTCCGTCGCGTCGCGAAGAGCCGCCGCAGCAAACGCCAGGCCCGCCTGCCGCGCTTCTCCGCTGGTCGGCGCTTCCACGAGCCGCACGCGATACCCCCGTTGTTGTGCTTCATCGCGAGCGCCATCCATCGTGATCCGGCGAGTGCCGATGACCGCGAAGGTCGCTGCGGAGAGCCGGACGTCGCCGGCCTTCGGTGTTTCATCCTCGGCGCGCTCGAGATGCGCGATGACGCGCGGTGGAAGGGTCGGCGCAATCCCGGCGTCACGGACGATCCGAAGCGCGTCAGCGAACGTCGTCGGATCGGGGACCGTTGGACCGGAACCGATGACCGCGGGGTCGTCCGCTATCGGCCCGTGGACGTCTGAAATCGCCAGCGTCATCGTCCGCGAGGCCGCCGCGGCGAGTCGACCGCCTTTGATCGCGGACAAATGCTTGCGCACGCAATTCAAATCCGCAATGGCCACGCCGGCGTTCATCAGGGCATGCGCGGCGGCCACCTTGTCCGACAGCAGCACGTCGCGAGCGGGCACCGCGATCAGCGACGACGCGCCTCCCGAAAGGAGAACGAGGAGTACGCCTCCGTGACGGCTCTCTCCCGCAAGCGCCAGTGCACGCCTGCCCGCCGCTTCGCTGGCGGAGTTCGGCGACGGGTGGGCTGCGTCGAACCAGCTGAACTCGTTACGCACGTCCGCGCCCTCGACGCGCGGACCCGCAACGACGCCCGCGGCGATCGTCAGCCGCACGTCTGACGCGTACAAGCCGAACGCGGTCGCCATAGGCCACGCAGCCTTGCCGGCGGCGACCACGTACACAGACCGACCGTCAAGAGCATCGAGTGCGCCGCGCGATGCGGCGCTGCGCAGAAGATGTCCAGGATCGATGGCGCGCACACCAGCACGCAGAATCTGCTGCAGGTCGGCGCGAATGCGGGGAAGATCGTTCAGTGAAGCTTGTTGGGATCGGTCCAGCCCGACAGACCTGTCACGGCGTTGAACTGACGCAGAAGACGTCCCATCAACTGGTCCGCGTCATCCTTCGCGCACAGCTGGTCCAGTTGCCCGAGCACGAGGGCCAGTGCGTGGTCGGCGCTCGTGATGGCCCGCTCCGAGAAGAACTCGCGCTGCCGCGCGAGACATTCGCGGTGGCGCATGAACTCCTGACGATAGAAGTCGGAAAGAATACTGACAGGGGCGCTCAACACCCGATTCGGGCTGACGACGCGTGCCATGCGACTCCTCGCGAGGGGCATTTGAAGGGTAGAACCAGTGTAAGCGCGGAAACGAATACCTGTCAAACGCGACAGTAACTCCCTGTCACCGGATGCCGCGCGCCACGATGAATCCGCCGGCACAACCGAGCAGCATGCCGCCGACGACGATGATCAGACAAATCTGAAATGGCAGAAATGTGATCGCCCCAAGTCCAATGGTTTCCGAAACAAGCCCGCCGTAGCGCGCGCTGGCGGCGGCGAAAACCGCCCACAGCAGCAGCAGCGCCACCATCGCTCCCACGCCCCCCTGGAGGACTCCCTCGACGACGAAGGGGCCGCGCACGTAGGCGAGCGGCGCGCCGACAAGCTCCATGATTTCAATCTCATCCTGGCGCGCGTAGGTGGCGAGGCGCACGACGTTGGCGACCGTGACCGCGGATGCCAGCGCCAGCAGGACGACGATCGCGAGCCCGAGCGCCCGCAGCAGCCGGACGACTCTGGTCAGCCGCGTCAGCCAGCGCCTGTCGTAGCGCACGTCCGCGACCCCGTTCAACGCCGACAGCGACGCCGCGAGGTTGTCCACGGAATTTCCCGCTTCCTGCACGTCAGGTTTCAATCGGACCTCGAACGACGCCGGAAAGGGACTGCTCTCCAGCTGATTGGCCGCCGCGGCGAGGTCCGGGAAGTCCTGTTTGAAGCGCTCCGCCGCCTGGTCCTTGGAGACGTACTCGTGGCGCACCGCCATGCCGCTCTTCGCGATCAGTTCGTCGACGCTCTTCAACTGGCTCTGGGTGGCGTCGTCTTTGAGATACACCGACAGCTCAGCCGAAGTCGTCCAGCGTCCGACCACGCGCTGCAGGTTCGTGTTGAGCGCGAGGAAGAAGCCGAGAACGAAGAGCCCGCCGGCAATCGTCAGGACCGAGAGGATCGCCGCGCGGCGTCCGCGCCACAAGCTCGCTGAGGCCTCCACGAAGAAGTAGGCGAGGGCGCGCACCTTACATCACCTCCACGATCTGGCCGTGATCGAGTGTCAGGGTGCGGCGGCCGACGCGGCGGATCAGCTCGCGATCGTGCGTCGCCACGACCACCGTGGTGCCGCGGGCGTTGATCTCGCGAAACAGATTCATGATCTCGAGCGAAAGGTCGGGATCGAGGTTGCCGGTCGGCTCATCCGCCAGAATAATCGCCGGGTCGTTCACCAGCGCGCGCGCGATCGCGATGCGCTGCTGCTCGCCGCCGGAGAGCTCGAGCGGGTACGCGGTCATCCGGTGCTGGAGACCGACCCACTTCAGCACCTGGAAGGTGCGTCGCTGCTGCTGCGCCGAGGCCATGCCGAGCACGCGCGGCACGAACGAGACGTTTTCGAGCACCGTCTTCGCCGGCAGCAGCTTGAAGTCCTGGAACACGAAGCCCAGCGATCGGCGATACGTCTGCACTTGGCGTCTGGTAAGGGTCGCGAGGTTGCGGCCGCCGACGATCAGCTGGCCCTGGGACGGCACGTCCTGCCGCAGCAGCAACCGGAGCAGCGTCGACTTGCCGGCGCCGCTCGGACCGGTCAGGAAAACGAATTCCCCTTTGTCGACGCGCAGCGACAGCTCCCGAAGCGCGTACACACCGCGCGCATACGTCTTCGACACGTTCTGCGCTTCGATCACGCGGCGCCCTTGTCGAGCTCGCGCCGCATGATGCTGTTGACCAGCGCGGGATTGGCTTTGCCGCCCATCGATTTGATTACCTGTCCCACCAGGAATCCGTAGGTCTGCTTCTTTCCCGCTCGATACTGCTTGACGGCATCACCGTTCGCCTCGAGGACCTTCAGCACCGCCATCTGCACCGCGCCTTCGTCATCGATCCGCGCGAGCCCTTCGGACGCCACGATCTCGTCGGCGGCGCGGCCCGTCGCGTACATCTTCTCGAACACTTCTTTGGCCGTTGGCCCGCTGATAGTGCCCGAGTCGACGAGCCGGATCAAGCCCGCGAGCGCGCCGGGCGTGAGCGGGACGTCTTCGATCGCCGTACCGAGCTCGTTCATCTTCCGCGTGACCTCACCCATGATCCAGTTGCTGGCCGCCTTGGGATTGGCCGCGGCCGCCGCGGTCGCCTCGAAGAACGTCGCCAGCGCCGACGACTGGGTCAGCACACCCGCGTCGTAATCGGGAATCGCGTACTGCACGACGAAGCGGCGCCGGCGCGCATCGGGGAGTTCGGGCAGAACGCGACGCAGCTCGTCGATCCACTCGGTCATAATCATCAGCGGCGGCAAGTCCGGTTCGGGGAAGTATCGGTAATCGTGCGCCTCTTCCTTGCTGCGCATCGACAAGGTCCGGCCCGTCCCCGGATCGAACAGCCGCGTCTCGTGGACCACGCGGTCGCCCGATTCGAGCAGCGCGATCTGCCGCGCGATTTCGAACTCGAGCGCGCGCTGCACGTTCCTGAAGGAGTTGATGTTCTTGATCTCCGTTTTGACGCCGAGCTCCTGCACGTCCCCCGGCCGCACCGAGACGTTCGCGTCGCACCGGAGGCTTCCCTCCTCCATGTTGCCGTCGGTCACTCCGGTCGCCACGAGGATGGCGCGCATGCGGCTGAAGTACTCGGCCGCGTCGGCAGCCGATCGCACGTCCGGATGGCTGACGATTTCGATGAGCGGCACGCCGCTGCGATTGAAGTCGAGCGCGGTGGTGCGGTCAGAATCCGGCAGGCCTTCGTGCAGCGACTTGCCCGCGTCTTCTTCCAGATGAACGCGGATGATACCGACACGCTTCGATTCGCCGCGCGCCTCGAACTCGAGGGCGCCATCGGTCGCCAGCGGCCGATCGTACTGGGAGATCTGATAACCCTTCGGGAGGTCGGGGTAGAAATAGTTCTTGCGGGCGAAGATGGACGTTTCGTGGACGGTGCACCCGAGCGCGAGCGCCGCCTTGACCGCGAGTTCAACCGCGCGGCGATTGAGCACCGGCAACGCGCCGGGCAGCCCCAGGCACACGGGGCAGGTGTGCTGGTTCGGCGGCGCCCCGAACGTCGTGCTGCATCCGCAGAATAGCTTGCTCTCTGTCCGGAGCTGGGTATGGATCTCGAGGCCGATAACAGGGACGTATTCCATTGCCGAGTGCCGATTGCCGAGTGCCGATTGCATTGGGCGATTGACGATTGAGATTGTCGATTGTAATCGACATCAATCGTCAATCGGCATGTCAATCGGCGATCGGCAATCTCAATCGTCAATCAGCAATGCGCTCGGCAATCGGCACTCGGCGCTCGGCAATGAGTTGTCAGAGAGCCGCGATGACGCGCCGAAAGGCCTCGACTACGAGCGCGTCGAATTGGGTGCCGCTGCAGCGTTCGAGTTCGAGTAGCGCTTCGGCGGGAGCCATGGCGTCGCGGAACGCGCGAGGCCGCGTCATCGTGTCGTACGCGTCGGCGACACACACGATCCGGGCGCCGACGCAGACGTCCCCCGCGTGTGCGCCATCCGGAAAACCGAGTCCGTCCATCCGCTCGTGCGCATGACGGACGATCGGGACCGCGGACTCGAGGTACGGGACCTGGCCGATGAGGTCGCTCCCGATGGTCGGGTGCCGGCGGATCAGAAACAGCTCCTCGACCGTGAGCGGCGCCGGCTTGCGCAGAATGGCCTCCGGCACCACCAGCTTGCCGACGTCATGGAGGAGCGCGCCATGCTCGATCGCACCGAGCGCCTCGTCTGGCATGCCCAGCATTCGCGCCACGCTCACCGAGAGGGCCGCGACCCGATACCCGTGCGCGTAGGCCTCCCGGTCGGTCAGCATCAGCATCGAGACCATGGCGTCGAGCGACTCGTCGCTGTCGACACGGAGTGCGGTGATCGCGTCGTTCAGGCGCGCACGGCGGATCTCCATCTCCTGCTCGAGCGACTCCCGCCACCGCCGGGCGTCCCACGCACACCGATGCCACTCGAGGCCGCGCGTGACGGCTTCCTGCAGGCGATCGCGGCCGAAGGGCTTCGTCAGGTAATCGATCGCCCCCTGGCGCAGCGTCTGCACCGCCGGAGCCACGTCTTGCACGCCGGTCGCCATGATCACCGCGGTCTCGGGATAGCGCTGCCGGATTCGCTCGGCGAGCCAGATCCCGTCGTGTCCCGGCATCCGGATGTCGCACAGCGCGACCGCGGGTTTCGACGTCTCGAGCCGACGGAGGGCCTCCTCCGCGTTCGACGCGGTGACGACCGAGTAGCCGCCCGACTCGAGCCACCGCGACATCAAGTCCCGCACGTTGTTCTCGTCGTCGACGATGAGCACCGTTTGGGACCGCGCCGATGGCTCTGCCGTGACGGCGGCCTTTCGAAGATGTTTCGCGCCCATTACACCCCTGCCCTCACATCATCTGTATTGCGCGGGTCATCGGACAGCACGAGCGGGTCGCGGCGGCGCGTGATCGTCGCGCCCAGATCGAGACGCTCGAGACGGCGGTAGAGCGCACGGCGGCTGAGCCCCAGCATCTTGGCCGCAGCCTTTTTGTTGCCGCCGGCCCGGACGAGCGCGCGCTGGATGTGATCGCGCTCGACCGTGACGAGAAGATCCTTGTCGGCCACCGTCTGCGCGGTCCGCTCGGCGTCGCCGCTCGATGCGGGCGGCCGCAGTGCCGGGCGCGGCATGCTGACGGCGAGTTCGCGCTCGGTAATGAAGTCTTCGTCGGCCAGGATGCACGCGCGCTCGATGACATTGCGCAGCTCCCGCACGTTGCCATCCCAGTCGCCGGAGGCGAGCAGGCGTTCGGCACCCGGGGTCAGTCCCGATACCGGCTTCTGCAGCCGCTCGCTCGTTTCGCGCACGAATGCGGCCGTCAGGTATGGAATGTCCTCGCGGCGATCGCGAAGCGCCGGCACCTTTACTTCGACGATGTTCAGGCGGTAGTACAGATCGCTGCGGAAGCGCCCGGCGGCCACCTCGGTACGGAGGTCGCGATTCGTGGCCGCGATCACGTGCACGTTGACCTTCCGCGGCTCGAGCGATCCGACACGGTGCACTTCCCCAAGCTCGAGCACACGAAGCAGCTTCGCCTGCACCGTCGCGGGAAGCTCGCCGATTTCGTCGAGGAACAGCGTTCCGCCGTCGGCCAGCTCGAACAGCCCTGGTTTGTGGTCGGTGGCGCCGGTAAAGGCGCCGCGCGTGTGCCCGAACAGTTCGCTCTCGAACAGTGTTTCCACCACCGCCGAACAATTAATCGTGATGAAACGCCGATCGCTGCGCGGACCGATCTGATGCAGGGCGCGTGCGACGAGCTCCTTGCCGGTCCCGGTCTCGCCGGTCACCAGCGCCGTGCGCACGTGGGGGGCGAGGCGGCGGATCATGCCGAACAGTTCCTGCATCACCGGACCGCGGCCGATCATGCTGCAGAATTCCAGCCGTTTGGCGACGTCGGTGTCGAGCGCGAGAATGCTCCGGCGGCGATCGAGGTCGTCGCGGATGGCGGTGAGCAACTGCTCGAGTCTGGCGAAGTCGAGCGGCTTGCTGAGATAGTCCATCGCCCCGAGCTTGATCGCTTCGACAGCGGTATCGACCGTCGCGTATCCCGTCATCAGCACGGCCTGGCAGCGCGGATCGATCTCGCGAATCGCGCGAATGACGTCGAGTCCGCCGATGTCGGGCATCCGCAGATCGACCATCGCCACATCGGCGTGGCGGGTCTGCAGCAGCGCGATGGCCTCACGCCCCCCCGAGCACGCCATCACATCGAATCCGGCGCGCCTTGCGAACCGGCTCACCACGTCGAGAATGCCCTGCTCGTCGTCGACGACAATGAGCATCGGCTGCTGACCTGTCATACAAACTCCTTGGAAACGGCTTTGACCGCGGAACGAATGGCACGTAACTGAAGCGGCGGGGCGAGAACCGCACGGGCGCGTTCGCGTCCGAACCGATCCACGTCACCGTCTTCCGACGAAAACGACACGAGCACGAGCGCGAGCGCCGGGCGATCGGCGAATGCGGCGCGCCACGCCGACAGATCCGCCCCGAGGATGGAGCGATCGATGAACGCGAGCGATGGAACACGCTGCCGCACCGCCTGCAGCGCGTCGGCACTGGATCCCGCCGTGACGACGCCGTAGCCCCACCCCGCCAGCGCGGCGGCGATGTAATCGCGCTCCCCCTGCTCGGCCTGCGCAACGAGGATCATCTCGCCCGCGGGTTCCTCAATCCGCGCCGGCAAGAGGAGGGCGAATGTCGTCCCGCCGTTCACCGCGCTCTCCACCGAAATGTGGCCACCGTGATCGCGGACGATGCCGTAGCAGATGCTGAGACCCAGTCCGGTGCCTTCGCCAACCTCCCGGGTCGTGAAAAATGGATCGAAGATGCGCGACAGGTTCCCCGGCTCGATGCCATGGCCGGTGTCGCGGATGAACACCTCGACCGCGCCTGCCTGGTTGTCGTACTTCGCCCCGATGTGCAGCCGCTTCACCGGCCGGCCGCGCATCGCCTGCTCGGCGTTCAGCACGAGATTGAGCAGCGCCTGCTGCAACTGACTGCCGTCGGCGACGACGGTGGGCAGATGCGGCTCGAACTCGGTGATGAGGTCGATGCCGTTGAGCCGCAACTCGTAGGAGCGAAGGGAAATCACGCGGTTGAACAGATCCGCGACGTCCTGCTCCGTGCGTGCCGCGGCCTGCCGCCGCGCGAACGCCAGAAGGTTTCGCACGATGCGCGCGGCGCGCTCCGACTCCTCGGCAATTCGTCGCAGATCCTGTGCGAGCTCGGCCGGCGGCCGCACCTCGCGCGCGTCATCCAGCTCGTCCTCCAGCAGCTGCGCGTAGCCGATGACGCTCGTCAAGGGGTTGTTCAACTCGTGCGCGACGCCGGCGACGAGCTGCCCGATCGCCGACAGCTTCTCCGCCTGGAGCAGTTGCGCCTGCGTCGACCGCAAGCGCTCGAGCGCGGCGATCGAGCGCGCGTTGGCGAGCGCGAGTTCGTCGCTCATCTGCTGCATGCGCCGGGCGCTGTGAATGTCATCGGTGACGTTCTTCGCGACCTGGACGACAGAGGCGCCGCCGTGGCCCGCGGCGACCGGAAACGTCGTGACGCTGAAGATCTGGCCATCCGGCCGGGTCACCTCGGTACGGGTGCCGATCTGATCGAGGGCACGAGTGATCGCGCAATCGCCATCGCATGGCGCGCAGAAACCAACGTCGCTGCAGGTCGCGCCGCGCAGTTGGGTGACGCTGCGCCCCATCAGCGCCGCCAGCGCGGTGTTCCCGCGCAGCAGCCCGCCGCCGCCGTCAAACACCCCGATCGGATCGCTGATCGCGTCGAAGATCTGTTCCCATTCGCGCTTGCCGCGGCGGACCGAGTCGTGCAGCCGCGCGTTCTGGACCGCGACGCCGATCTGTCCCGCGATCACCGCGATGAACCGCTGATCCGCGGCGCCGAAACGCCCCGCTCTCTCCGAAGCGACGGTCAGCGTCCCGAGCAGGTCGTCCCCCGCGAGAATGGGCACCGAGATCGAGCTGAGCACCGGTAGCGCCGATCCGCGGCCGGCTGGAAGAAACTCGCGAAGGTCATCGACGACGACCGCGGCTCGCGTGGCGATGGCCTGATCGTCGGGGCGCGGAATCCCCTTCGCGTCACTCCAGATGTCCTTCATGATCCGCGGCCCGATGAACGCCTTCTCGTGAAACTCGCCGGTTGCCTCATCTTTGATGCGGAGCGAGCCGGCGAGCGTGTTCATCGCGCGAATCGTGCACTGGAGCGCGCCCAACAGCACGTCATCGAGCTCGAGCGACCGTGAGATCCCGTCGGCAATCTCGTTGATCGTCTGCAGCTCCCAGACCAGCCGCCGGTCGAGATTCATGCGCCGCCGCTCGAGTGCGCGCTCGACGGTCGCCAGGAGCTGACCAATGTCGAACGGCTTCGGCACAAACGCCAACGCGGCTAGCTCGTAGGGCTGGATGGCCGGCGTCCACGATCCGGTGGCCGACATGACCACGATTTCGGTATCCGGGCTGTCGTTCTTGATTTGCCGGATCGCCTCGAGCCCCGCCTCCGAACCCGGCGTGAGGCCGATGAGCGCAACGTCGAACGTGCCCTCGTTCACCGCGGCAGTCGCCGCCGCCAGTGAGGCGGCCGCCGCCACCCGGTAGCCCCGCGCTGCCGCGGCGTCCGACAGCATGCGCAACAGCGCCGCGTCATCGTCGACGAGAAGAATCGAAACCTGATTTGTCATCGTGGCCGCTGCCGGCGCCGCCGAATCGACGGACCGGATGTGCGAGCAGATGGCAAGAGCCGCGCCGGAGCCGCGCACGGTGCGCGCAGCGCGGATGTGCGGTTATCTGAAGGACTTACCGGAAGTGGGCGGGATGAAGACCGCGCCGACGTTTCAATTCTGAAGCGCGGGCGTGTTTCAGGAATGAAACGTCTATTCTCGCAGGCCGTACTTCTTCATCAGGCGCCACATCGTCGTGCGGCTGATTTGCAACTCGCGGGCGGCGGCGCCGATTTCACCGGCGTGGCGCGACAGCGTCGCGACCAGCATCTCGCGATCAGCGCGCTCGCGCGCCGCGGCCACCGTGCCTTCCGGCACCGGCGGTGGAGCCGGCGGGGCGGCGACTTCTTCGGGAAGATCGTCCGGTTGCAGCTCGGGGGAGCGCGCAATCGCCACGGCGCGTTGAATCACATGTTCGAGCTGACGAACGTTGCCGGGATACGAATATGTCTCGAGCAGCTCCCACGACCGGGCGCTGCAACTCGTCACCCCCACGGCAGCGCCGTACCGCGAGAGAAAGTGTTCGGCGAGCAGCCGCACGTCGCCGGTGCGCTCGCGCAGAGGCGGCATGTGAATGCGATGGACGTGCAACCGGTAATAGAGATCACTGCGAAACTCGCCGGCGTCGACCGCGTTCTTCAAGTCGACGTTCGTCGCGGCCACGAATCGCACGTCGACGCGGCGGCAATCGTTCTCGCCAATCCTCCTGACCTCACCAGCTTCGAGCGCCCGAAGCAGCTTGGCCTGGAGGCTCTTCGACATGGCACCGATTTCGTCGAGGAACAGCGTGCCCCCCGACGCGTGTTCGATCAGCCCGGCGCGCGCGGCTTCCGCGCCCGTGAACGCTCCCTTGCCGTGACCGAACAACTCGTTCTCGAGCAGCGACTCGGTGACCGCAGCGCAGTTCAACGCGACGAACGGCCGCTCGGCGCGCGCGCTCGCGGCATGGATGGCGCGCGCGGCGAGTTCCTTTCCCGTTCCGGTTTCGCCAGTAATCAGAACCGTACCCGGCGCCGGCGCCGCGCGCCGAATCAGCTCCTTCACCTGCTTCATTGGGGCGCTCTCGCCTATCAATGCGTCCATCGGACCGCCGGCGCGAATGTGCCGCTGCAGCAGGTCCACCTGACGGGCTAGCTGACGACGCTCGGCGGCGCCGCGGACGCGCATGAGCAGCTCGTCCCGGAAGAACGGCTTCTGCACGAAGTCGACCGCGCCGAGCTTCATGGCTTCCACGGCGGTGTCGACGGTGCCGAAACCGGTCATGATGATGAACACCGAATCGATACGTGCCTCACGCAACCTGCGGAGCACGTCGAGTCCAGATATGCCCGGCATCCGCATGTCGGACAGGATGACGTCGAAGCCCCCCTCGCGTGCCGCGTTGAGTCCCTCTTCACCGGACGGCGCCGTCTGGACGGTGTATCCTGCTGACTTGAGCGTCCGCGACATGCTCTCGCGGACCGCCGCATCGTCGTCGATGAGCAGAATGCGTGGCATCCGGCGCTAAGTCTACAACGGCCGCGATCCGATAAACCGTGTATGAAATGGTGGTCGTGCGTCACTGCCGTGGTCCTGGTGGCGGCCGGCGCGTGCTCACCGCCGGTCCCTGGCACGCGCTCCTCCGGCGCACCGCGACTCCCAACCCATGTTCGAATCGGCGCGAAGGAGGCCAACAGGGTCACGATTCGCAAAGTGCCGTTCGAGGAGTACGTTCAAGCCACGGCGTTATCCGAGTTCGCTCCGCCGGCAGGAGATTCGGCAACGGTGGAGCGGATGCTCGAAGTTCAAGCGGTCATCGCCCGCACTTACGCGCTGGCGCAGCTGGGGCGGCACGGCGCGGACGGCTTCGATCTGTGCTCCACGACTCATTGTCAGCTCTATGACCCGTCGCGCCTGCGGACCTCACGCTGGGCGACGCAGTCGAAGCAGGCGGTCGAGCAGACCGCGGGCCGCGTGTTGTGGTTCGACGGTGCCGCAGCATCCGTGCTGTTCCACGCGGACTGCGGCGGACGTACCAGTCGCGCCGACGATGTCTGGGGCGGCGTGGGCCGACCGTACCTCACATCGATCCTCGACGACGGACCTGCAGAGGGCGCACACTCGGCGTGGAAGTACGAAGCAACACGCGCGGACGTCCTGCGCGCGCTCAACACCGACCCGCGCACCCGGGTGGGGGTACGGCTCGAGGGGTTGCAGGTGCTGGAGCGCGACAGCGCCGGCCGAGTCGAACGGATCGCATTGCATGGCGCGTCGGAGCGAATCGTTCGCGGTGAGGACATCCGCGACGTGTTGTCAGCGGCATTCGGCGCCAGATCGATTCGAAGCACCTGGTTCGACGTGGCGCGGGTCGGTCAGGCGTTCGTGTTCGAAGGGCGCGGCTTCGGACATGGCGTCGGGCTGTGCCAGGCCGGGGCGCTCGCCCGAATCCGAGCTGGACAGAAACTCTCCACCATCCTGCAGACCTACTTTCCTGGTACAAAGATCGTCGCCCTCCGCCCCACCCGATAGGGGGCGCGCCGCACGCAATATAATAAGGACCGATCCTGCCGCCCTGCAGCCGGATCCCCAGCGAAGCGTAAACGGTCCGGCAATCTGTGGCGTAATCATGACAGGAGCTCAGGCAGCCGGTCTTCATGGCCGCGAAGCGGACAGCGCCGCCGCATCGGCTGTCAAGGCCATGCAGGCGGATGGCCGCCATGCCGAAGCGCGCGAGCGGTACGCGGAACTGGTGGGCAGGCACCAGCGGCGCGCCTCGCGCATCGCGTTTCACTACCTGCGGGATGCCGCCGAAGCCGACGAAGCCGTGCAAGATGCGTTCGTGAAGGCGTATCAGCACCTCAACTCGTTTCGGGAAGAGCTGCCGTTCGAGGTGTGGTTCACGCGCATCCTCATCAATGGATGCCTCGACCGCATCAAGGCGCGAACCCGCCGCGAGAAATGGGTGGCACCGATGCCCGACGGTCCGACGGGACAGCGGGATTTCGGCGAACGCGTGGCGGGCGGCGGCCCGTCGCCCGAAGAGCATCTGCTGGCGCGGGAACGCCGGGAAACGCTTGCGCGGGCGCTGGCTCGGCTTCCGGAACGGCAGCGCTCCGTGTTCATGCTGAGTCACTACGAAGGCTGTACGTCGCGCGAGGTGAGCGCGCTGACCGGGCTGAACGAGTCGACAGTGCGCGTGCATCTGTTCCGCGCCATTCGCAAGCTGCGGGTGCTCCTGGCAGAGGGGGCGGCGAACGGGACGACCGTGGAGAAACAACGTGTCAATCATTAACCGGTTGAGGCTGAGCGCTCATCTCGACGAAGCCGCGCTGGTCTCGCTCTGGACCGATGCGATGCTCGCGGCCAAGGCCGCCGTGCACCCGCATCTCGAGCGATGCCCGTCCTGCCGCAACCGCTTCGCCGAACTCGGGTCCTGGCTCGCGACGATTCGCGCCGATGCGGTGTCGGAGGGAGATGAGCATTTCTCCGCAGAACGCCTCTCGGCGCAGAGCGCGCAGATCTTCCGGCGCCTGGAGGCCGCGGAGCGGCCGGCGCGCGTGATTGCGTTTCCGACGTTCACCCAACCGCTGACCTCGCGTTCGTCGAGCGCGTCACGGTGGGTGGCAGCGGGGTTGGCAGCCGGGCTGATCGTCGGCGTCGGCGTCGGCCAGCTGATTGATCTGCGTCATGCGCTGACGCCGCATACGCGGGTCGACGCTCGCCTCACGACGACCGCAGCACCGGCGGGGAAGGCATCCTCGGCGCCGCTGCCCATTTCCACCGGCCGCGACGAATTGTTTCTCTCGGAGCTGGACGCCTCCATTTCGCGCGCTCCCGCCGAGCTCCGCGCCCTCGACGCGTTCACCCCGCGTGCGGGAGATCGACCCAGGTAATTTGGTGAGCTCGTCTCAGCCCCTCATCTTCCGCAAAGGCCTCGACATGAAGGAGGCCGTTGCCGGAGAGCTTGCCGCCGCGTATCACAGCGCGATCGTAGATGGCGTTCGCGCGAACGATTTCGTCTACCGCGCGGGACGTCTCACCGTACATCTGGCCCGCGAGTTCGGGTTCTGTTACGGCGTCGATCGCGCCGTCGATTACGCCTACCAGGCCCGCCGACGCTTCCCCGGCCGCAACGTGTTTCTGACGGGCGAGATCATTCACAACCCGCACGTCAACGATCAGCTCCGCGCGGCCGGTATCCGTTTCCTCTCGGATCCGGGCGAACGGCCGGATGCCCTCGGCCCGGAGGATGTCGTGATCCTGCCGGCGTTCGGCGTCACGGTCTCGGACATGGCGCGGCTCTCGAACCGGGGATGCACGCTCGTCGACACCACGTGCGGCTCCGTGCTCAACGTGTGGAAGAATGTGGTGCGCTACGCGCAGGACGGGTTCACCTCGGTCATTCACGGCAAGGTGAAACACGAGGAAACGCGCGCGACCGCGTCGCAGGCGCTCAAGTACCCCGAAGGGCGCTACCTCGTCGTGCTCGATCGCGACGAAGCCGCGACCGTGTGCACCTACATACGCAACCCAGGAGATCCCGACGAATTCCTGAAGCGCTTCGCGGGGGCAGTATCACCAGGTTTCGATCCGGATCGCGACCTGGCACGGATCGGCTGCGCGAATCAGACGACGATGCTGATGTCGGAGTCGCTCCAGATCGGTGAGATGTTCCGCGCGGCGATGCGCGACCGCTACGGCGAAGCGGAGCTGGCGACTCGCTTCCGCGCGTTCGATACGATTTGCAGCGCGACCCAGGAGCGTCAGGACGCGGTCATTGCGCTGCTTGATGAGCAGCCGCTCGATCTGATGATCGTGGTCGGAGGGTACAACAGCAGCAACACCTGTAATCTCGCGCGCATCTGCGCCGAGCGAGTGCGGACGTATCACATCGCCGATCCGGCATGCCTGGTTTCTGAAAACGAGGTCCGGCACCGCCCCGTCGGGCCGCCGTCGACAACGTCCGGTCCGGAAGCGGTGACGCGCGATTGGCTCTCCGCCGCCGGCCCCGTCGCCGTCGGTCTGACGGCCGGTGCCTCGACGCCGAACAACATCGTCGGAGAAGTCATCCGGAAGTTGGAGCGCTTCGCGGAATTGCCAAAATTGACTTGATCGCCGGAATTGCCAGAATTTCGTTCCCTGAATTTCGGAATTCAATTACGGCGATTCTGGCAATTCCGGCGATTCTCTATCGTTCCAGCCTCGACAGCTCTGCTCCGCCGGCCTCCTGCAGCACGATCTTCACCTTGTGTCCGCGCTGGCGAGAGAGAAACCGATACAGCTCGCTGCCCGGCTTCACCATGACGGTCGCGTTGTCGCCGAGCGAGAAGTAGCCTTCTTCGGTCTCGTGATCCGCCGACGAGACCTTCACCGTGAGGACCGTTTCATCACGTTCGAAGGCGCGCCCGACGCTGAGCGCCACCAGGATTAAAGCCAACGTCAACCACGCCACCATCGCGATTCGCACGACACACGCTCCGTTTCCGCGAGCTCTCCCCCGACCCGGGCCCGACCGTCGCCGACGCGACACTTTGCAATGAAGCTGCCAGCGCCGATCTCTTCGCTCATCAGTGATTTAAGTGTGACAACGGCTTCGAAACGGGCAAGACACTCCACAATGGAGGGTAAACAATCGCACCGCCCGAGTCGTAATACGCGCAGTCATCGGCTACCCGGAGAAACGAAGTTTTATGACGAGGCGTACCGCTTGGGTTTTCGCAGCCGCGCTGGTGTGTGCCGCACCAACCTCTGCCGCAACGGTTCTCTGCGAACAGGCCGGCCCAAAGCCTGATCAGGCGAAGCCGGCCGCACCGGCGCAGCAGGGCCGTGGCACTGAAGGCCGGGGCACCGAGGGCCGAGGCGGCGAACATAGGGTGCCGTGGTGGAAGGCTCCCGAAACTCGCGCCGAGCTGGGCATTTCGGACAAGCAGTCGAAGGACATCGATGAGATTTTCCAGGAGACGCTGCCGAGCCTCCGGGCGGCCAAGGACGAGCTCGACAAACTCGACGAAGCGGTTACCAAGCTGATCAAAGAAGGCAGCGCGGACGTGTCGGTGATCGCGAAACAGGTTGCACAGGCGGAACAGGCGCGTGCAAATCTGACGACGAAGCGGACGGTAATGCTATACCGTATGCACCGACTGCTGACGCCCGAGCAGCGGATCAAACTCGATGCGATGTTCGAACGCCGCGAGGCCGAACGACGGAAGAACAACAACCCCGGCCGCTGATCCCCGGCCACTCTCTTTCGCACTCAATCTCTGGAGGGTTTCGTGAGCAAGATCGCACGCACGCTGGCTGCAGCCGGCTTCGCTCTCGCTGCAGCGTTCCCCGCTGCCGCCCAGGACGCGAACATCCAACACGTAAGGGACCTCATCGCCACGGTACAGGCGCAGAACGGCGCCGCGCCGCAGACGCCGGCGACCGCGCAAGCGCCGGGCGCGCCGTTCACGACACCCGGTCCGCGCGTCGATCTCCCGATTGAAGACGCGGTCGCGCGCGCGATGGAGCGCAACATCGACATCTCGGTGGCGCGCATCACTCCGCAGCTGCAGGATTTCACGCTCGCTGGGCTCGAGGCGAACTATCGCGTCAACCTCACGTCGACCGTCAGCAACAACAAGGCGACGGACCTGCCGCGCGTGACGACCCAGGGTATTTCAGCGCCGACGACGAGCGTCCGCGAAGCGTGGTCGGCCGGCATCGCGCAGAACGTCTGGAAAGGAGGCGGCAATTACACCTTGAACTGGACGAACAGCCGCTTCAACAGCCCGAGCTCGGTCAACATCAGAAACCCGCAGTTTCAGTCCGGTCTCGTCGCGAACTATACCCAGCCGCTGTGGCGCGGGTTCAAAATCGACGCCACACGAGCCTCGCTGCAGACGACGCGCATCGCCCAGAAGAACGACCAGATTTCGCTGACCTCGACCGCGGCCTCGACGCAGGCGAACGTGCGCAACGCCTACTGGGATTTGGTGTACGCGATCGAAGCGGTAGGCGCGGCGCAGAATTCGTTCGACCTCGCCAACCGGCTGATTCAGGACAACCAGGCTCGTGTCGAGATCGGCACGTTGGCCCCGATCGATGTCGTCTCGGCGCAGGCGGAAGCCGCGGCGCGGCGCAATCAGCTGGTGACCGCGCAGGCCAGCGTGCGGACCGCGGAGCTGGCGCTGAAGCGCCTGATCGTCAGCGGCACCGACGATCCGCTCTGGACTTCATCGATCAATCCGGTCGACCGTCCGCCGACCGCGCCGGAGGCGATCAACCTGGAAGCGGCGGTGGCCCGCGCGCTCAGTCAGCGCACCGACCTGCAGCAGTCGAAAAACAATCTGCAGATCAGCGACATCAACCTCCGGCTTCAGGTCGACGCGACGAAGCCGCAGCTGAACCTGACCGCGAATTACGGCTTGAACGGCTTGGGCGGACCGTACCTGCAGCGCACCGGCGCGGTTGATCCGCTCACCGGGGGGGCGGTGTCCTCCGTCATTCCGTCCGGCTACTTCGATGCCCTCCGCAACATCACGGGGTTCGATGCGCCGACGTGGACGGTCGGCCTGGGGTTCGCCTACCCGATCGGCCAGAGCACCCAGGAGGCAGCGGTCGCCCGTACGAAACTCTCGCTCGACCAGACGAAGACCAACCTGAAGGCACTGGAGCTGCAGATTGCGACCGACGTCACCAACGCGGCACTCAACGTTCAGGCCACGCTCGAAAGCGTGCAGTCGACCATGGCGGCGCGCGAACTCGCGCTGAAAAAGCTCGAAGCAGCGCAGAGCAAGATGGAAGTCGGTATGGCCACTAATTACGAGGTCGTTCAGGCACAGCGTGACTTCACGGACGCGCGCAACGCCGAGCTCCGCGCCGTCCTCAACTACCGCAAAGCGCTGGTGAACTTCGAAACCGTGCAGACCGTGGGCACGCGCGCCGTCAGCGCGGCGACCGGTGCCGGCGGCGCCAACACGACCGGAGGCGGCGGACAGTAGGGGGCAGGGGGCACGGGCTGATTTCTAGAGAAGCGTATGCGTAAAGCAGTTCTAATCGCCGTCGTCGCAATCCTCGGCCTCGCCGGCTTCCTCGTCTATGGACGAGGGGGCAACGGCGGGGACGCGGGCGGCGCCGCCACGGCAGGAAGCTCCGGTGGTGGCGGCCGCGCCGCCGGCCGCGGCGGACGGCCGCCAATGCCGGTGGAGTTCGCGACCGCGACGCGCGCACAGCTCTCCGAGCGTGTGCTCGTCGTCGGCAACCTGATTGGCGCGACGACGGTGCAGGCGGTGCCCAAGATCAACGGGCGCCTCGCCACGGTGAACGTGCAGCTTGGCGACCCGGTGCGCAAGGGGCAGACGATCGCGAAGGTCGAGGATCGCGAAATCCAGGAGCAGGTGCGCCAGGCGGAAGCCGCCTACAAGGTGGCCGAAGCGACGATCCGCCAGCGGGAGGCGGACAAGAAGCTCGCCGAGGTGAACCTCGAACGGAACCGCAGCCTGCTCGAACGCCAGCTGCTGCCGAAACAGACGTTCGACGACACCGACGCGCGCCATCAGGCGGCCATCGCGCAGCTCGATCTCGCCCACGCGCAGTTCGACCAGGCGAAGGCGCGGCTCGAAGAGCTGCGGATCAACCTGGGCAACACGGTCATTGCATCGCCGGTCGACGGGTTCATCGGCAAGCGTTTTCTCGATGCGGGCGCCACGGTCAGTCCCAACGTGCCGGTCGCGTCGGTCGTCGATATCCACACCGTGCGGATGGTCGCGAACCTGGTCGAGAAAGATCTCAAGCGCGTGACCGTCGGCACCCAGGCAGCCGTCGAAGTCGATGCGTTCCCCGGTGAGAAATTCGCAGGTCGCGTCAGCCGCGTCGCGCCGGTGTTCGACCCGGCGACGCGCACCGCGGAGATGGAGATCGAGGTCCCCAATCCTGGCTATCGGCTCAAGCCCGGCATGTATGCACGCGTACAGTTGACGGTTTCGATGCGCCCGGACGCGGTCGCAGTGCCCAACAACGCGCTCGTGAACGTTGCCGGAAAGCCAGGCGTGTTTTTGGCGATCCCCGGCGAAGGGCGGAACACCACCGACCCGCCGCGCGCGCAGGGCACGGGAGGGAACGCTCCGGCTGCCGGCGGCGCAAACGCCGGTGGGCCAGCTGCGATGACCGCGAAGTTCACTCCCGTCGAAGTGGGCATCCACGACGGCGATAACGTCGAGATCGTTTCGGGCATCAAGGACGGAACGCGGGTCATCACGGTCGGCGCCGGCGCGCTGAAGGACGGCGATCGTGTGGTGGCGGCAAATGAGAGCGGGAGCGGACGGCGGCGCGGTGGCGCCGACGGCTCGCAGACGGGGAGCACCCGATGAGCATTCCGCGGCTGGCGATTCAACGGCCCATCACCATGTTCATGCTTTCGGGCGTGATCATGCTGCTGGGACTCTTGTCGCTGATGCGGCTCCCGGTCGACCTCATGCCCGACGTGACGTATCCGAGCATCACGGTCCGCGTCGGCTACGCCGGCGTCGGTCCGCTCGAGATCGAAGAGCTGATCACGCGTCCGATTGAGCAGGCGATGAGCGCGGTGGCCGGCCTCGAACGCCTCGAGTCGACATCCGCTGAAGGCTCCAGCCGCGTCACCTTGAACTTCGCGTGGGGCACGGACCTCAACGAAGCCGCCGACGACGTCCGTAACCGCCTCGACCGCGTGCGCGGCCGCCTGCCGCAAGAGGCGGACGCGCCGATCATGTTCAAGTTCGACGCGAACGCGACGCCGATCATGGGCGTCGGGCTCGAAGGGGACTTCGATCGCGTCACGCTGCGCGAAATGGCGGAGCACGATTTGTCGCCGCGCCTCGAGCGCGTGCCCGGCGTCGCCTCGGTCAGCGCCGAAGGCGGGCTGCGCCGCCAGATCCACGTCGAGCTCTCGAAGGAGAAGATTCGCGCGCTCGACCTGCCGGTCGACCGCGTCATCAACCTGCTCCGCTCGGAGAACCAGAACACTCCGGTCGGCGAGATCGACGAAGGCGACATCACCTACCTCGTTCGCAGCCAGGGCCAGTTCGAGAACCTCGAGCAGATTCGCGACATGGTGGTCATGACCCGCCAGGGGGTGCCCGTCTACATGAAGGACATCGCCGAGGTGAAGGACGCAACCGAGGATCTCCGCGCGTTCACCCGGATCAACGGCCGTCCCGGCATCCGCATGCGCGTCACGAAACAGTCAGGGCAGAACACCGTCGAAATCGCGGATGCCGTGCGCGCCGAGATCGTGCGGATCAACCGGGAGATGCCGTCGATCCGCATGTCGGTCCTCGACGACAGCTCGATCTTCATCAAGCGCTCGATTTCTGCGGTCAAGGAAGCGGCGATTCTCGGCGCCGTGCTGGTCATCGCGATCATCTTCCTGTTCCTGCGCAACGTCCGCTCGACGGTGATCATCTGCACCTCGATCCCGATTTCCATCATCGGCACGTTCGCGCTGCTCTACTTCGCCGGGTTCACGCTGAACACGATGACGTTCGGCGGCCTCGCGCTCGGCGTCGGCATGATCGTCGACGCGTCGATCGTGGTGCTGGAGAACACGTTCCGGCACATGGAGCACGGTAAGGACCGGATGCAGGCGGCAATCGACGGTTCCGAAGAGGTGTGGTCCGCGATCCTGGCCTCGACGCTGACGCACATCGCGGTGTTCGTACCTCTGCTCTTCCTGACCGGGGTCTCGAGCATCCTGTTCAAGCAGCTCTCGGTCGTGGTGATGTTCTCGCTGACGATGTCGCTGTTCGTCGCGGTGACGATCGTCCCCGTGCTCTGTTCGCGTCTGCTGAAGCTGCCGCCGCCTGTGGATCAGCGCACCGGGCTCGGCGGCCGCCTTTACACCTCCAGCGAGCGGTTCCTCAACGCGATGGACGATGGATACAGCCGCATGATCGGGCGCGCGCTGCATCATCGCCCGACGGTCATCGGGACAGGCGTCGCGCTCGTCGCCGCCGCGTTCCTCATCCTGCCCACGATCGGGTTCGAGCTGATGCCGGCCACCGATGAAGGCGAAGTCACCGTGAACGCCGAACTGCCCGTAGGCACGCGAATCGAGCGGGCGCAGGAAGTCGCCCAGCGGCTGGAATCGCTGATCCCCGAGTACGTGAAGGAAGCCGACACAGTCATCACCAATGCCGGTTCTGGCGGCGGCCCGATGGGCGGATCGGCGAATCGCACCCAGGCGCAGATCCGGCTCGTGCCGAAGGATCAGCGGCAGCGCTCGAGCGAAGAGATTGCGACGGCGCTGAATCGTCAGCTGACCGGCGTCATCCCGGGCGTCATCATCCAGACGCGCGCCTCCGGCGGCAACCAGCAGATGACGCGGCTCCTCAGCGGCGGCCAGGGCGACAGCCGTCTGTCGGTGGAGGTCCGCGGCGACGATCTCGCCGAAGCGCAGCGGGTGGCGACCGCGACGAAGAGCGTCATGGACGCCGTCCCCGAAATCCGCAACGCGCGCATCGGCCGTGACGACGGGCGCCCGGAACTCGCGCTGCAGATCGATCGCCCAAAGGCGGCCGTGCTCGGTCTGACGGTCAATAACGTCGCGAGCAGCATCCGCACCAGCGTGGGCGGCACGCAGGCCGCGTTCTTCCGCCAGGCCGGCAACGAGTATCCGATCGTCGTCCGGCTGCGCGAGGAGGACCGGCAGCGCGTGGAGGACATCAACGACCTCCTGATCAACACGCCGCAGGGGCAGGTGTTGCAGGCGAAGAATATCGTCGGCGTGAAGCAGCAGACCGGGCCCACGGAAATACAGCGCAAGAACCAGGAGCGGATTCTTCGGGTCTCCGCCGAGCCCCAGGTGCCGCTCAGTGACGCGGTCGCGGCGGTGAACGCGAAACTCGGTGAGATCCGCACCAGCCCCGAGTTCAAGGTCAGCTTCGGATCGGAAGTCGAGCAGCAGGCGCAGGCGTTCAAACAGCTGCAGGGAGTGCTGATCCTCGCGATTCTGCTCGTCTACGCGGTCATGGCGTCCCAGTACGAATCGCTGCGCGACCCGTTCATCATCATGTTCTCGGTGCCGCTCGCCGCGATCGGCGTGGTGGCGGCGCTGAAGCTGACCGGCACCACGTTCAGTCTGCAGGCCTACATCGGCGTCATCATGCTCGCCGGCATCGTCGTCAGCAACGCGATCCTGCTCGTCGACTACACGAACGTGCTGCGGCGACGCGACGGTCTGGAGCTGCGCCGCGCCGTCGAGACGGCGGGCCGGACCCGCCTTCGCCCGATTCTGATGACGACGCTGGCAACGATCCTCGGACTCGTCCCGATGTCGCTCGGCATCGGCGAAGGCGCGGAGCTGCAGGCGCCGCTCGCGCGAGTGGTCATCGGCGGCCTCGCGGCGTCGACGCTCATCACGCTGGTGTTCGTGCCCACGGTTTATACGCTGTTCGAAGAGGGCTGGAAAGGACTGCGCTCGGGGCTCCCGAAGCACTCGTAGCCGGACGAAAGAGACATGAAAAAACTGATCGTAATCATCATCGTGCTCGCGGGAGTGGGCGCCGGCGCCGGCGCCTATTACATGCGAAAGAACACCAAGGAGCCGGAGGTCCGCACGGCGCCGGTCAGCCGCGGCGATGTCGTGCAGGCGGTGCAGGCCACCGGCACCCTCGAGGCCGTGACGACGGTCGAAGTCGGATCACAGGTGAGCGGCATCGTTCAGGATCTGTACGCCGACTTCAACTCGATCGTGAAGAAGGGGCAGGTCATCGCCCGGCTGGATCCGACAATCCTCGACACTCAGATCGAACAGGCGCGCGCCAACGTGGCGCGATCGGAGGCCGATCTGGACCGTCTGAAGGTCGGGCTCGCCGACTCGCAGCAAAAGCTGCAGCGCGCCGAGGCGTTGTCCGCGAAGAACCTGTTGCCCCGGAGCGAGCTCGAGACGGCGCAGGTCAACGTGCGATCCGCCGAAGCGCAAATCAAGTCGTCGCAGGCGGCGCTCGTGCAGGCCAAATCGCAGCTGAATACCGCGCAGGTCAACCGTCAGCATACGGTGATCACGACGCCCATCGACGGCATCATCATCCAACGCGCCGTGGAGCCGGGACAGACGGTGAACGCGGGCATGTCGGCGCCGAAGCTGTTCGTCATTGCGGCCGACCTGACCAAGATGCAGGTCAACGCGAATATCGACGAAGCAGACGTGGGCAACATGCGCCCGGGGCAGAACGTGACGTTCCGCGTGGATGCCTTCCCCACCGATACGTTCATCGGCACGGTGCAGCAGGTACGCCTGCAGCCGACGACGGTGCAGAACGTTGTCACCTACCAGACCGTCATCGACGTGCCGAACGTGCAGCTGAAGCTCAAGCCCGGGATGACGGCAAACGTCAACATCGAGATCACACGCCGGTCGAACGTCCTGCGCGTTCCAGCGGCGGCAACGCGCTTCCGGCCGACGACGGAAATTTTCGCCGCGCTGAAGCAGACCCCGCCGCCTGATTTCGGGCGCGGCGGAGCCGGCGGACGGCGCAATGCGGGAGCCGGCGGCGGGCAGGGTGGTTTCGGCGGCGGGCAGGGTGGTTTCGGCGGCGGGCAGGGCGGTTTCGGCGACGGACGGTCCGGGGCGCCAAGTGCCGGCGCCCCTCCGGCTGCCAATCCCGCGCCCGGTGCGGCGAATGCGCCTGCGAGCGCGGCGCCCACGACGCAGGCGAACGCAGCGCAGGCCGGCGAAGCGCGCCGTCAGCGTCAGCAGCAACAACAGCCGCAGCAAGGATCCGCCGCCGAGAATCGCGGCGGCGGCGATCGTGTGCCGGGCGGCGCACCTGGGGCCAATGCATCCGGTGAAAACCCTGGCGGCGGACAGGGTCAAGGAGGCGGCCGCGGCGGCTTCGGCGGCGGCAGAGGTGGCTTCGATCCGAACATGACCCCCGAGGAACGCCGCAAGCGGATGGAAGAACGGATGGCGCAAATGACGCCTGAGGAGCGCGCAGCGTTTCAGGAGCGCATGGCGGCGCGTGGCCGCGGCGGCTTCGGGGGCGGTCAGGGCCAGGGCGGCGGCCAGGGCGGTTTCGCTGGCGGACAGGGAGCAGGCGGCCAGGGTCAAGGGGGCGGCCGTGGCAGCTTCAGCGGTGGCCAGGGACAGGGCGGCGGACAGAATGCGCGCGCGAACGCGAACGCGCCGCAGGCTCCGCGCAGTGGCAACCAGGGACGAGTCGCGAGCACGCCGACAATGACGACGGGCGCGACGACGATTGATTCGTTGTTCGGACCGCTGCCCAACGTGGAGACGCGCGGCCAGGCGTGGCTGTTCGAGAACAAGCAGTTGAAACAGGTGCGGATGCGGCTCGGCGTGAGCGACGGGACGTACACCGAAATCCTCCAGTCCGATCCCGAAATAAAGGAAGGGACCGAAGTCGTCACGAACGTGATCATCGAGCAAGCCACGAACACCACACCGGGCGGCGCCAACGCGAACAATCCGCTCATGGGTCCGCAGCGCGGACGCCCCGGCGGTCCTGGCGGTGGCGCAGGCGGCGGCGGCCGCGGCGGTCGGTGATGCCGCCAGTCATTCAGATCCGCGACCTCGTCAAGACGTACCACGTTGGCGAAGTGACGGTCCGCGCGCTGCGGGGCGCGAACCTGGACGTGCAAGCGGGAGAATTCGTCGCCGTCACCGGCCCGTCCGGATCGGGCAAGTCGACGCTGATGCATATCCTCGGCTGTCTCGATCGGCCGACGAGCGGCAGCTACATCCTCGACGGCAAGGACGTGTCGCGCATGTCGAAAGACGAGCTCGCGATCATCCGCAATCGGAAGATCGGGTTCGTCTTCCAGGGCTTCAACCTCCTGTCGCGCACGACCGCGCTCGATAACGTGGAACTGCCGATGCTCTACAACGGGGTCGAGAAGCTGAAGGCGGCCGAGCGCCACGCGCGCGCGATGGAAGCGCTGAAGGCGGTGGGCCTCGGCGAACGGTTCCACCACTTTCCCAACCAGCTGTCGGGTGGTCAGCAACAGCGCGTCGCGATCGCGCGTGCGCTGGTCACGCGCCCGACGATCCTGCTGGCCGACGAGCCAACGGGAAACCTCGATACGCGCACGTCGATCGAGGTCATGGACATCTTTCAACGGTTGAACGCGGAACGCGGCATCACGGTGATCCTGATCACGCACGAGATGGACATCGCGGAGCACGGCACCCGGCTCGTCCGCTTTCGCGACGGCCGTATCCAGATCGATCAGCAGATCGCGAAGCGGCGCAGTGCGGGCGAGGAGCTTGCCGCGCTGCCGCCGCCGGAGCCGGAACCGGACTTTGTCCCTGCTGACAACGTGCCCGTGGAACACCACGGCGGTGTGGTGTAGGAGAACCAGATGTCGATCTTCATGACCCTGGTGATCGCGCTGAAGGCGCTCAGCCGGAACAAGATGCGTACGATGCTGACCATGCTGGGCATGATCATCGGTGTCGGCGCGGTGATCACGATGGTCGCCCTCGGCAAAGGGGCGCAGTCAACGATTGAAGAGCAGGTCAAGGCGGCCGGCACGAACCTGATCACGGTGATGGCGGGCAACTTCACGCAGGGCGGCGTCCGCCAGGGTGGCGGCATGTCGACGACGCTGACGCCCGAGGACGCTGAAGCGCTGCGGCAGCTGCCGGGGGTGCAGTACCTCGCAGCCGCTGTCAACTCGCGCGCGCAACTCGTCGCCGGCAATCAGAACTGGTCGAGCCAGATTCAGGGAACCGACGTCGAGCTGCCGCTGATCCGGAACTGGCCAACCAAATACGGCAGCTTCTTTACGTCACAGGACGTGCAGTCGGCGGCAAAAGTTGCCGTGCTCGGGCAGACCGTGTCCGACAATCTCTTTGGCCCCGATACCGATCCGACCGGCCAGATCATCCGCGTGAAGAACCAGCCCTTCAAAGTGCTGGGCGTGATGGCGCCCAAGGGATCGACGGGCTTCGGTCAGGATCAGGACGACGCGGTGTACGTCCCGTACACCACGGTGCAGAAGAAGCTGCAGGGTATCCAGCACATCAACCAGATTCAGATTTCCGCCGAAACGCCGGAAACCGCACCCGTGTCTGCGGAGATCACGGACGCGCTCCGCGCCCGGCACAAGCTGATGGGCAACGATCCCGACGACTTCATGGTCCGCACGCAGGAAGAAATGGCCAGCGTCCGCACCGAGACGACGAAGACCATGACGACGCTGCTCGCGGCGATCGCCGGCGTGTCGCTGCTCGTCGGCGGCATCGGAATCATGAACATCATGCTCGTGTCGGTGACCGAGCGCACGCGCGAGATCGGGCTGCGCATGGCGATTGGGGCGCGCGGCAGGGACGTGCTGATGCAGTTCCTGGTCGAGGCGGTCGTGCTCAGCCTTTTCGGAGGACTGCTGGGAATTGCGATGGGCTACGGCCTTTCGGCTGCGGCCGAGAAGTTCCTCCAGTGGCCGACGTCGATTCCCGCCAACGCCATCGGAATGGCGTTCGGCTTCGCCGCAGGAACGGGTGTATTCTTCGGATTCTACCCAGCGAAGAAAGCTGCTGGGCTGGATCCAATCGAAGCGCTCCGGTTCGAATAGCCGGAAGTGTCGTAGTAGGAATCGTTCATCAAACCAAGGAGCA
>JBKPLP010000064.1:0-14535 GCA_046731735.1 Acidobacteriota bacterium
AGATCGTGGCGGCGCTGTAATAGATGATCGCGGTGACGCCGACCGATGGCCAGAACGCGGTACCGAACGCGGGGCCGATCATCGCGAGCGACAGCGTGCACGCGACGTCAATCGTGGCGGCAACCGCACGCGGCGCCAGCCGCAGCCGCCGCGCGCGCGCGTCCGCTCTCCGTTCGCGTGCGGCGGCGCGCCGATCGCCTTCGCGCGGAATCAGCGCGGGGTCTTCGAGCACACCCGGCTGATGGCCGATGATTTCCGCCTGCGCCTTGATCAGCCGCGCCGCACGACGATCGCCTTGCGGGAAGAGCCGGCAGAATTCGTCGACGAGATCGTCGGCGTCGAGACCGATCGCTTTCGCGTAGTCGCGGATGAACGCGCGGGCGAAGATGCCCGAGGGCCATTTCGAGAAATCGTTCCGCTCGAGGCCAACCCAGAGATCCGCGCCGACCTTGGTGACCGCGGCGATGGTGTCGATGGTGATGCCGCGCCGCTCACGCTCGCGACGCAGCCGGGGCCCGAAGGTGTCTCGTTCCGACATGAGAATTCACCTGAGCAGCAATATTTGCGCCGTGTGGCGCCCGAGAGGATCGTCAACGTTCCCGATAATCCGCACCGGTGCGCGACAGTCAGATTTGTAAGCGGCAGCGCAGTTTGTGACAGTTTTCGTCGTGTTTCGCTCTGCGATTTCCGCGTTTTGCGTTCGCTCCTCCGGCCTGAGATGATCGCGTCCATGACAGCCTTCTGTCTGACTATTCACGCGCGGTACCGGTGCCGCCACTCGGGAGCCTGCTGTCAAAACTGGAAGGTCCCGGCCGAACCGCACGTCGTTCAGCTCGTGGAGCGGCGGGGGCTGAAAGGGCGGGGCGTGACCGGACCGTTGTTCGTGTCATCCAGAAAACCGGATTCGCACGACGGCGGAATGGACGTCGCTAGAGATAACAACGGACGCTGCGTCTTTTTCGAACAGGAGGACGGGCGACTGTGTGTCATACACCGCGAGGCGGGAGTTGATGCGTTGCCATCCGCGTGTCGTCATTTCCCACGAAAGTTTCTGCGCGACGGCCGCGGCACGTTCGTCTCGCTGTCGCATTTCTGCCCAACTGCGGCGATTCTCCTCGTCGGCGCCGAGACGCTGCAGGTCGTGCCGGCGGTGCCGCCGCTGATGCTGGAGGAGCCAATCGAAGGGCTCGATGCGCGGGATGCGCTGCCGCCGCTGCTGTGCCCGGACGTGCTCTGCGATCTGGATGGGTACGACGCCTGGGAGCGTGCGGCGATCGCGGTGCTTGCGCGGCCGGACTTGACCTGCCAGCGGGCGCTCGATTGGATCGGGGCGGCCACGGAACGGGTGCGGGCGTGGCGTCCGGGGCGGCAGTCCCTCACGAGCGACGTCGCCGCCGCTTTTGCGAACGACGCCGAACAGGCCCCCGCCCCCGGGCTTACGCAGGAAGAGATGGTGGATCTGGTCTGGCGGCTGAGTAACGGCCGCGTTCCGAGCGACATCGAGCCCATCGACCGGTTCGAAGATCGCTGGAACGCGCGCGTCGGGCCCGCATTCGATCGCTACGACGGGGCGATCAAGAACTACGTGGCGGCGCGGATCTTTGCGAACTGGATTGCCTACCAGGGCCGCGGACTGCGCTCGATCGTCCAGTGGGGTCGCGCCGCCGCTGCCCTCGTGCGGCACCATACACTCCGTAGGATGCTCGACTCGGGCGGTTCTCCCGGGCCGGATGACGTCATCGAAGCAATCCGGATGGCGGACCTGCTGTTGCTGCACGTCATCGATACGCAGGCGTTCGCTCGGGCGGTTGCTCCGATCGAGGCATGACCGCACTGCAACGGTTCCTGCGCTACGTCACGTTCGACACGCGATCGGACGAGGCGTCATCCACCTTCCCCAGCACACCGGGACAGCTGGTGCTGTTGCGGACGCTCGCGGATGAATTGCGGGCGCTTGGACTCGCCGATGTCGTGATGGACGAGTACGGCTATGTCGTGGCCACTGTCCCTGCAACGCCCGGCCACGAGCAGGCGCCGGTCATCGGGTTCATCGCGCATGTCGACACTTCGCCCGAGATGCCTGGACACGGCGTCCGGCCGATCGTGCACGAGCGGTACGACGGCGGCGACATCGTGCTGCCCGACGATCCATCCGCGGTGCTGCGCGCAGCTGATGACCCCGCGCTGGCCGCGCAGATCGGTCACGACATCGTCACCGCATCGGGGCTGACGCTGCTCGGCGCCGACGACAAGGCCGGCGTCGCGGAAATCATGACGGCGGTCGAGGAGCTGGTCACCGGCCGCGGCGGGGCGCACGGCCCGATCCGCGTCGCGTTCACCCCCGACGAAGAGATCGGCCGCGGCGCCAACCATTTCGACATCGCGCGCTTCGGCGCCACCTGCGCCTACACGCTCGATGGGGGAAACCGCGGCGAGCTGGAGTACGAAAGCTTCTCGGCGGACGCGATCACGGTGACGTTCAAGGGCTTCAACACACATCCGGGGTACGCGAAGGGACGCATGGTGAACGCGATTCGCGTAGCGGCCGATTTCGTCGCCGCATTGCCGCGCGGCGAAATGTCACCGGAAACGACGGAAGGTTACGAGGGGTACCTGCATCCGTATCAGATGCACGCGTCCGTCGATCGGACGAGCGTTAAAGTGCTCGTCCGCGATTTCGCCACGCCGGAGCTGAAACGGAAAGAGGCGTTCGTGGAGCAAATCGCGCGCGACGTGCTCAGCCGGCATCCCGGGGCCGGCGTGGAGCTCGCGATCGAAGAGTCGTACCGCAACATGCGTGAGGTGCTGGCGCAGCATCCGCGCGCCGTCGATCTCGCGCGGCAGGCGATCCGGCTCGCCGGGCTCGAGCCGATTGAGCGTCCGATCCGCGGCGGCACGGACGGATCGCGGCTCTCGTTCATGGGGCTGCCGACGCCGAATCTCTTCGCCGGTGAGCACAACTTTCACTCGCGGCTGGAATGGGTGTCGGCGCAGGACATGGAGAAGGCGGTCGAAGTGATCGTTCGCCTTGCCGGGTTGTGGGCGAACGCTTCAGAATCGCCGGAATTGCCAAAATTGCCAGAATCGCCGTAATTGGCACAATTGCCAAAATCGCCGAAATTTGATCCTGGAATTTTCAATTCCGGCGATTTTGGCAATTCCGGCGATTCTGGCAATTCCTATTGCAGCGTGAAGTTGACCGTCACCGTCATGATCACCGGGACCGGGGCGCCGTTCAGCAGCGTCGGCTCGAACTCCCATTGCCGCACCGCGTCGATGGCGGCTTGATCGAGGATCGGAATCGAGCGGAGCACTTTCGCGTCCGAGACGCGGCCGGCTGGATCGATAGTGGCCTCGATGATTACGACGCCGGTAACACCCGCCGCCTGCGCGTCCGCCGGGTAAATCGGCCGCACGTCCCTGATCTTCGTTGGTGGCTTGATGTTGCCGCCAACGCGCACCGGAGCGCTCGGGGACGGATAGCCTCCGGCAGCCGGTGGTGGCGGCGGGGGCGGGGGCGGCATGGGGCCAACCATGACTGCCCGGTTCCCGCTGTTGATGGCGCCGCGCGTCTTGTTCAATTCGATCGCCTTGTTGCGAAGCGCGTCAGCTTCTGCGATCAACTGCTGCTGGACGACAGGGTCCGATTCCAGGGTTGCGCGCATCCGCAGCAGCAGGTTCTTGTAGGTCAACGCCTCCACGTAATCCGGCTTCAGGTCGAGCGCGCGATCGGTCGCGGCGATGCCCTGCGTGATGTAGGTGAACTTCTCTGCGGGCAGCAGCTTCTGATCCTTGTAGGCCTTCTCCCAGTAGTACGTGGCAAGAAGCTGATAGCCCTGGGGATTGTTTGGCTCGAGCTGCGCCGCCTCCTCGAGCGCTGCGATCGTCTTCGGGAAGTCTCCCTGCCGGTTATAGAACCCGGACAGCGCGATGATCACCTCCTTGTTCGAGGGGGAAGCGGCACGCGCTTTCAGCAGCGTGGCTTCTGCCTCGGCGTACGCCCCGCGACTTTCCTGCTGTTGCGCCAGCTGAAGCTGCCCGGCAACGCTCGTCGGATCGACTACTGCGGGCGCAGTCATCCTCGGATCTCGTGGAGGCTGCTGCGGAGGAGCGGCCTGGGGCAGCGCGATCGCGAGAGCGAGCAGGGCGACAATCATAGTGATCCTCCTGTCGAGTCGTACGCCGTTCGTTCTCCGAATCATACGCCCGTGCAACAGCCGCTTGACAACTAACTACTAACTACTAAATACTTAGTATATGAGAAAGCCGAGCGCCACCCTCACCCCCCAGGAACTCGCGATCATGAAGGTCGTCTGGGGTTTCGACACCGCCACCGTTCGCGAGGTTTATGAAGCGCTGCGCAAGACGCGGCCAATCGCCTATACCACGGTGATGACGATGATGAACGTGCTCGAGGACAAGGGGTACCTCACGAAGAAAGCAGAGGGACGCGCGCATGCCTATACGCCGACGCGGCCGCGGCAGCAGGTCGTCGGCGCGATGGTGCGGGACTTCGTCGATCGGGTGTTCGACGGCGCGTCTGGCCCCCTGCTGCTGCACCTCGCAAAGGACTCGCGTCTGACCGAGCGTCAGCGAAAAGCAGTCCAGCGGATTGTCGAGGAGATGGACGAATGATCGCGAACCTCCTCGCCGCGAGCGGCCAGGCCGCTGTCGTCGTCGCGGTCGCCTCCCTCCTGCTCTGGCTGTTGCGGGTGAACACGCCCGGAGTGCGTTACGCATTCTGGCGGACGGTCGCACTGCTCTGCCTGATCCTGCCGTTCGTGCAGCCTTATCGGCGCTGGAGCGGATCCGCGAGTGCCGCCGATGTGCTTGGAATCGCCGTGACCGCGTCACCGTCCTCGACCGTCGCCTCGGCCGCTACGGCGTACGGGGACAGGGCGCTCATCGTGATGCTGGCAATTGCCGCCGGGGCGCTGCTGCGCCTTGCGTGGCTGTCCATCGGACTGATCAGACTGCGCCACCTTCGCCGCGCAGGCGTCGCGGAGTCGCGGCCGCAGGTTGACGGCGATCTGCAGCAGACGCTGGGGACACGGGCCGAGCTCCGATACTCCGCGCGCGTGACGCAACCGGTCACCTTCGGCCTGATCAGACCGGTTGTGCTCCTGCCGGACTCTCTCCGTACGCAGCCGCTCGAAATCCAGCGCGCCGTCGTCGGTCACGAATTGATTCACGTCAAGCGGCGCGACTGGGGATGGCTGCTCGTCGAGGAGGTCGGTCTGAGCCTGTTGTGGTTCCATCCCGCGGCGTGGTGGGTCGCGTCGCGGATTCAGCTGGCGCGCGAAGAAGTCGTCGACGATTTCACCGTGCTCCTCACCGGGCGCCGAAAGTCGTACGTCGAAGCGCTGCTCGCCTTTGCCGATCCACTAACGGTCGTGCCTACCGCCGCATTCGCGCGGCGCCGTCATCTCCTGCGCCGTATCGCGCTCATCTCCAGGGAGGATTCCATGTCGTCGAGACGCATCATTGCCAGCTGCGCCGTCATGGCGCTCGTCGTGCCCCTCGGCACCTGGGGTGCCGTATCCGCGTTTCCGCTACATGCGAGGAACGTCCAGGCGACGCAGTTGCCGGCCGGTCCGGGACCGCTGGAGCTCCGCGCACGTACCGCGACACCGGAGAATCCAGTGCCGCGCCGCGTTCATTACGAGCCGCCGACCGTGCCCGATATCGCAGAAAAGACGTCAGCGAAGATCGTCGTGAAGGTCACGCTCGACAGCGCAGGAACGGTCGCGGAAGCGCGTCCGACCGGGATCGCGGTGAAAGGATCGGGCTTCGACATCGAGGCGGAGGGCGTAAAGCTCAGCGGCACGGCGTCACTCGGGCCGGGGAGCCCGAGCATCGACGCAACCGTGCGCGAAACCGTGCTGGCGCTCATCGATTCCGCCGTCACCTCTGTGAAGCAGTGGCGTTACGATCCGCCCGCCGAAGCACCTCTGACGTTCTCAATCAGCATCCGATACGGCGACGAACCGGAGCAGATGGCCTTCTCGCCCAAGCCCAAGGAAGACAATGCGCTGCGCGTGGGCGGCGCGATCAAAGCGCCCGAGAAGATCAAGGACGTTCGCGCGATCTATCCTCCGGATGCGCTCGCCGCGGGCATCGAAGGCACCGTCATTCTGGAGGTCAAGGTTGACGCGCAGGGCAGGGTTGCGGAGGCTCACGTGCTCAAGTCAATCCCGGCGTTGGATCAGGCCGCGCTCGATGCCGTCAGGCAATGGGAATTCCAGCCGCCGCTGCTGAACGGACAGCCTACTGCAGTCATCATGACGACCACAATCAGCTTCCAAGCCAAGTGACACGGCGCATCAAATCTCGAACTCGGCGACGACGGGCGCGTGGTCGCTCGTGCCCGTCTCGCGTTCGATACGGCAGCTGCGGACCCGATCGAACAGCGGCCGGCTCACCAGAAAATAGTCCAGGCGCCAGCCGATATTGCGCTGGCGCATGTTCCGCCAGGGCGCCCACCACGTGAACATGTCGTGGTTGTCCGGCTCGAGCGCGCGGCTGACGTCAACCAGACCGTGGCCGATGATTCGCTCGAGCTGCGCGCGTTCCTCGGGAAGCTGGCCAATCGCGCGTGGCTTCCGCTCTTTCGGATGCACATCGATGTCGGCGCGCGCGATGTTCAAGTCGCCCGCGATCACCAGCGGGTTCGGCGCCGGCGCCATCTCGGCGACGAACTGCTCCAGCGCCGCCAGAAACTGCATCTTCGCCGGATAGTCCTTGTTGCCGTTCGGCACGTAGACCGAGACGACCGCCACGGTGGGCAGCCGCACGAGCACGATCCGATGCTCATAATCGAACGCCGGATGCTCGAAGTCCGGCCGTTCGGGCGCGATCCGCTTGCTCACATGCAGCCCGACGCCGGAATACCCTTTGCCGCCATGCCAGTAGCACCAATAACCCTCCATCTCGCACAGCCACACCGGCAGCTGGTCGATGGACGCCTTGATTTCCTGCAGACACACGACGTCCGGCTGTTCGCGCTCCATCCAGTCCTGAACCTGTGCCTGTCGCGCCCTGATGCCGTTCACGTTCCACGTCGCGATCTTCATCCCTTCATCCTACGGCGGGGCGTAAAGCCCCGCGGGCGGCCGTCGCCGCAGCCGCGGATGGGGTCTGACCCCCTCGGTCCGCTGGGAACCGCCAGTCGTCGCAAGCGACTCAGTAACTTACGGCGAAAATGGGCAAAGACCTCCGGGGTCAGACCCCAAGGTAGGGCCAGTCGGGCACTGCTCTTGAAAGCTGGACCGCGACGGCGGCGAATCAGTCGCGGGAGGAAGGATGGGGGATGGAGTCGGGAATTGGCTTGCCGCTTTCGTGCGCCATATCACCACACGCGGGCACCTTCGCGTCGAGGACCGTGACGATCTCGCCGTCGTACGTTTCGTACACGCCTGCCAGGCAGCCACACGGCAGTAACCGACTCGACAGTCCTTTCAGAATGCGCATACCGCCGTTGTTAGACCGCCGCCTCCTCGCCCACGTTTAATCCGCGATGGCCATCCTGAAAATCCTCCTGTATGCCGGCATCGCAATCGTCGGTACCGTCATCGTGGCCATGTGCGTGCGGCTCGTGTGGCTTGCGATCGGCGCCTACAAGATCAATCGCGCAGGTCCGCGGCGTCTGCTGACGTCGACGCACGCCATCTGGCGCGACCCCGGCAGCGTCGAACAGCTCGACATGGACAACGGCCCCGGGGGTTCCGATGGTGCGCCAGCGCCGCCGTTCCAGTTTCTCGAAGAGCACACCGGCGGCTCACAGCCGTGCGTGTCAGTCGAGGATGCCCGCGGGAAACGATGGCGCGTGAAATGGGGCAACGAGGTGCGATCGGAGAATTTCGCCGTGCGCCTGGCATGGGTGTGCGGATACTTCGCCGAGACGACTTACTTCGTGCCCGAAGGAACGATCACCGGGGCGACCGGGCTCCAGCGGGCACGCGAATGCATCGATGAACGCTGCCGCTTTGTCGAGGCGCGCTTCGAGCTCGACGATCCGGGCGTGCGCAAGATGTTCGAGGAGCACAGCTGGGCGTGGAACGACAACCCGTTTCTCGGTACGTCGAAGCTGCACGGCCTGAAGATGCTGGTGATGCTGCTCTCCAACTGGGATTCCAAGGATCGACGCGACGTCGCGCGCGGTTCGAACACCGCGATTTTCGAATACAAGGTCGCGCGATGGCGCCGGGAGGCACGCTACCTGATCACCGACTGGGGCGGATCGATGGGCCGCTGGGGCGGCAACATCGTAACCCGCGGCCGCTGGGATCCGGAGGGTTTCGCCACGCAGACGCCGCAGTTCGTCACGGGCGTGCAGGGCGGCTTCGTCACATTCGGCTACACCGGCCAGCGCACCGCCGACGTCGCGGACGGGATTCGGGTGGAGGACGCGCGCTGGCTCTACAAATATCTGGGCCGCATCACCGACAAGCAGTTACGCGATGCGCTGACGGCGAGCGGCGCGAACAACGAGGACGCGGAAAGTTTCTCGAAGTCGATCCGCGATCGGATCGAGCAGATCGGACGCGCGGGACGTGGCACTCACTCAGAGGCCACGGAGTAATTGGTTTTATTTAGCATTCTTCGTGGCCTTCGTGGCCTCTGAGTCATACGCCTCACTCGCGTAACGCAACCGTGGGATTCAGCCGCACCGCGCGCAGCGCGGGGACGACGCTGGCCACGCACGCGACCGCGATCAGCAAGACGCTGACGGCCGCAAACGTCTTCGGATCGAGCGTGCTGACGCCGTAGACGAACGTCCGCAGCGTCCTGGTGAAGGCGACCGCAGCCGCGAGGCCGACGAGCACACCGGTCAGCCCCAGCATCGCTCCCTGCAGCAGCACGGTTTTGACGATGCGCTTGGGCGTCGCGCCGAGCGCGATGCGAATCCCGAACTCGCGCGTGCGCTGCGCGACCGAGTACGCGATCAATCCGTAGATTCCCGCAGTCGCAAGCGCGAGTCCGACACCGGCCAGGACGGCCAGCAGCGTCATCTGGAACTTTTGATCCGATATCGCGTCGGCCTTCACCTCCTCCATCGTCAGGAATCCGGAGACCGGCTGCTTTGGGTCGATGGATCGGAGCGCTTCGCGAATCTGCTGCGTCAGCTCCGGCCCTGTATGGCTCGCGCGAACGACCCAGCTCATTGGGTAATACGTATGGCTCGAGCGAATGCCTGCGATATTCGCCTGTGCGATGGGCACATACATGACAGGGATGGGTGGCTGGACGAGGCCTCCCTCGCTCAGGTCCTTCGCGACGCCGACGATCTCGATCGCGCCATCGTCCTGGAACACGCGGATGTGGTGGCCGAGCGGGTTGACGCCCTTGAGGAATTTGCGCGCAAACCGTTCGCTCACGACGGCGACCGGCGGCGCGCCGGCGCGGTCTCGATCGGCGAATCCCCGGCCCGACACGATTGGGATGCGCATGGTCTCGAAGTAGCCGGTACTGGCATAGCGCCAGTCGACGAGCGCCCGCTCGATCGACTCCGGACCATCGAGGACATCGACATTGAGGTTGAGCGCGCGCGCGATCGGCACGCCGTTCACTACGGCCGCCGACTGGACACCTGGAATACCGCGGATCTGATCGAGTCCGCGGTCGAAGAACCGGTTGACGTCCTCCGCCGTCGCGTAGCGATCCCCCTGCATCGACATTCGCGCGGTGAGGACGTTGTGGACGTCGAAGCCGGGATCGACGGCACGCATTTTCGCAAACGTCTGAATCAGCAGCCCTGCCCCGATCAGCAGCAGCATGCACAACGCGACTTCCGCCACGGCGAGGGTTTTTCTCAGCCACGCCGATTGACGGTTGGAAGTCGTCCTCGTGCCATCTTCCTTGAAGGCTTCGACGAGCTCGTGGCGCGAGAGGCTGATGGCCGGCGCGAGCCCGAAGAGCAGGCCGCTGAACGCGGACAGGAGCAGCATCGCGCCGAGCACGCGCGCGTCGACGCTGACATCTTGGTAAACGGTGTACGCGCTTGGCGTCAGCTTCATCAGAGCCGGCACGCTCCAATACGCGAGCAGCACGCCCAGCGTGCCGCCGATCACGAACAGGATGACCGATTCGGTGAGCAGCTGACGGACGATCCGCGCGCGCCCCGCTCCGAGCGCAACGCGAACCGCGATCTCGCGGCTGCGGCCGGACGCCCGTGCGAGCAGCAGGTTCGCCGTATTCGCGCAGGCAATCAGGAGCAGCATCCCGACCGCGCCCAGCATCATCAGCAGCGCGGGCCGCGCGAAACGTGAAATGCTGGTCTGGAACGGCGCCAGGGCGTATCTGTACAGGGGTCGTTTCGCGTCAGGACGCGTGGCGATGAACTCCGCGATCATCGCTTCGAAGACGGTCGCGGCCTCCGCATTCGCCTCATCCAGCGAGACGTCGGGCTTCAGCCGTCCCGCCACGCTGTAGTTGAATCCGCCACCCGGTCCGGTGGTCGACGGCCGCAAGGGCACATAGAGATCGGCCGGCGGCAGCGACCGAAAGTCGCGCGGCATCACACCAACGACCGTGTGCGGCCGGTCGCCGAGCAGAACCGTCGTGCCAATCACCGCTGGATTGCCACCGAACAGGCGCGTGAACAATCCGTAGCCGAGGACGGACGCGTCAGTGCCGCCGACGCGATCGTGATCGGCGTTGAATGGATCGCCATACACCGGACGGACGCCGAACACCTGGAAGTACTCCTTCGAGACCGGCATAGCCCGGACGTATTCAGCCGCGTCGCCGGCGACCATGTTGAACCCCGTCGGGCCGCGCCATGCCGCCAGCGCCTCGACCGACTTCATGTTGTCGCGAAAGAACATGTACTGCGCGCCGGTATGGGCGCTGCTTGCCTCCCCCGTGCTCCGCCGCTGCAGCTGGACGATTCGATCCGGTTGGGGAAACGGAAGCGGGCGGAGGAGCACGGCGTCAACGACGCTGAAAATGGCTGTGTTGGCGCCAATTCCCAGCGCCAGTGTCACCAGCGCGGCGATCGTGAAAGCGGGCGTTCTTGCGAGGGATCGCAGCCCGTAACGGCTATCCTGAATGAGCGTCTGCAACGTTCCTCCTTCCGCTCGGACTTGGACGGCCGTCACCCGGCGCAAGGTTTACGACAACCAATACCCTTCCGATTCCGTATTTACAACGTTATGGAACGTCTCGTTCAGGATCTCAAGTTCGCCGGCCGGGTCCTCTGGAAGGACCGCGGCTTTGCCGCCACCGCCCTGCTCACCCTCGGCATCTGCATCGGCGCCAACGCCGCCATCTTCGCGATCGTGAATTCGGTCGTCCTGCGGCCGCTGGCGGTTCCGGATTCCGATCGGCTCGTAATTCTTTACAACAGTTACCCGAAGGCTGGCGTCGAGCGCGCCTCGACGGGTGTCCCCGACTATTACGACCGGCTTCGCGAGACCGACGTGTTCGAGGAGCAGGCCCTCTACCAGATGCGCGGGCAGACGATTGGCGGCGAAACCGATCCGCAGCGGCTCGCCGGGATGGCGGTGCGCCCCTCGTTCTTCCGCCTCCTTCGCGGCCGTCCGCTGCGCGGCCGCATCTTCAACGAGGACGAAGGGGAGATCGGCCGCGAGCGCGTCACGATCCTGAGCTACGCGTTGTGGCAGCAGTTGTTCGGCGGCGCGGAATCGGCGATCGGCCGCGAGCTGCGCGTCAACGGCCTCCCGCACGTCATTGTCGGCGTGATGCCGCCGACGTTCTATTTCGCCGATCCGGGCGTGAAGCTGTGGACGCCGCTGGCCTTCACGCCGCAGCAGAAGTCGGATGATGCGCGGCATAGCAACAGCTGGACGATGATTGCGCGGCTGAAGCCGGGCGCGACGGTGCAGCAGGCGCAGCAGCAGGTCGATGCGTTGAATGCGCGCAACCTGGAGCGCTTCGCCGCGCTGAAACAGATACTGCTGAACGCCGGATTCCATACCGTCGTCGCGCCGCTGCAGCAGGATCTGGTGCGCGGTGTGCGGTCTACGCTGTTCCTGCTCTGGGCTGGTGTGCTCTTCGTGCTGGCGATCGGCGCCGTCAACATCACGAACCTCGTCCTGATTCGGTCGTCTTCACGAATGCGCGAACTGGCAACGCGCCACGCCCTTGGCGCAGCGCTCTCACGGTTGACTCGCCAGCTGCTCACCGAGACCGTGCTGCTGACGCTGATCGGCGGCGTGCTTGGATTGGCGTTTGGCTACGGCGCCCTGCGGCTGCTCGGCGGCTCCGCGCTGACCGCCTTGCCACGGGCAAACGAGATCGCGCTCGACGCCCGTGCGGTCGCGTTCACCTTGACGCTCGCGTTCATCGTCGGCCTCCTCGTCGGACTCGTGCCGATCGTCAACCTGCGGCACATGAACCTGAGCCAGGCTTTCCGCGAAGAGGGCCGAAGTGGAACAACGGGCCGCGGGGCGCGCGCGGTACGCCGCGCGCTCGTGGCCGCGCAGGTCGCCTTCGCGTTCATGCTGCTGATCGGCGCCGGGCTGCTGCTCACCAGTTTCCAGCGCGTCCTCGCCGTCGAACCCGGGTTCGACCCGTCGAACCTGCTCACCGCCCGCGTCGCGCCGCCGGCATCGCGGTACGCGGACGACGCGGCGCTGCGTACGTTCACCGATCGGCTGTTGTCCGCGGTTCGTTCCGTACCGGGGATCACCGGCGTCGGTGTTTCTTCGAACATCCCGTTCGGCGGCGACTTCAGCGACAGCGTGATCATCGCCGAGGGCTACCAGATGGCGCCGGGCGAATCGCTGATTTCCCCGTATCGGGTGCTGGCGAGTCCGGGCTACATCGAGACGATGGGGATCCCCGTGCGCAGCGGCCGCACGTTCAACGACAGCGACACGGACACATCAGCGCGGGTCGTCATCGTCGACGAACGGCTCGCGCGCAAGTTCTGGCCCGGAACGGATCCGATCGGACGCCGTATGTTCCTGCCGGAAAACCCCAACGATCTCCTCACACCGAACAAGGACACGCGCTGGATCACGGTAGTCGGGGTTGTCGCCGAGACGAAAATGGCAGGCCTCGTCTCGACAGACGATCGCGCCGGCACGTATTACTTCCCGACGAAGCAGATGCCGCCGCGCGGCATGACGATGGTGATCAGGAGCGCCGGCGATCCGATGAGCCTCGCGCCGGCCATTCGCCAGCAGCTGCGCGCGATCGATCCTGAACTGCCGCTGTACAGCGTGCGCACGATGGCCGACCGGATGAACGAGACGCTCGCCGATCGGCGCACTCCCATGGTGATCGCGATCACGTTCGCCGCCGTCGCCCTGTTCCTCGCGGCAATTGGCATTTACGGCGTGCTCGCCTATCAGGTATCGCAGCGCCGCAAGGAGATCGGCATTAGGCTCGCGCTCGGCAGCGACGCTCGAAGCATCTTCGGCTTGATCGTGAAGGAGGGAATGGGCCTGATGGCCGCCGGCCTGATCGTCGGCCTTGCGGGAGCGGTTGCGATTCGACGCACGCTCGAAGCGCAACTCTACGGCGTCGGAGCGCTCGATCCCGTGGTGCTCGGCTCGGTCGGCGTGATGCTGGCCCTCGTCGCGTTCATGGCGTGTTCCCTGCCCGCCCGACGTGCGATGCGGATTGACCCGGTGAGGGCATTGACGGACTAGTCAGACGCCATTCATTCCTGCCGCAGCGCGACCAGCGGATCGACGCCGGCGGCGCGGCGTGCGGGAATGTAGCAGGCCGCGAGCGCGACGACAGACAACAGCATCGCAACCGCCGCATATGACAGGGGATCGGCAGGCTGCACGCCAAAGAGCTGGCTCCGAAGCAAGCGCGTGGCGCCGAGGCTGACGGCGATGCCGATCGCGAGGCCTGTCAGGACGAGTTTTCCGCCCATCTTCAACATCAGGCCGAGCACGTGCCGGCGAGGCGCCCCGAGGGCCATCCGCACACCGAGCTCGTGCGTGCGACTGAGTACGTGGAACGAGAGAACGCTGTAGATGCCGGCCGCGGCAAGCGCGAGACCGATGACCGCGAACGCCGCGAACAACGCCATCGTGAAGCGCGGCTGAATGACTTCCTCGCCGAGAACCTGACTGACCGTAATCGGACGTCCCAGCGGCTGAGCGGGGTCGATGGCACGCACTGCGGCACGCAGAGGATTGACCTGCAGATTCGGGTCTCCTGAGGAGCGCACGGCCAGCATGCGCTGCAGAGGAGCAATCAGCGTGTAAGGCAGGACGATCGCCGGCGCGGGATCGTTTTTGAGGCCCGCGTTTTTGGTGTTGGCGACGATACCGATGATCATGACCTCCGCTCCCCGCCGCGAGTCGATCAGCGTTCTTGGCGGCGGAGCCTCGAGCACGCCCAGCCGCATTCGGGCACCAATGGGACTGGCGCCCGGCGGAAACAGCTTTGCACCCGCTTCGTTGATCACCGCTACCCGATCGGCGTGCTGGGCCTCGGCGGCATCGAACATCCGTCCGCCAATCAATCGAATGCCAAACGCGCTCAGATGATCGGCGCCCACGAGATTGATCGTGATGCGTTTCGATTCGTCGGCAGACTGACCCACGATCG
>JBKPLP010000065.1:0-5491 GCA_046731735.1 Acidobacteriota bacterium
TGCTGACGTCGAACCGCGACCGCGTGATTTGGCGCCTGGCCAAGGGGCTGACGTCGGCGCCGCAGCCGGAGTTGAAGGTCGCCGATTCCGACACCCCTCCGTTCATCGATGCGGGCACGAACGAGCCCGGCAAAGGCCCCAACGGCGAGCACATCTACCTCGGCGGCGATGAAGCCATCGCCAAGATGAAGGTCGGCACGGGTCTGACGGTCAACCTGTTCGCGTCGGAGAAGGAATTCCCCGACCTGGTGAACCCGGTGCAGCTCGCATTCGATACGAAGGGGCGTCTGTGGGTCGCGGCGTGGAAGAACTATCCCCACTGGCAGCCGAAGACGCCGATGGACGACAAGCTGCTGATCCTCGAGGACACCGACGGCGACGGCAAGGCAGACAAGCGAACGGTCTTCGCCGGCGATCTCGACAGTCCGACCGGTTTCGAGTTCTGGAACGGCGGCGTGGTCGTGGCGCAGGCGCCGAACCTCCTCTTCCTGAAGGACACCGACGGCGACGATCACTACGACACGAAAGAGATCATCCTTGGCGGCATGGACTCGGCCGACACCCACCACACGATGAACAGCTTCACGTTCGATCCGGGCGGGGCGCTGTACCTGCGGGAAGGCATCTTCCACCGCAGCCAGGTCGAGACGCCCTGGACTCCGACGGTGCGGCAGGCGGACGGCGGCGTGTTTCGCTTCGAGCCGCGGACGTTCAAGTTCGAGACCTACATCCCGATGAACTTCCCCAACCCGCACGGCCACGTGTTCGATGAGTGGGGGCGCGACATCGTCTTCGACGCGACCGGCGGCCAGCCCTACTACGGGCCGTCGTTCTCGACGAAGAAGTACTACCCCGCGATGGAATCGACCAAGGCGCCGCGCCCGGGCAACGTGCGCACGCGTCCGGTCGGCGGCGCCGAGTTGATCTCCAGCCGTCAATTCCCCGACGAGATGCAGGGCAACCTCGTCGTCCTCAACACCATCGGGTTCCGCGGGCTGTTGAACTACAAGATCACCGAGGATGGCGCGGGATTGAAGATGACCGAGGTCGAGCCGATCATCGAATCGGCGGACGAGAACTTTCGCCCGGTCGACGCGGAGATCGGGGCGGACGGGGCGTTGTATGTCGCCGACTGGCAGAACCCGATCATCGGCCACATGCAGCACAACCTGCGCGATACCTCGCGAGATCATCTGCACGGCCGCATCTATCGCGTGACGTCGGACCGCCCGGCGATCCAACCCATCAAAATTGCCGGCGAACCGATCGATCGTCTTCTCGATCTGTTGAAGGAGCGGGAGAACCGCGTCAGGTATCGCGCGAAGATCGAACTGAGCTCCCGCAACACGAATGATGTGCTCGCGGGACTGCAGACGTGGATCGGCCGTCTCGATCAGAACGGCCCGCAGTACGAGCACCAGATGATGGAAGCCCTCTGGGTGCAGCAGTGGCACAACCGCGTCGACCCGGCGCTGCTCAAGCGGATGCTGCGGTCCCCGGAGCCGTGGGCGCGTGCGGCCGCGACGCGGGTGCTGTGCTACTGGCGCGACCGCGTACCCGATGCGCTCGCGCTGCTGAAGGTTCAGGCGAACGACGAACATCCGGCGGTTCGGCTCGAGGCGGTGCGGGCCGCCAGCTTCTTCCAGGGCCCCGAGGCCATCGCCGTGGCGCAGGAATCGCAGAAGTATCCGCAGGACAAGTTCCTCGAGTACACGTTCCAGCAAACGATGGCCACGCTGACGTCGCTCGGGAAAAAGGAGATGAGCGCGAAGGAACCGGTCGCCGCGAACACGACCGCGACGGCGCTTCCGGATCTCTCGGCTGCAACGATGCGGCGCGATTTGCGCGACAAGGGGGTGCAGACGATCGCGATCGGGACGATCCCAGAGCAGATGCTCTACGACATCAAATGGTTCGTCGTCGAGGCCGGCAAGCCGGTTCAGATCGTGTTGACCAATCCCGACGCGATGCCCCACAACATCGTCATCGGCCAGCCTGGCTCGGTCGCGGCGATCGGCACCGCGGCCGCGACGATGCCGCCGCCGGCGGAGCCCAACGCACGCGCGTATGTGCCGGACAGCCCGGCGGTGTTGGCCGCGACGCGCCTCGTGCAGCGCGGCGAATCCGATCGGCTGAACTTCACCGCGCCAACGACGCCGGGCGAGTACAACTTCGTCTGCTCGTTCCCCGGCCACTACGTGCGCATGTACGGTGTGATGCTCGTCGTCCCGAGCCTGGACGCGTTCGAAGCGAAGCCGGTCGTGCCGAACGATCCGCTCACGGGGAAGCCGTACGACTCGCAGCGCGTCAAGTAGCTATCAGCTATCAGCTGTCAGCTGTCCTGGTGCTGCCGATCGTGAACAATCTCACGCCCGGCACGTATCTCGAGCTGTACTCGATGGGTGTCTGGTCACCGATGGCTATTCGATTGATCAGAGTTCGCGATCTTTCGCCTGGCGTTCGCCGGAGCCTCGAGGTCGGAGGGTCGGCCTACGCGGCCCTGTGGTGCGCGGCGCTTGCGGCCGCGGCCATGCCCGCGGCGGCCCGGGAGACGATTTCTCCGCTGCCGGCCGCCATCCTCGTCAGCGTCCTCGGACCTCCGGTGTGCTTTGTCTGGGGTGGCGTCGCGGCGTGGGCTTACGTCTCGGTTTCCATGCTGATCGTGGGCGCCTGTGTCGCTCTCGCCCGGCTGTCCTGGCGCCGCCATCCGGAATCTGAGCTGTTCGGCGTCCCCTTGGTTGCTGCCATCGGAGTGTGGGTGGGCTCCGTGTGGCTGGCTGCGTTGCTGGCGGCCATGTAGAACTGGCCCCAGGACGCTTCGCCTTCCGTCTGTTCCCTCCTCCGGGCGAGCTTTTCCGGGCGCAACCGTTGTCGTTGCATTACCGTGCAGTATACTCTATATTGCAAAGTAATGTCGTCCCGCCGTCTCCGCGTCAAACTGATCCTGCCGGCGCTGACTGAAGCCACCGGCCCCTACTGGCGTCCGATCAAGTACTCGCTGTTTCCGCCGCTCGGTCTCGCCACGCTCGCCGCCTTCCTCGATCCGGATGACGAGGCCGTCCTCGTCGACGAGCACGTCCAGCGGTTGACGATCGACGACCGTCCCGACCTCGTCATCATCCAGGTCTACATCACCAACGCCTACCGCGCGTACCGGATCGCGGACCATTACCGCGCGCGGGGATCCTTCGTGGCGCTCGGCGGCCTGCACGTCACGTCGCTCCCGGACGAAGCCGCGCGGCACGCCGACGCCGTGTTTCTCGGCCCCGGTGAGCAGACGTTCCCGCAGTTCCTGAGCGACTTCCGCGAGCGGCGGCCGGCCAGGACCTACTCATCGACATCGGGCCGCACGCTGGCCCGACTGCCGCCGATTCGCCGCGACCTGATCGATCGGCGGCGCTACCTCGTGCCCAACTCCATCGTCGTCACGCGCGGCTGCCCCCAGCATTGCGAGTTCTGTTACAAGGATGCGTTCTTTCAGGGCGGCAAGTCCTTCTATACGCAGCGCGTCGACGATGCGCTGGCGGAGATTCAACGGCTGCCGGGACGCCATCTGTATTTCCTCGACGATCACCTCCTCGGCGATCGCCGCTTCGCGCGGGCGCTGTTCGACGGCATGCGCGGCATGGGCCGGCTGTTCCAGGGTGCCGCGACCGTCGATTCCATCCTCTCGACCGATCTCATCGAGCACGCGGCCGAAGCTGGCCTGCGAAGCCTCTTTGTCGGCTTCGAAAGCCTCTCGCCGGCCAACCTCGCGCAGAGCAACAAGCGGCAGAACCTCGGGCGCGACTATCGTGCCGTCACCGAGCGGCTGCACCGGCTCGGGATCATGATCAACGGCAGCTTCGTGTTCGGCATGGACGACGACGACGAGGGTGTGTTCCGGCGGACCGTCGACTGGGCGATCGAGCACGGGGTCACGACCGCGACGTTTCACGTCCAGACGCCGTATCCAGGCACGAAGCTCTTCGCCAGGATGGAGGAGCAGGGTCGTCTGGTGACGCGCGACTGGGATCTCTACGACACACGGCACGTCGTGTTCCGGCCGGCGCGGCTGTCCGCCGAGGCGCTGAAAGCCGGCTACGACCGGGCCTACGAAGACTTCTACCGCTGGTCGTCAATCGCGCGCGCATCACTCGCGCACGGTACCGTCAAACACCAGGCAAAGCACTTCTTCTACGCGTCAGGCTGGAAGAAATTCGAGGCGCTCTGGAACGCCGTCATTCGCGCGCGACAGCTCCGGTGCATGACGCCGCTGCTCGAATCGGTCCTGTCGAAGGTCACGGCACCTTCCCAATCTCCATCGGGAGATCCGGGGTTCACGCCGGCGCGATTGGAGGAAAACAGTGTTCGTTCGCGATCATGATGCTGTTCGTGCTCGCGCCGGTCATCCGGATGGAGTCGACGCACGGCGAAAGTTGTAAGAACGCCGACGATTTTGGCAGACCGGGTCCTGCGCTGTTCACTTCTTCAGGCACATGCGGCGTCCCGACAGGACAGTCGCTCACATCACCTCAATCGAATCCTGATGTTCGCGAGGCACAACGCGTTGGTATCGCCCTTGCCACCAGGGAGGCGGAGGCGAGGATGAAGCTCACACTCGGCGCATTGATTCTGACCACGGCGATCGCAGCGCCCGTGGCAGCCAACCCGAACGGCTGGCGCGACGATCAGAAGCCTTCGAAGAAGCATTCGCAGGATCGCGATGCCAGGCATGCGAGCGGGGTATCGGCGACGATTACCTACTTCCCGCCGCAGGATGTGCGGATCATCCGTGAATACTACGAGCCGCGATATCGATCGCTGCCGCCCGGCCTGGCGAAGAAGTATCGCCGCACCGGACAGCTGCCGCCGGGCTGGCAGAAGAAGATGGAACCGCTTCCGGTTGCCGTCGAACGCCGCCTCGTCGTGCTGCCGCCCGAGTACCGCCGTGGCTATATCGACGGAACCGTCGTCGTCTATTCGCCGCGCACGCAGGTGGTGATCGACGTCGTCGCGGTGTTAGGGCACTGAGCTGGTAGCGACGCGCGGCGACGTCACGGAACCGGCCCTGAGGCTCTAGAAAGGACGCGATTCAGCCTTTCCCCAGCGTGCGCCGCACCATCTTGACGAGCCCGCGCATCGCGCGCTCCGTCATCGTGCCGAACGGCTCGTCGGTCGTCAGGTAGGTCCACGTGGCCCCACGTTCGCGCCAGGCACCAGGCGACGCCGCGTCGGCTTCGAGGCGCTGCGCGATCTCCTCGTCGATCGCGGCGTTCAGCTCCCCGAACATCCCGTGCAGCCTGATCAGGAAATCCCCCATCGGGTTGCCGCCGCCGAGGGAGATCCAGACGGTGCCCGCGCGCAATTCCGCGACGGCGGCCAGGTAGTCGGACCAGAGATCGTCAATCGTCATCAGCGTGATCGAACGTTCCCTGTCCGACTCGCATGGAACCTCACCGGTCAGGATTGCCTGGCGGCGTTCCTGGATCGCCAGCCGCTGACCTTCGAG
>JBKPLP010000066.1:0-4877 GCA_046731735.1 Acidobacteriota bacterium
GCGGCGACGAACACCAGCACGACCGCCGCGACGCTCATCGCGGCCGACACCCATCGCACCGGCGTCCGGAAGATGCTCAGATCCGCGCCGGCGTTCGCGTCGGAGCGGATCGACGCCAGCAGACCCAGCGCCGCGAAGTTCGCCACCATCGCCGAGCCGCCGTAGCTGAGGAACGGCGTCACCACGCCGGTGAGCGGGACGACGCCCATGATGCCGGCGGCCATGAGTAGCACAGGTACCGCGAGGAACAACGCGAGCATGGTCGCGAGAAAGAAACCGTAATCGGTTGACGCGCGACGGGCCGTGCGGAGTGCGCGCGCAATCATCGCGACGTACACGAGGCCGACCGCGATCAACCCGGCAAATCCGAGTTCCTCACCGATCGACGCGAGCACCAGGTCGGTGTATCCGGCGGGAATATACCCGGTGTCGCCCAGGCCCACGCCGGTCCCGAATCCGCCGCCGCTCGCCATCGCCCAGAGTGCATGCGCGATCTGGCTGCCGCCATGCGCGTCGTTCTCCCAGGGCGATTGCCACATCCGAACACGATCGACGAGGGTCGACGAGATGCCGAGCCGGTATCCCAGGTAGAAACCCGCAGTCAGCAGCAGAGCGCCGACCATGACCAGGCCGATTCTCCCGCGAGCGATCGCGTACGCCGCGAGAAAGACCACCGACAGCATCAGCGCCGGCCCGAGGTCTCTCTGAATGAAGAACAGTACCAGGGCGAGGCCGACGCCAATGAACAGCGGCAGCGTGTAGCGCGGGCGCGGCAGGTGCAGCCAGCGCGGGACGTTGACCGTACCAATGGCATCGGCCCGCACGGCGCGCAGGAGCTCCCAGTTGCGCGCGAAGTAGCCCGCCAGGAAAAGCGCCAGCAGGACGCGGATCGCCTCGATCGGCTGCACTGGACCGAGGTTGACTTTGGCGCGGCTTCCCGCCGGTCCGCCGCCGAAGATCAGCAGCACAACCGACAAGGCGAAGGCGGCCACCAGCGGGACGTAGCTCAAGTTCCGCACGAATGCAGTCCGCAGGTTGGCGACCGACAGCGCCGCGGCGACGGCGAGTCCTGCGATGACGCCCTGCGTATACCGCTGAAAGAGGACGGCATCGCGTAACGGGTCGACGCGGCTGACCATGGCGGCGAGTCCGAGTGCGGTCAGGATGTGCGCAGCGAGCAGCAGCAGGCGATCCCCTTTCATCTGTTTCGCCCGCCACGTGAGCGACACCCCATGGAACGCGAGCACGTAGAGGAGGGTCCAGAGAAACAGCGAGCGGCGTACCTCGCTGCGGGTGCGCACGACCAGAAAGGGCTTGATCTCGGTCACGTCTGCCGGCGTCAGAACGGGCAGGAACTGCGGCGCGGGCCGTCCGGACGCCTTCGCCCGCGCCCGCTCCTCCTCCAGGCGTGCGGCGAACGCCAGCGCGGCCGGCGTACCATCAATCGTCGCCGCGTCAACATGCGCACGCCCTAGCGCGCGGACGTCGTGCACGACCCGGCGCGCGGCATCTGTTTTCACGAGGTACGCGAACAGTTCGCGCGCCGCCAGGCCGCGATCCGCTGGCCCCGGAAAGACGCGGGCCACAACCGGCTCGAGACTGGAGGCGTCGGCGGCGGTGTTCAGATTGATCGGGCCGGTCGCCGAGGCGCTGCGGGACGCGCTCATCACGCCGGCGTAGGCGATGAAGACGAGGAACACCGCGAACATCGACGCGGCTCCGAGCGCGACCACCATCGGGTCGATGCTGGTGAGCACACCGACGCGCGCGCGGGCGGCATCCCGTGCCGCCGCGGTGGTGTAGCTTACCGCCATACGGTCGTCGCGTCCTCGTCCTTGACGGCCGCACGTTCTGCGACCCGCTCGTCGATCTGCTCCAGTGCACGGCGCGTCCGGCGGAGGCTGGTCGCGACGCCGGGGAAGCCTGGAATCCGCTCGTAGAGTTCCTGCGCCTGCTTGTAGGCGTCGGTCGAGCGCTGCAGATACTCCGGCTCCTGCGGCATGCCGAGATATTCACGCGCGGTTTGCCACAGCGTGTCACCGCGCACGCGATAACCGTCCGCGAGCTGCACCGTCTCGCGATCGCCGGTCGTATATCCGAGTTTCTGTGCCTGTTTGATCGCATCCGCGCCGCGGTCGATGTCGTCGAGTCCGTAGATGAACACGCGCGCGAGCCCCAGGAACGGATCCGGCCAGTCGCGGCGCAGCTCCGCCGACTCACGGAACGCGGAGACCGCGTCGGCGAAATGCTGATTCGCCGCGGTCGTCCGGTGGCGCACCTTCTCCGCTTCGCCGTCGATCCGGTGCAGGTGCCCTTCGCAATACCGCAGCGCCGCTCTCAGCGGCCGGTCTCTCGGCGCGAGCACGACCGCGCGCCGCAGGTTTTCCACCGCGGTGCGCCACTGCCGCTCCCGAACAGTCGGCAACGTGCTGCGGTAGTTCGCAATGACCTGATCGGACAGCGTTTCGACTCTCGACGCGAGAATCCGTTCGAGATTCTCGACGCCGAAGCGCAGGTGGCTCTGCGGTGCGAGCTCGTCGTACTGCGCCCACATGTCGTCCATCGAATCGAGATCGCGTGTCCCGATCGTCGAGGCCAACCGGTTCGCTTTGAACCCGACCGACATCTCGTTCAACACGAGACCCAGCGCGATGAGCATGAACAGCGTGCGCATCGGGTGACGCCGGCGGCCCTTGACCTTCGCCGGCGGCGGCACCGGCAACGGCACCGGAGCGGGAATTGCTCCAACTGGCGCTGGCACCGCGACCGTGGCAGTCGGGGCGGCCGTGGTCTTCGTCGTCGCCGCCGGGTTGACGGTGCGCCGGGTGCGATCGGGATCGTCATCTGTGGCGCGCTGCGTGCGGCGGGTCGGCGCCTCATCGAACGGCCCGGGCAAGCCGTTTGCCTCGGCAACGGGCGTCTTTCCCTGCTGGAACAACTGCAGGTCCGAAAGCACCGCCGCGGCCGATTCATACCGATCGGAAAGGTTCCGCGCGAGCAGCCTCGCGACGATCGCCTGTAGCGGCTTCGGGCACGAATCGGGCAGCGGACGCCGGGGCTCCGCGGCGCGGATTTGCTGTTCGAGGCGCCGCGTATCGACCGAATGAAACGGCGGCGTACCGGTGAGCAGCTCGTACAGGATCACGCCGAGCGCCCACAGATCCGCGTGGGCGTCGACTTCGGTGGACTCGAGGCGCTCCGGCGAAAGATACGGCATGCTGCCGAAGTCGTTGCGCGTCACTTTGCGGCTGAGCGACAGGGCCTTCGCGATGCCGAAGTCGAGCACCTTGATGTCGCCGTTTGCGGCCAGGCGCACGTTGCGCGGTTTGAGATCGCCATGCACGAGCGACCAGAACTCGCGGCCGTCGATGACGGTGCTGAAGCCGTGCGCGGTCTGGAGGAACCGGCCGAGCTCGGCCGCGATTCGCACCGCCTCGGCCGGTGGCACCGGTCCACGCGCGATCACGTCGGACAGGTTCTCGCCGTGCACGTACTCCATGGCGATGAAGTAGTACGGCGGCTGATCGCCATCCTCGTACACGCGCGGCACGAGGCCGCACGCTTCGGCCAGCCGTCCCTGCAGCTTGGTTCCCCAGCGCTCGGCTTCGAGGACCTCGCGTCCTTCGCGGTCCGCCGCCATCGAGACCAGCTTCAGCGCGACCTCCCGGGAACGACGCGTATCCTCCGCCAGGAACACGGTCGCCATCCCGCCATGGCCGATCTCCCGGATGATTCGATACACACCGACGTCGCGAAAGACCGTGGTCATCTGCGTCCTCGTCCGTCGCGGCGCGGCGACTCCTGGGTGCCGGCGGGAATGAAATAGTTCTCGCGCGACAGCCCGCTGAACTCCCCCGTCTGCGGCACTACCACCGAATCCGGCCGGAGGTTGAAGAACGTGTTCGCGGTGATGCTCGGATGTGCGGCCGATTCGACCAGGAGCGTGCCGGTCGCACGCTCCGACGTCGCATTCCTGATGAAGGCGTTGTGCGCGATCCGCGGCGAGGCGCCGTTCCCGACAACAATCGCCGCGCCTGGATTGTCATGGATATTGCCCGCGATGATCGAGCCGCCCTGACTGCCGATGTATTCGACGGCAGCCTTGTGCGCGCCCGTGATTTCGAGTTCGTTGAGCACGACCGTCGAGTTGCGCACCACTACCCCAGTCCCGAGCGGCGTCGCGGCATCCCCGAGAATGCGGAATCCAATCAGTTCGGCGCCCGTGACGTCGAAGGCGACGACGGCAGGGTCGGTTTCGGACGCGTCACCCGGCAGGCGCAGCGACGCGCCACCCGGCACGCGGCTCACAACGCGCACACCGCTCTTCAGCTGAAGCCGCTCCCGGTATTCTCCGGGCTCGACCGAGACCTCCATGCCAGCACTCGCCTTCAGGATGGCAGCGCCAATCGACTCCCCGCGCCTGACGGTGATCGAGTTCGATATCAGCTGCGTGGGCACGACCGCGGGGATGCGCAGCCAACTCGACAGCGGCGGCAGGCCGAGACGATCCCACTCCGCATAGAGCACGGCGACGATGACGAGAGCAATCGCGGCGACGATCGCGACGACACGCCATCGGCCGGCCGAGCGGGAGGGCACGACCGGAACCGGTGCGACAGGCTCGCGGGTTGCTGCTGTCGGCGCCGCCGGCGTCGCCGGCATGGCACGCTGCTGCCGCAGGTCGCGCGTGTCATCGCCCGTCGTGAACCGCGGTCCCTCGACATAGACGACCGTGACGTTGTCCTTCCCACCCGCGGCGTTCGCGGCGTCGATGAGGCCGCGGACAACTTCATATGGATGGCCCGCGAAGTCGCGGACGATTTCCGAGATCGCCGCCGACGGCACGAGATCCGTCAAACCATCGGAACACAGCAGCA
>JBKPLP010000067.1:0-17213 GCA_046731735.1 Acidobacteriota bacterium
CTGGACCTGGCTCGTCGGCAAAGAGTGGCGCGAATTGCTCGCGTCGCGATCGTGGTGGGTGATGGTCGGGGTGATGGGACCGCTCGTTGGATTCGCGTTCATCAGCGCGGTCCGCACCTACGGGGAAGCGAGCGGTCTGAACGGCACCGCGATTGGCGTGGGCGAGGCGTTTTCCCCGCTCGTCGGGATCTGGGCGCCGACCTTCAGCGCGTGCGAGCTCGCGGCGGCGTTTCTGCTGCCGTTCGTCGCGATCCGGCTCGTTGCCGGCGACCGGCAGAGCGGCGCGCTGAAACTCGAGCTGCAGCACGTGATGCCGGCCATCGGCCGCGTCGGGACGAAAGCACTCGTGCTCGTGGGCGCGTGGGTGATCGCTTCCGCAGCGCCGGCCATTGCAGTCGCGCTGTGGCGGACCTACGGTGGCACGATCTACGCGCCGGAGCTTGCTGGCGTCATGGCCGGCCATCTGCTCAACGCGGGATTGACGATCGCGCTCGCGGCGGCCGCGGCCTCGGCGACGGACCATCCGTCGACCGCCGCCATCGTCACCTTGACCGCGACCGTGGGTACGTGGGTTTTGAACTTCGTCGCGGCGGTTCACGGCGGCGTGTGGGAGCGAATCGCCCGGTATACGCCGACCGCGATGGTCGCGGAGTTTCAACACGGCTTGATCCGGCTGGAGGTCGTGCTGGCGGCACTGACGTTGATTGCCGCCGGTCTCGCGGTTGCGGCGATCTGGGTCCAGCTCGGGCTTGCGGTGAAACGCCGCGTGATGGAATCGATTGCCGTCGCGGCCGCCACGGCGGTGGTGCTCGCGGCGTGCATGGGCGTCACGTCGAGCTGGGACGTGTCCGAGGCGCGCGCCAATTCGTTTTCCCGGGAGGACGAGGCGGTGCTGGCACGTATCCCGGGACCGCTGGCCATCGAGGTACACCTCGCGCCCGAGGATCCCCGGCGCGTGGACCTCGACCGTCGCGCGCTCTCGAAGCTGCGGCGCGTGCGCCCCGACGTCAAGCTGCGCTACGTGTCCGCCACGTCCATAGGACTCTTCGAGCAGACGAGCGAAGGGTACGGCGAAATCCGCTACGACCTTGGCGGACGAACCGCGGTCAGCCGCTCGACGACGGCTGAAGCAGTTCTCGAGACGATCTACGAGCTTGCCGGCGCGACACCGCCGGTGGAGAGCGAGGAGTCGCTGTTTCGGGGACACCCGCTGGCCGCGACTCCGAAAGGAGCGGCGGTCATCTTCTACGGCATATGGCCGGTTGCTGTTTTCGCGGCTGCTTTGGCGCCGCTCGGTAAAGGTAAAAGGTAAAAGGTAAAAGGTAAAAGGTAAAAAGCTGACAGCTGTCAGCTGTCAGCTGGAAGGGATCGAATAGATGAGAGCACTTGTCGCGACGATCGCGATCGCGGCGGCCGGTCTGCTTGCCGCGGAGGTCAAGGTCGATCTGAGCAAGGAAACGGTCGGCAGACCGCCGACGACGTTCGAGCCGATCGTGGGGACGTGGGTCGTCACCGAAGATGCCGCCGAGAAGGTCATCATGGTCGACGGACGCCCGTGGGTGGCGAGCAAGGACAACCCGACGAAGCTGCTGATCGAAAGCGCCCGCAGGCTGTACGGCACCTCGAATGAGGAGCTCATGGACAACGCGAAGCAGTTCGCGTATTACCCGGTCGCCGTCCTCAAGAGCGTCAACAGTTTTTCGAACGGCACGATCAGCGTGAAGTTCAAGACCATGGCGGGCGACTCCGACCGGGCGTCAGGGATTCTCTTCAACGTCAAGCCGAACGGCGACTGGCTGGCGGTGCGCTACAACGACACCGAGAACAACGTGGCGCTGTGGGAGTTTCACAACGGGATCCGCCGCAACATGCGCTTCAGCGATCGGTCGAAGCCGTTCATGCTCGATCGCAGCGCCTGGCACGAGCTGCAGCTGACCATCGACGGCGCGAGCTTGAAGACCTACCTCGACGGAGCGCTGGCGTTGGAATACACGCTGGGCAGCGCCCCTGGCCCCGGCCGGAACAACACGCCGCCGAACCCTGACCTGTTCCCCGAGAACAACCCGGTGCTTCGTCCTCCCGTGGCCGGAAAGATCGGCTTGTGGGCGAAGACCGACAGCACCAGCCTTTTCAAAGACTACGTTGTCAACCCCAAGTAGGAGCACATGCTGAAACGGACCGTCGTATTGGTCAGTGCGTTATTGAGCTTTGCCGCGCCTGCGCTTGCGCAGTCGCCGAACACGTCGACGGTTGTCGTGGTGGTCACGGACCCGTCCGGTGCCGTCGTCAAGGATGCCAAGGTGTCCCTGACGAACAATCAGACGGGCGCGGTGCGCGAGGCGATGTCGGGCGCGGATGGCCGCGCCACGTTCCCGGCGTTGTCGCTGACCGGCACGTATACCGTCAACGTCGCGAAGGAGGGATTCAGCACGGAGGAGCGCGACGGCATTTCGCTGCGCGCCGGAGAGGCCGCAACGCTGAAGGTGAAGCTGCTCCTCGGCACCGAGAAATCGGAGGTCACCGTCTACGGGACGAATCAGGGAGTCCGTTCTGACGCGCAAATCGGCCGCCGGCTGGACAGCGAAACGGTCGACGAAATCCCGATCCTCGGCCGCAAGATCACCACGCTGCCGCTGTTCAATTCCGCGTTCCGGCAGGGGAAAGGGACCGGCGACCTGTTCGTGAACGCGACCTACTTCATCACCGGCTCGGGCAGCCGCCGCACGACGACGTTCATGCTGGACGGCGCGAGCAACGATGAAGGCTGGGGGCGGCAGACCATGCTCGCGACGGTGCCGATCGGCGCGGTGCAGGAAGTCTCGGTGATGTCGAACGCGTTCTCGGCGGAGTTCGGCTGGACCGCGGGTCCTGCGCTCAACATCGTCACCAAGTCGGGCACCAACCGGTTGCGCGGCGAAGCGATCTACCTGGGCCGCCCCGGAGGGATGCAGGCGAAGACGTTTTCGAGGAAAGGCTTCTGCCCGCCGTCGGTGTCCAGCTGCACGACCCCCGGCACGCTGACCGCGATCAACCCGGCGGATGTGCCCGACGAATTGTCTCAGCTGTCCGGATCGATCGGCGGACCGATCGTCAAGGACAAGACGTTCTACTTTGCCTCCGCTGATTACACCCACCAGGACCGGACGACATTTCTTTCGAGCTCGCTCCCCGCCTACGTGCTGCCTGCCGACGGCAGCCTGACCTATGTCGGCAATTACCGGCAGAAGCTGCTCAACGCCCGGGTCGATCACAAGCTCACGCAGGCGCAGACGCTGATGGTGCGCGCGAACGTGGATCGGTTCTTCGACACGAACCCGAATGACGCGGTGGTCGGCACCAACGCGCCGACCGTGGCCCGCCGCTACTCGCGCGCGTCGTGGTCGACACAGGCGAACCACACCGCCGTGATCAGCGCGAACCTGTTGAACGAAGCGCGCTTCGCGTTCCTGAACGGCGATCCCGTCACCTTGTGGGAACCGCAAACGATGTCGACCACGTACACGCGGACCGGTTCGGCCCCGTTCACGATCGGCGAATCACGCTCCTCCGATCTGTTCGGACACCAGTTGCAGTTCGCCGATACGCTGTCCTGGTCGCGCGGCCTGCACCATGTCAGGTTCGGCGGCAGCGTGACCCATCACACGACCGGCGGCAGCGGCAGCGAGCCAGGGCAGGCGGTGCTCGGCACCGTCACGTTCCTCAGTACGACGACGAAGCCGTTCGAGGAGTTGACGCTGGCCGACGTCCAGCAGTACTCGGAGCCGGTCAGCTACGGCATTACGAGCTACCGGTTGAAGCAATGGATGTCGGTCGGGTTCGTCCAGGACAGCATCCGCGTGAGCAACCAGCTCACCGTCGACGCGGGCCTTCGTTACGATCGCCAGACCCTGACGGATGCGACGAGCAACTTCGCGCCGCGCCTCGGGTTCGGCTGGCATCCGAACGGTGATTCCCGCCTCGCCATCCGCGGCGGCTACGCGATGTACTACACGCAGATTCGCGCCAACGCGCTGGCGAGCGCGCTGACCGGAGGCCTGGACGGAATCGTCGCCTACACGGCCACGCCCGGACAGACCGGGTTTCCGACCTGCCTGACCGAGGCGTGCCTGCCGGTGAGAATCGATCCGAGAACGCTGCCGCTCGCGCAGCAGCCGGCGCGTAATATCACCGTCCGGGCCGGGCGGCGCGACTTCTACAAGTCACAGTTCGCCAGCTACGGGCTGAATTTCGACCTGCTGCCGAATTATCCCGACGAGTTCGTGAACCCGCGGAGCCAGGTCGCCTCGATCGGCGCCGAGCGCGAAATCGTGCGCGGGCTGTTCGCCGGAGCGGACTACGTGCATCAGCACTGGACGAACCTGGATCGTACCGTCGACCTGAACGCGCCGACCCCTTTCGATCGGACGGCACCGGGCCAGACTCGCAGCACGACCGCGGCCAACGCGACGCGCCCGATCGTTCCGGTCAACGGCGGGGTGCGTTCGGTCAACGTGCTGATGAATCTCGGCACCGCCGACTACGACGGACTGCAGACGCACGTCAGCTATCGAGGCAGCGCGCGGATGCAAGCTGCAGTCAGCTACACGCTGTCGAAGGCGACCAACACGACGGAACCCGACGGCAACGGCATCGCGCCGAACGATACCAACATCGCGCGTCTGGGTGAGGAGGAGCGCGGACTCAGCGTCGTCGATCAGCGCCATCGCGCGGTGATCACGTTCGCCTACAACTTCCCGTTCAACATCATGGCGGGAACGGTGACGCAGCTGGCATCGTCGCGGCCGTTCAACTCGACCACGGGCATCGACAACAACGGCGATTTCGCGAATAACGACCGTACGGTGATCGACGGAAAGGTGGTCAAGAAGTCCGCATTCCATGGAACGAGCACGCAGGAAGTCGGCCTGTTCGTCGATGGGCGCATCAAGTCCGGCGGGCGCACGATCCTCCTCAGGTTCGAGGGCTTCAACCTCCTGAATCACGGCAACATCCTCGGCCGCGCGCAGACGGTCTACGGGGATACCGGCACGCCAAACCCGACGTTCGGGCAGGTCGTCGCAGTCGGGTCGGCGACAAATGCGATTCCGAGCCTGGCGAACATCGATCCGCCGCGGATGTTCCAGTTTCAGGTCAGGTTCCAGTTTTAGGGCTCAGGCCGCAGGCCTCAGGGCTCAGGGCTCAAGGCGCACGACCGGGGCTCGAGCCTCAGGGCTCAGGTTTCGGGGCTCAAGTAGAATCGTGGCGTGCCACTGTGCGTCGCGATCTTGTTCGCCGCGCTGATTGCCGACCAGACGGCGCCCCCCGCCGCACCTGTCCTGAGCGAGCGCTCGCAGCCGCGAGCCGAAGGGTTCACGCTGGACGCCGCGCTGGCCGCGGCCGAAGCGCACAATCCAACGCTCGCGGCCGCCCGGCTCGGCCGGGCCGCCGACCTCGCGGGCATCGACGTCGCCCGCCAACGGCCGAATCCAGAAGCCTCGTTCGAGGCTGGCCGTGATACCCCGCACGAAGCGTTCAGCGTCGGTGTGCCGCTCGAATTTGGCGGCAAGCGCGCGCGGCGCGTCGATCTGGCGAATGCGACACTGGCGCGCACGACGGCCGAGATCGAGGTGCAGGCGCTCGAGATCCGCCGTGCCGTGCGGCTCGCCTACTTCGAGCTGGTCGCCTCCGCGGCGCGCGTCCAAGTCACGACGGAGCTGCGCGGCTTCGCCGAGCGCACGCGGAACGCGGCGCGCGATCGATTGCAATCAGGCGCGGCCCCACGGCTCGAAGCGTTGCAGGCGGAGCTCGCGTTGGCGCAAGCCGATAACGAACAGGAAGCGGCGCGCGGGCGGCTCGAGGCGGCGCGCGTTGAGCTGAACACGCTGATCGGCGTCGCCGCCGGCACGCCGGTCACGCCGGCCGATTCATTCGACCTCGGAACCATCCCCGGCAACCTTCCCGAGATCGTGGCACGAAGCCCCGACATCATCGCGATCGATCGCGAGATTGACGAAGCGGTCGCGCGTGAGCGGCTCGCGCGCACGCTGCGTACGCCGGACACGACGATCTCTGGCGGGGTGTTGTTCGACTCGCCGCCGGAGTTCACTTACGGGTGGAAGGCGGGGCTGGCGGTGACGATTCCAGTGTTCACGCGGCACAGCGCGGATGTTCGTGTCGAGAGCGCGCGGCTGACGCAGCTGCGGGCGCTGCGCGAGGCGCGGGTCACTGAGCTGACCGGGCAGGCGACGGCGGCCGCATCGCGAGCGCAGGCGGCGCGCCGCCGGTTTCTGCGCTATCGCGACGAGATCGTGCCACAGCTTTCGACCGTCGAGTCCATGGCCGAGGACTCCTATCGATCGGGACAAACGGGATTGTCGGCCTTCCTGCAGGCGCTGCAGGCCGCGCGCGAAGTGCGGCTGCTTGCCACCGATGCCGGCCTGGAGTATCAGCAGGCGCTGGCCGATCTCGAGCGTGCGCTCGGAGGAGCGGTGCGATGACGCGCGGCCGGCTGCTCACCATCGCGCTGATCGCGCTGATCGCGGCTGCGTGCCACCACGAGGCGCCTGAAGAGACCGAAACACAGACGCCAGTGGCCGTCGCCATCGACGTGGCCAAGACCGGACCCGTGCGCGAGGTCATCGCCGCCAGCGGCACGATCAGCGCGGCGCCGGGCGCGGAACTGCTCGTCACCGCCCCGGAGGCGGCGCGCATCGTCGAGATGCCCAAGGCGGAGGGAGACCGCGTGCGTCCGGGCGACCTGCTGGTGCGCTTCGAAATCCCCTCGTTGACGGCCGGGGCGGCCGCCGGCCGCGCCGAGATCGAGCAGGCGGAAGCGCGGGTCGAGAACGCGAAGGCCGCGAAAGAGCGAGTATCGGGACTGTATGAGCGCGGCGTCGCCGCGCGGAAAGAGGTTGAGGACGCCGAGCGGGAGTTGCGGGAGGCGAACGCGGCGCTCGCGCAGGCCCGGAGCGCAAGCGGCGCAGCCGACACGCTTGCCGGCCGGACGATCGTCCGTGCGCGCTTCGCCGGCGTCATCGCGAAGCGGTGGCACAATCCCGGCGACATGGTCGAAGCGGGTTCCGCGGATCCGATCCTTCGCGTCATCGATCCGAATCGGCTCGAGATCATTGCGGCGGTGCCGGTCAGCAGCCTGACTCATGTCGTCGCTGGTGCGCCGGCGCACGTCGTCGATTCAGCCGGTGATGCGGTCGAGGCATCCGTCATCGCCCGTCCGGCAGCGGTTGAACCAGGAACCGTAACGGCAGCCGTCAGGTTGCATCCCGCGTCAACGGCGCGGTTGACCGCGGGGGCTTCCGTGCAGGTCGAGATACTCGGGCCCGAGCGCACGGGCGCAGTCCTCATCCCGCCGGCCGCAGTGATTCACGACGGCGAGGAGTCGATCGTGATGACTGTCGGTTCCGATTCCAAAGCGCACCGCACCCAGGTTGAAGTCGGCGTCGTCACGGGAGAGGCCGCGGAAATCCGGAAAGGGCTCGAGCCGGGCGATCGGGTGATCGTCCGCGGCCAGAACGGTCTTCCGGACGGAGCCGCGGTGACCATCGGATCATGAGCCTGTCCGGCCTGGTCGATCGCTACGGCCGGGCAATCCTGCTCGCCGTCGCTCTGATGGCGATCGCCGGGTTGCAGGCAGGGTCGGCACTCCCGAGCAGCATTTACCCGCGGCTCGAATTCCCGCGCGTCGTCCTCATCGGTCACAGCGGCACGCTGCCCGCGCGCGCCATGATGCTGTCGGTGACCCGTCCGCTCGAGCAGGCGGTCATGGAAGTGCCCGGCATCCGCCGGGTGCGGTCGACGACGTTCCGCGGCGCCACCGAGATCTCTGCGCAGTTCGAGCCCTCAACCGACATGGTTGTCGCTCTGCAGCAGGTCCAGGGAAAAGTGGACGACGAGCGTCCGTCGCTGCCGGAGGGAACGGACCTCATCGTCGAACGCCTGACACCTGCGGCGTTCCCGATGTACATCCTCAACCTGAGCGGATCCGTTTCCGCTGCTGATCTGTACGACTACGGCTTCTATGTCATGCGCCCGCGGCTCGCGCGGGTTGCGGGCGCGGGACAGGTAGCGGTGAGCGCCAGTGATACGCGCGAGATCGAGGTCGTCGCGGATCCGTCGAAGCTGCTTGCGGCAGGCCTGACGGTCCACGACGTGGCGGATCGTTTACGGGAAGCAAATCAACTCGCCCCCGTTGGCCGCTATTCGGCGGGGGGCGTACAGCAGCTCGTGCTCGCGTCCGGGCTCTGGCCGTCGATCGAGGCAATCGGTCAGACGCCGGTCTCGGTACGGCCGGACGGGGTGCTGCGGGCCGCAGACGTCGCGACGGTTTTCCCAGGGTCTCCCGATCGCGTCGGCCTGATCAAAGGCAACGGCAAGGACGTCGCCAGCGTCAGCGTGTCGCAGCAGGTCGGCGCGAACATCCTCGAGATCGAGGCAGGCGTCCAGCAAGCGGTCGACGAGCTCGCGCGCGCGCTCCCTGCCGGGCTCCATATCGTCAAAGTGTACGATCTGGCGGAGTTCGTGCGGGCGTCGATCGCCAACGTCCGCGACGCCATCCTGATCGGCGGTTTCCTCGCGGTCGTCATCCTCCTCCTTTTCCTTCGCGACTGGCGGCTCACGCTGATCGCGGCGATTACGCTCCCGCTCGCGGTGCTCATGACCTTCCTCGTCATGCGCTTTTTCGGCGAATCGATCAACCTGATGTCGATGGGAGGCCTTGCCGTCGCGATCGGCCTGGTGATCGATGATGCGGTAGTGGTCGTCGAAGGCATCCATCGGCGTGTGCAGGACGGCTCGGCCACGCCGGTCGCGGATGCGATCGGCGATCTCACCGCGCCGATCGTCAGCTCCACGCTGACCACGGTCGTCGTGTTCGCGCCGCTAGGACTGCTGTCCGGAGTCGTCGGGCAGTTCTTTCGCGCGCTGTCGCTGACGCTGTCAGCCGCGGTGCTTGCCTCGCTCGTGCTGGCGCTCACGGTCATCCCGCATCTCGCGCGGTGGGGCATCATCCGCGACCGTCCGGACGCGCATCCGGACAATCGGATCGACGCGCTTTACGCGCGCACGCTGCGGCCTGTCGTCGGCCGGCCGCTGGCGGCGCTGCTGGCGGCGCTGGTGCTCGCCGCCAGCGGTGTTGCCTTGTACTTCGCCGTGGGCACCGGCTTCCTGCCGCGCGCTGACGAAGGCGGCTTCGTCATCGATTACCTGACGCCGGCCGGCACGGCGCTCGAGGAAACGGACCGGCAGTTGAGGCCGGTCGAGGATGTCCTCCTCAAGACGCCGGAAGTGGCCTCGATCCAGCGCCGGACCGGATCGGAACTGGGACTGTTCGCGACCCAGCAGAACAGCGGTGATGTGCTCGTGCGGCTCAAGCCGCGGAGCCAGCGCAGCCGTTCCTCGGACGAGATCATTTCCGACTTGCGCGACAAGCTCGCGGAGGCGGCGCCGGGCATGGAGATCGAGTTCGTGCAGCTCCTTCAGGACATGCTCGGCGATCTCGAAGGCAACCCCACGCCAATCGAAGTCAAGATCTTCGGCGACGACGCGGAACTGCTCGCAGGTATTGGCGAGCAGGTCGAAGGCACGCTGGAAAAAGTCGAAGGGCTCGTGGATATCGTCGGGGTCCAGCAGGGAAACCCCGAGCTCACCTGGCAGATCGACCCGACGGCGGCTGGACGCCTTGGGCTGACTGTCGCCGACGTGCAGCGGCAGATTTCCGCGGCGTGGCTTGGTGAGGTGGCCACGGATTACCTCGCGCTGGATCGCGACATTCCGGTGCGCGTCCGCTACCCCGACGCCGTTCGTTTCAATCCCGCCCGGCTCGGCGAGACGATCATCCGTGGACCGGAGGGCCGGACCGCGCCGATCGCGGCGCTGGCGACTCCCGAACCGTCTACCGGACAGACGCTGCTGACGCGAGAGAACCTGCGTCAGATGGTTCTCGTCAGCGCACGGCTCGAAGGGCGCGACCTCGGGAGCACCGCGGCTGAGATCGAAGCGAAGCTGCGTCAGATGAAGATGCCGGTCGGATATACGTGGGAGGTCGGCGGCCAGTATCTGGCCCAGCGGCAGGCGTTTCGCGAGCTGCTGCAGGTGCTCGCGATCGCGGCGGCGCTCGTGTTCGTGATTCTCGTGATCCACTTCCGCGGGTTCAGCGCGGCGATTCTGATCCTCGGTGCGGCGCCGCTGTCGCTCGCGGGGGCGCTGGCCGCACTTCTCGTCACCGGCACCGAGTTGAACGTTTCGTCGGCGATGGGCCTGGTGCTGCTCATCGGTCTGGTGGTGAAAAACGGCATCGTGCTGCTCGATTATGCTGACCGCGAGCGGGAGCGCGGGCTGCCGGCCCGCGACGCGGTCTACGGCGCGGCACGCGTGCGGCTGCGGCCGATCCTGATGACGACCCTGTGCACGCTGTTCGGGCTCGTGCCGCTTGCACTCGGGCTCGGAGCTGGCGCCGAGCTGCAACGACCGCTGGCGCTCGCCGTCATCGGCGGATTGACGCTCTCCACGTTGGTCACGATCTACCTGATTCCTGCGCTGTACGTCGGCGTGCACGGGAGTCGTCGAGAGCTCAATCCCTAATCCCTCAGCGGGAATCCCTCATGCGGAATCCCCGATCCTGAATCCCCGATCCTGAATCCGGGAATCCCTAATCCTGCATCGGTTGGATCGCAAAATCCGTTGAATCCATCCCGGGCTAACGAAGTTGCACGGTGAAAACGGGGAAGACCGCTGACGCTAACCACGGAGCAACGGAGTCACGGAGAACGCGTGGTTTCGAATAATTGGATCGCCGAATCCGTTGAATCCATCCCGGGCTAACGAAGTTGCACCGTGAAAACGGGGAAGACCGCTGACGCTAACCACGGAGCAACGGAGTCACCGAGAACACGTGGTTTGGAATAATCCGAACGATTGACTTAATCCTCCGTTTTCGCCGTTGCTCCGTGGTTAGCGCCAGCGGTCCTCTCCGTGATCTCCGTCTCCTCCGCGAACAATCTCGGACTTGGCGAGCGCACCCGCCGCGACAACGGAGGATCCTTTTTGGAGAGGAACAAGCCGATCGTTTGAATTCTCTCCAAACCAAGTGTTCTCCGTTTTCGCCGTTGCTCCGTGGTTAGCGCCAGCGGTCTTCTCCGTGATCTCCGTCTCCTCCGCGAACGATCTCGGACTTGGCGAGCGCAGCCGCCGCGACTCGACCGCTCGCCCAGGCCCACTGGAAGTTGAATCCGCCGATCCGGCCGTCGACGTCGAGCATCTCGCCGATCAGATAGAGGCCGCCACACCGCCGCGACTCCATCGTCGATGGATCTATCTCGTCGAGCGCAACGCCTCCGGCGGTGGCTTCAGCGTAGTTGTAGCCGCGGCTGCCGGAGATTGCGAGTGGCCATTCCACCAGAGCACGCGTGAGCCGGCGCCGCTGATTTCGGGTGAAGTGAGCCAGCGCGATCGACGCATCGACGGCGAGGTGGTGCAGCAATGCGTGCGCCACCGACGCCGGGAGCGACTGCGCCAAGGCGTTCTGCAGCGAGGTTCTTGGCTGCGCCTCGCTCACTTGCTTCAGCCGCCGCTCGACCGCTTCGAATGTCTCTCCAGGAAAAAAGCTGAGGGTGAGGGTGACCTCGTCCCCTTCGAGCTGCGCGCGCAGCCAGTGCCGGGACATGTCGAGCGCGGCAGGGCCGCTGACACCGAAATGCGTCCAGAGCAACGCGCCGGTGATCCTTCTGGCGATCGAGCCATGAATCCACAGAGCGAGCTCGACGTCCTGCGCGACGCCGGCAACCTCCGCGTGAAAGCCATGGCCGGCGGTCAGGGGAACGAGCGCGGGCGTGGTGGGGACGATGGTGTGGCCAAACGCGCGCGCCATCTCGAGCCCGGCGCCGTCGCTTCCCGTCTTGGGCAGCGATTGGCCTCCGGTGGCGAGGACGACGCGGCGGGCAGTGATGGGTCCCCGGTTCGTCTCCAGGCAGAAATCGCCGTGCTTCGCGATTGCGGTTACGCGCGTCGACGGCTGAAGAGCAGCGCCAGTATCGGCGAGTTCCCGCATCAGCGCGTTGAGCACATCGCGCGATGAGTTCGTGTCGGGAAACAGTTTGCCGGCCGGTTCCTCGTGGAGCGGTACGCCGAGCGCGGCGAACCACTCGACGGTCGCGGGGACGGGAAAAGCGCGGAGCACGCGCCGGATGATCGACGGCTTTCCCCCTGAGAAGTCGCGCTCGGTCACCAGCGTGTTCGTGACATTGCATCGCGATCCGCCGCTGACCAGGATTTTCGCGCCGGGCTTGACCGCGCCGTCGACGATGACCACCTCGCGCGATGGATTGAAACGCCGGGTGAAGATTGCCGTGGCGAGTCCGGCCGCACCGGCGCCGACGATCAGGACGTCAAGCGGTCGCAAGCGTCGACGAGTATTCCTCGAACGTGCCCTTGAAGTCGGTGATCTGCCCGTCAGCGAAATGCCAGACGCGCGTGCCGACTTCCTCGATCAGGTCCTGGTCGTGCGTGACGAGCAGCACAGTACCGTCGAACTTCTGCAAGGCGATGTTCAGCGCGTTGATCGACTCGAGATCGAGATGGTTCGTCGGCTCGTCGAGCACGAGCACGTTCGGCTTCTGCAGCATGATGCGGCAGAGCAGCAGGCGCGCCGTTTCACCGCCCGACAAGGCGTCGGTCGGCTTCAAGCCTTCCTCGCCGCTGAAGAGCATCTGTCCGAGCAGGCCGTGAATGTCCTGGCGTGCGGCATCAGGATCGAACCGATGCAGCCATTCGACCGCGGTCAGCCCTTTCTCGATCGCGCCCGTATGATCCTGCGCGAAGTAGCCAATCGAGACCTCGTGCCCCCATCGAACCGAGCCGGTGTCGATATCACCGGGTGAGGCCGCCAGGTTAGGAGGGTCCGCGAGCAGCGCCTTCAGGAGCGTCGTCTTGCCCTGCGCGTTGCGGCCGACCAGCACGATCTTTTCGCCGCGATTCACGATCGCGCTGAAATCAGAGACCACCGCGACGCCGCCATGGGTCTTGCCGACTCCCGCGATCTCGATTGCCGTCCGGCCCGACGGCCGGTTCATCTGGAACCTGATGTAGGGGCGCTGGATGTTCGAACGGGCGAGCTCGGTCGTCTGGAGACGCTCGACTTCCTTGCGGCGGGACGTCACCTGGCTGGCGCGCGTGCCGGCGCCGAATCGTGCAATGAAGTCGTTCAGCTGCGCGATCTTCTTCTCGCGCTGCGCGTTCTCTGTCTCGATGCGCGCGCGGATCTGGGTTTTCGCCACGACCATGTCGTCGTAGCCGCCCGTGTAGGTGATGATCGTCTGATAGTCGATATCGGCGATGTGCGTGCAGACCGAATTCAGGAAGTGACGGTCGTGGGAGATGACGATCAGCGTGCCCTCGTACCTGACGAGGAACTCACGCAGCCAGTGGATCGAATCGAGGTCCAGATGGTTCGTCGGCTCATCGAGCAGCAGCGCCTGCGGGTGCCCGAACAGCGCCTGTGCGAGGAGCACCCGCACCTTCTGCCCGCCCTGGAGCTCGCCCATCTTCCGCTCGTGCAGGTCGTCGGGAATATCGAGCCCCTGCAGCAGGATTGCCGCGTCGCTCTCCGCGGTATAGCCGTCCTCTTCGCCGACGATCCCCTCCAGCTCGCCGAGGCGCATGCCATCGTCGTGGGTCATGTCCGCCTTGCCGTAGAGCTCTTCGCGCTCGGTTAAGGCGCTCCATAGGCGCTGGTTCCCCATGATCACCGCGTCGATTATGCGGAACTGATCGAATGCGAACTGGTCCTGGCTGAGGACACCGAGCTTCTGCGGCCGGACCACAGTACCGCGCTGCGGCTGAAGCTCGCCCGTCAGCAGTTTCATGAACGTGGACTTGCCAGAGCCATTCGGGCCGGTAAGGCCGTAGCGCCGGCCGTTCGAAAATGTTGTCGTTACGTCTTCGAAGAGCACCTTCGAGCCATAACGCATCGACACACCGTGAACTGAAATCATGATCTCCCTGCCGCGCGAGTCTGACTGAGTGGGGAACCATCCATTATACCGCGAAGCAGGGTATATTTGGAGTTTTTCGACTACCGGAGTGGTTCATGACTCACCAATTGCGAACGGCGGCTGCATCGCTGTGCGCGGCCGCGCTCGTTGCCACGCTTCCGCTCGGCGCCGCCGGCGAGAAGATAGATTACGAAGCCATCAACAAGATCAAAGAGCAGGGACTGCAGCTGCAGAACTCCAAAGTGATGGAAATCTCGAGCTGGCTCACCGATGTCTACGGGCCGCGGCTCACCGGCTCGCCCAATATCCAGAAGGCGGGTGAGTGGGCGGTCGCAAAGATGACCGAGTGGGGACTGCAGAACGCCGCGCTCGAGAAGTGGAGCTCGGATCGAGGGTTTGCGCGCGGCTGGACCAATGACAAGTTCTACATGGCCGCCGTCTCGCCGCAGGCCTTCGTGATTCCCGGCACTCCCAACGCCTGGACGCCAGGTACCGACGGTCCGGTGCGCGGCGAGGTGATCGTGGTGCCCGAGACGACGTCGGAGGATCTACAGAAGTACATCGGGAAGTTGAAAGGAAAGTGGGTTCTCGGACAGGCTGCGCCGGACGTCGCCGCGTACTGGACGGCGCCGGCAAGCCGTAACACGCCGGAAGAGCTCGACCAGCTGGAGCTCGCGACACCGCCACCGCTGGAGTTCGGCGTGTCGCGGCCGGGCGGTCCTGGCGCGGCGGGAACATTCGGCGGGCGCGGGCGCGGAGGCGCAGGCGCGTTCAATCGTAATGACTTCTTCCTGGCGCAGGGAGCTCTCGGACTGGTGATCACGGCGCCACGCGGCCACGGGATCTATACGGTCACCGGCAGTCGAACCGGCGAACCCGACAAGACTCTGCGGACGATCAACATTCCCGCGGAGCAGTATGGCCGCATCGTGCGCATGGTCGAGAAGAACCAGCCCGTCACCATCGAGGCCGACATCAAGAACACCTACTATCCGAATCCGCCGCTCTTCAACGTGGTCGGCGAAATCCGCGGCACGGACAAAGCGGACGAGATCGTGATGCTCGGGGCGCACTTCGATTCGTGGCACGCTTCGACCGGCGCCACCGACAATGCCGCCGGATCCGCGGCGATGCTCGAAGCGATGCGGATCCTGAAGCAGAGCGGCGTACGGCTGCGGCGAACCGTCCGAATCGGCCTATGGACGGGAGAAGAGCAGGGACTCCTCGGCTCGGCCGAATACGTCACGGCGCATTTTGGATCGCGCCAGCAGCTGCCTGCGACGGCGACGCCGCCGGCCGCTGGCGCTGCGGCGCCAGAGGCGGCAGGGCAGCGGGGTGGCGGACGCGGGCCGGCGACCGGGCCGCTCGAGCTGAAGCCGGATCACGCGAAGTTCGCGGCGTACTTCAATATCGACAACGGCACTGGCGCAATCCGCGGCGTCTACCTGCAGGGGAACGATGCCGTCGCACCGATTTTCCGCGAGTGGATGGAGCCGTTCCGCAGCCTCGGCATGACGACGCTGACGATCCGCAACACCGGCGGCACCGACCATCAGTCCTTCGATCGCGTCGGTCTGCCTGGCTTTCAGTTCATCCAGGACGACGTCGAATACGACACGATGACTCATCACACGAACCTGGACAGTTACGAGAGGCTCCAGCCGAACGACATGCGGAAGAACGCGACGATCGCCGCGGCCTTTGCCTACCTGGCCGCCAACCGCGACGAGAAGCTGCCGCGTAAGCCGCTACCGGCGCCGGTCGTCACAGGACGCTGACGGCTCGGGAAATGCCAAAATTGGCAGAATCGCCGGAATTGCCAAAAATGAGTGAAATTACGGCGCTTCTGGCGATTCTGGCAATTCTGCCAATTCCATCGACTAGGTCGGTAGATGGTTTCGAATGACGGCGAGCAGCCGATCGAAATCGATCGGCTTCTGCAGGCAGTTGTCGGTCCCCAGCTCCAGCGCCACGGTGTGCGCGTGTGACATGGCGCTGAGGCAGACCACCGGTATGCCTGCGAGCGCGGGATCGCGGCGCTGCTCGGCGCGGAACTGCAGCGCGTTCATGCGGGGAAGCATCAGGTCGAGGATGATGAGATCGGGCGGCGTGTGCCGGGCGGCCGCCAGCGCCTCGACGCCGTCCTCCGCGGTGATCACGCGGTAACCTTCGCTGCCGAGCGCGGCGCCCATCAACTTCAGGATGTCCGGATCGTCTTCGACGACGAGGATCAGTGGCGGATTCAACGGTGACAGGATACCCGATCCCTGCTCATGTTGACTTTCAACAGGAGTTGTGCCATTCTCCTGTTGTCTTTCAACAGAGGAGCGGGTATGACCATTCCGCCGCCCAGTGACGTGCCGTACGGCACGCTCGACTTGATGGTGCTCAAGACGCTGCAGACGATGGGGGCGCAGCATGGGTTCGGCATTGCCCGCCGCATCGAGCAGGTGGCGCGCGGCGCGTTGACGCTGAATCAGGGCACGATCTATCCCGCGCTGCTGCGGCTCGAGCAGCAGGGACTGATTGCCAGCCGGTGGGGCACCAGCGACAACAACCGCCGCGCGAAGTACTACTCGATCACCAAGGCCGGAGAGAAGCACCTGGCGGCCGAATCGAAGCAATGGGCGCGGATGGTCGAGATCATCAGCGGCGTGCTGGAGGCGGAGTCATGAGGGCGCTGCGGTCGATACTCGCGCGCGTCGCCGGAATGCTGACCGCGGGACGCCGGGACGCCGAGCTCGACGAGGAGCTGCGCGCCCACCTCGAGATGCTGACCGAGGAGCACCAGCGGCGCGGGCTGTCGCGCGAGGCGGCGCGCCAGTTGGCGCTGCGCGAATTCGGCGGGGTAACGCAGATCACCGAGGCGTATCGCCATCAGCGCGGCCTCCCGTTCGTCGATACGCTCGCGCAGGACGTGCGTTACGCCTTCCGCATGTGGCGCCGCGCACCGGGATTCAACGTCGTGGTGATTCTCGTGCTCGCGCTCGGCATCGGCGCGAACAGCGCGATGTTCACCGTGGTCAACGCGCTGCTGTTCCGGCCGCTTCCCGGGCACGCGGCCCATCTCGTGGGAGTCTACAGCCACGATCCGTCGAAGCCGGATTCGTATCGCGCCTTCTCGTTCCCCAACTACGCCGACGTCCGGGATCACGCCGATATCTTCGACGGAGTTCTCGCTCACACCTTTGCGCTCGTCGGCGTTGCGCAGGGCGACGTGATGCGGCGCAC
>JBKPLP010000068.1:0-16689 GCA_046731735.1 Acidobacteriota bacterium
GCCGATGACGTCGCTGCGGGGATTGAGCACGTCAGAAGCTCTTCGGCCGAATCCAGAAGCTCTCCTGCCACGTGCCGCCGGGCGGCACGCTCTGAAGCTCTTTGTAGAGACCCTTCTGCGCGAGGTTCATCGAGTCGGTGATCCCGACCATCGGCTCGAACGCGATGAAGTCGCGCGGGGTGAGGTTGCCGCTGGTGCCGCTGAGGGGCAGCGTCGCGGCCGTTGGTGACGGCGCCGGCGGCGGGGGAGCGGTGCCGCGACCGCGTCCGCCGCCTCCGCCGCGCGCGTTTGCCGGGTTCGGCGAATAGAGCACGACGGATCGATAGTTGGGTCCGAGGATGACGTCGAGCTGCTGCGCCTTCCCCTTCACGCTCATGACGGCGCGCCCCTGTGCGTCGCGCTCGAGATCGCCGAACACGTCGTCGAGATCGAAGTCCTTCAGTGCGATCGCCTTCGGGTTCGGAAGGAACTTGTCGATTGGCTCGGTCTGGCCGGTCGGGATCTTGTTGTCGGCCAGCAACCAGCGAGTTTTTGCCGCGACCGACAACGTCCAGTCTTCCCGGGTCGAGTCGGTCAGCTGGAAATACGGATGGAAGCCAATCGCAACCGGCATCGGCTCGACGCTGAGGTTCTCGATCTTCGTGCGCACTTCGAGCACGCCGTCCTCGAGGCGATAGGTCATCTCGAGCGTGTGCGCGAACGGGAATTGCTTCATCCACTGCGGATTCCGGTAGAAATCGAGCTTCGTCGTGACCCACGCGGCTTTCGCGTCGGCCTTCGCCTCGACCAGTTTCCAATCCTTCGCGGCGCTCAAATAGCCATGGATCGGAATCGCCCCGCGGACGTTCCCGAGCTCCATGTCGAAGTTGTACTTCTTCCCGTTCGCGTAAAAGGCCTGTTCGTCGAGACGATTCGCAAACGGCGCGAGCAGCGGGATCCCGTTGAGGCCCGGCCGGGCGCGGAACTCGTCGACCGAGGTGAACGTCTGCCGGATGACGTTCTGCCCCTTGACGACCATTTCGTAGGCGTTGCCGAGGGACGTCATGACCGAGACGACAATCTCGGTGCGCGCGTCGCGCAGCTGCACGATGTCGCCGGTTTGCTTGGCGGTATAGCGCGCCTGTGCGCCGGCAGTCGACGGCAGGAGCAGCACGCAAACAAAAATGAATGCCCATGCGGGTGGCGTCAGGACCCGCCGGAGTCGCACGCCTATGAGAGGGTCTTGAGGAAGTTTTGTGTCCATCGAATGCTCGCTTCGACCTGCGCCAGCTGGCGTTGTGCCGGCGTCGTTCCTGGCTCCGCCGGCGGTTCGACGCTCGGCTTGCCCCGGTCGCACAGCGCCAGGAACCGCGCGAACTCCCAGGCCGGCGTATTCGGGTAAAGGTCCCAGAACTTCGGATCGCGGTAGTTCAGGATACGGGGCTGATTGCTGACGATCACTTCGAGCGACACCGCGCGCCCTGGACACTTCGCCACATAGGTGCGGATGTAGTCTTCCATGCCCATGTTGCCGTCGCCCATCCTCGTCCATCGCACCGCGGCGCCCTCCGGCGTGTTCCAGAGCGCGCTGTCCCGCATGTGGCTGGTCAGCACGTAAGGCGCCAGGGTGTCGAGCGTCAGATGGGGATCCTCGATGGTCCACACCGGATTCCCAGAATCCAGACAGACGCCGACGATGTCGGGACCGGCGGATTCCACCAGGCGCTTCAGTTCGCGCGCCTGCATGTCGCCCGCGTGGTTTTCGATGGCGACCTTCAACCCGGCATCCTTCAGGCGCTGCGCCATGTTCTTGAGGACCTTGACGGTCTCGTCGATGTGCTTGTCGATGCCGCCGCGGCGATCCGCGCTGCTCCCCAATACAGCGCGCACGATAGGGGAACGCACGATCTTCGCCGCCTCGATCATCTTGCCAAGTTGTTCCTCGGCCGTTCCCTGCTTCGGGTCGAACATCGCGGAGGTCGGACAGATCGAGCGCATGCCGATCTCGATGTCGATCGCGAGCTCGTCGGCGCGCGCGCGGACCTTCCGGAGGTTGTCCGGTTCGAGTGTGCCGAGGAACCGGATCTCGGAGAAGTGCACGACTTTCACGTTCCACTTCGCCGCGAAGTCCAGCTGCTGGAACGGCGTCCAGTTTTGCGCCCCGAGGCTGAACATGTCCACACCGAAGCGGATCGGTGGTTTCGGCTGTGCCAGCGCCGGCAGCGCATCGGCCGCGAGGGCGACCGTCGCGGCGCCGATGCCCTTCAAAAACGAACGTCGATCGGTGAGTGTCATCGATTGCACCTTCGCTGTGCCGCACAAGATACCACCAACTTGCGGCAAATCGGCGACAGCCGCCCTCAAGATCAGACAAGAGGAAGAGAGAAGGGGAGACACGGAGACGCGGAGGCTCGCACGACGAGTCCTCGTCGTGCGAGGTTCTCCTTTTCTCCCTTCCTCCTGTTTGATCTTGGCGGTGGCTGTCGTGCGAGGAGCCTCGCGATCGGGCGCCGGTGATTTATCATGTCGGTCACCCGATCGGAGGATTCCATGCGACGACTGGGCACGATGGTGATAGCGGCACTGGCGGTGACGACCAGTGCGTACGGGCAATTGGTCGACGAATTCACCCCACCGCGCGCCAACTGCTGTCTGGCGGATAGCGCGAAGAACCTGGCGGACCAGCTGCAGGACTGGAATCAGCTCGGACGCTATCACGCGGCGAACGTCGAGCTGAAGAAGCAGCCGCCGGATCCGCAGCGCGTCGTCTTCATGGGCGATTCGATCACCGACGGCTGGCGGCTGGCGGAGTACTTCCCGGGCAAGCCGTACGTCAATCGTGGGATCAGCGGTCAGACGACGCCGCAAATGCTCGTCCGGATGTACCCCGACGTCATCGACCTGATGCCGAAGGTGTTCGTCATTCTCGCCGGCACGAACGACATCGCGCGGAACACCGGGCCGCAGACACTCGAAATGATCGAACAGAACTTCATGGCGATGACGGAACTCGCCCAGGCTCACAACATCAAGGTCGTGTTGTGCGCGGTCATGCCGATCAGCGACTATCCCGCGCTCAATCCGCAGCCCTCGACCGGCAGGGGAGGGGCTGTCCCGATCGCGCCAGTCCGCAGGAAGCAGACCGAAATCCGGCCGTCGGCCGACATCCTGAAGTTGAACGCATGGCTGAAGGACTATGCGGCGAAAGTGCACGCCGTCTATGCGGACTACTTCGCGGCAACGGTGGATGAAAAGGGATGGCTCAAGGAGACGATCTCAGGCGATGGCCTTCACCCGAACGCGCAGGGCTACGCGTTGATGGCTCCCGTCATCGAGGCGGCGATTCAACAGGCGCTGCAACGGTAACGGCGGGGTCTAAAGACCCCGCCCTACAAGCGGGCAGCGGCCGGGCGCTCCTGTAGGGCGGGGTCTTTAGACCCCGCCGCACTCACCGCCGCATGAACGCGTCGAACACGCCATAGAACGCCGGCTTCGGCGCGTAGCGCTCGTCGAAGAGCAGCGGATCGTCGGCGCCGTACTGCGCATCGATCCATGAATACGCGTCGGTGAATCCCCAGAACGTGACGCCATCACAGCGCGGCTCGGCGACGCAGACCGCCACCATCGATTTGTAAACACTTTTCTGGGCTTCGAGCTTCGACTGCGGCGTTCCCGGCAGATCCCGGATTCGAACGTCCATCTCGCTGATGTTCACGAGGAGGCCGAGCTCGGCGAGGCGTCGCATGTTGGATGCGACCGCCGACTCGCTTGGCGGATTCGACGCGCTGATGTGCATCTGCAGCCCGACGCCGTCAATCGGGACGCCCTGCGCCTTGAGCCCGCTCACCAGCTGGTAAATCCGATCCGACTTCGCGTTCAGCCCTTCGCCGCTGTAGTCGTTGTAGAAGAGCAGCGCCTGCGGGTCAGCCTGGTGGGCCAGACGGAACGCGTCCGCAATGTAGCTGTCTCCAAGCTTCTGCCGGAAGATCGTGTCGCGCAGTGCGGTGCCGCTGTCGGCGATCGCCTCGTTGACAACGTCCCACGCGTACAGCTGGCCGCGGAAATGCTCGCCAACGGCGCCAATGTGCGATTCGAATGCGGCTCGGAACTCGGACGGGGATAGCGAGTTCAACCAACCCGGCGCCGATCCGTGCCAAATCAGCGCGTGGCCCTTGATATCCATCCCGCTGGCCCGGCCGAAGCCGACGATGTTGTCGCCGCGCGAGAAGCTGCGGACGCCCTGGGTGGGCTCGATGGTGGCCCATTTCATCTCGTACTCGGCGGTCAGGTAGTTGAAGTGCCGGCTGAGCACGCTCGAGTAGGTGCCGTCGGCGAGATAACCCGACTGCACGGCGGCGCCGACCTTCTTGCCCGCGGCACGCGCTGCGTCGCGAAGCGGATCTATCTGGACCGGCGAAGTGGGATTGCCGGGCACTGCCGGCGCCGCCGGCGACCCCTGGCCGCCGCAGCCTAGATGCAGAATGAGCGTGGCGGCGGCCAGTGTGCAGATATACGTCTTGTGCACGTCGGCCATCATGCCCCACCCGGAGGGCTCGCGCTACCGGCGTGTCGCTCGCGCTACCGGCGTAACGCCAGCGCCGGGTCGATTCTCACAGCCCGCCGTGCTGGCGCCCACGCCGCGGCAAGGCTGACCGCCGCGAGCACGATCGCGGTCGCGGAGAAACTCACCGGATCCGCGGGACTGAGGCCGGCCACGAGGAACATCGCCAGCGGTCTGGTGAGCAGCGCCGCCACGGCGATGCCGATGAGGATGCCGGCCGCCGCGAGCACGGCGGCGTCCCTCAGCACCAGGCGCATCACAGCACGATGCGACGCACCGAGCGCCATGCGTATCCCGATCTCAGCGGTTCGCCGGCTCACCGAATATGCGACGACGGCATAGAGTCCGACCATCGCGAGCAGCAGTCCGATCGAGCCCAGCGACGCCAGCAGCGCCGCGCCCACCTGGCTCGGCATGAACGCGAACGCGAGTGCCGCGCGCATCGGCTGGACCTGGACGGCCGCCGTCCCGTCCATGCCCTCGAGCGCCCGCGTGACGTCGCGTGCCGACGTCAGCGGATCGCCGCTCGTCCGCACGATCAGGTGGACGACGCGAGTGCGGTTTGCGCGCTGCAGGAACGACTCATAGACCGCCGCGCGCTGGTCTTCGCCAATCGTCCGGTGCTTGCTGTTCGCGACGATGCCGATGATTTCGGCGGGGTACGGCGCACCGGCACCCGGGAGCATCAGGTGCCGGCCAATCGGATCCCGGCCGGCGAGGTACCGCCGCACGAACTCCTCATTGACGATCGCGACGACCGGCGCGCCCGGCGCATCGGTGCGGCGGAAGTCGCGGCCGCGGCGCTCGGCGATACGCATTGTTGCGAAGTAGCCCGGCCCGACCCGGTTCACTTCGAATCGCGCGGGAAATGGCGCCCCCTCCTCGGCGATGCGCAGATCGGCGCCGGTCGTCATCCCGCTATACATCGACAACGGCACGTCGGCCGTGTAGGCCGCCTGTTCGATGCCGGGCAGGTTCCTGATGCGGTCGATCGCCGATTCGAGGAACGCGGCGCGGCTCTCGCGCGTGTAGCGCCCTTCGACGAAGCTCACGTGCGCGACGATCGTCCGTTCGGTGTCGAAGCCCGGGTCGGCGACGCGCGCCAGCGCGAGGTTGCGCAGGAACAAGGTCGCGGTGAGGAGCAGCACGAGCGCCAGCGCGATCTGGCCGACGACGAGCAGATTCCGCAGCGTCAACCGTGGATGCACGTAGCGCGGCTCTTCCTGCTTGAGCGATGGCACGAGCGACGGCCGCGTCGCCTCGAGCGCCGGGACGAGCGCACAGACGAGTGTCGTCACGACGAGCAGCACCAGCGAGTAGAGGAGCACCTGCGCATCGAACGACGGCTGCAGCTCGACCGGCAGCGGGAAGGGAAGCGACACGCGGGTGAGCAACCCCATCGTGATGCGCATCAACACGAGCCCCCCCACCGTGCCGAAGAGCGCAAGCCACAGGCCTTCGGTCAGGAGTTGCTGCACCAGGCGCGCGCGGCTGGCGCCGAGCGCGACGCGGATGGCAATCTCGCGCCGCCGGACGGTGCCGCGTGCGAGGAGCAGCCCGGCGACGTTCGCGCAGGCGACCGCCAGCACCAGGCCAACGCAGACCAGGAGCACCGCGAAGAACGCGCCGACTTGTTTCATCTCGCTGATCTGCGCGAAGGCGCCGACGGGGGAGAACCGCTGGACTTCGCCGAAGTGTTTGCCGTATTCCGCCGTGAGCCGCGACCCCGCGGTGCCGAGCGCCGCGCGTCCCGCCGCGACGCTCTGGCCGTCGTGCAGGCGGCCGACGAGCTGCACGCTCGCGTCGAGCGGTTCGAACAGCGTCGGCGTCAGCGTCCGGCTGAGCGGCAAGTACACCTCCGGCGCGAGCGCAAACCCCGGAAACGCGCGCAGGGATTCCGGCAGGACGCCCAGCACGGTGTACGGTTCCCCATTGAAAATCAACGCGCGGCCGACGACCGCAGGATCGCCGGCGAGCCGCCGCTGCCAGAAGCGATAACTGACGACGGCCACGGCCGGCGCGCGCTCGGCGCTCGCTTCGACCGAGGTGAACGCACGTCCCATGGCAAGCGGGATGCCGAGGACATCGAAGTAATTGGCCGTGACGATGAGCGGCGTGATGCTGATCGCCTGCTCGGGGCCGCGCCAGTTCACTTCGCGCTCGAACTGATAGCCGGCGAGCCCGGCGAGCGCCCCACTGCGCTCGAGCGCCTGCCACTGCCGGTACGAGACATGGCTCCCGTTGGCCATGCGGATGGTCACCAGACGATCGGGGCGTGCCGCCGTCGGTGTGGCGAACACGATCTGGCTCGCGAGGTTGAAGATGACGGTATTGGCGCCGATGGCGGCGGCAATCGACAGCGTCGCGGCAGCCACGAGCATCGGCTGCTGCCGCAGCGACCGCAGGGTGTAGCGGAGGTCCTGCGCGAGGTTGTGGACGAAGGCGACACGACGCGTGTCCCGGCATTCCTCGGCGATGCGCGCCGTGGGGCCGAAGTCGCGCAGCGCCGCCGCGCGTGCCTCCGCCGTACTCATGCCGGCGGCGACGTTCTCGGCGATCTGCTCGTCGATGTGGAGGCGCAGCTCGCGGCGCAACTCGGCGTCGACGCCCTCGCCGCGGAACAACGAGCGAAATCGGAGCCGCGCGCGATCGATCCACCGGGGCATGGCGGTCCTCCTGACCTCGAGCGGCGCCTACTTCGCCTCGCGCACGACGAGCCCGATGCCGCCGGAGAGCCGTTGCCAGGTGTCCAACTCGCGCGCGAGCTGCTTCCGGCCGGCGGGGGTGAGCGCGTAGAACTTCGCCTCACGCCCTGTGCGGGTCACCCCGGGTTCCGCCTTCAGCCATCCCTGCTGCTCGAGGCGATGCAGCGCGGGATACAGCGAACCCTGCGAGATCTGCAGCGCGTCGCGGCTGACCTGCTGGATGCGCTTGGCGATGGCCCACCCATGTGAGGGTTCGAGCGCGACGGTCTTGAGAATAAGCAGGTCGAGCGTGCCCTGGATGAGATCGGACGGTTTGCTCATGCGTGCAGGCACCTCACCAGGTCGATACCTAAGTAATCGACAATAAACGCCTAAGTTATCTACAACGACGGCCGCTGTCAACATCAGACTGGTTGCTGCCGCAGCCTGGATAGATAATGACGGTCGCGAGGCCGAGGGCGCGGTTATACAATCGGGTCACTTTGGCAATCAGCGACGGCATGACAACAGTCACGAAGTACATCGCGATCGCGTCGGTGGTGACCGCCGCGGCGCTGCATGCGCAGGCACCGCAGGGCCCACCGCCCGCGCCGGCAGGGCGCGGAGGCGGCCAGGGCCAGAGCGTCCCGCCGCCATCGCGCGGCGGCGGCGGTGGCGGCGGCACAGCCGGTCCTGCGGACAAACCGCTCGTCGATTTCGCCGCGGCGGAGCGCGGAAAGACCGTGTGGGTCGCCGAATGCGTGACGTGTCACGGGCCGCTCGCGCGCGGCACCGATACAGCGCCGAACCTGTTGCGGTCGCTCGTGTTCCTGCGCGATCGGTACGGCAGCGAGCTCGGTCCATATTTGAAGAAAGGACATCCGCTTCAAAGCGGCAAGCCAGCGTCTGCATTGACCAGCGAACAGACGACCGACCTCGCGCATTTCCTGCGCAAGCAGTTGACCGACACGCTGCGGGGATCGCCGGTATTCACCGTGCAGAAGTTCAAGGTGGGCGATCCGAAGGCGGGCGAGGAGTTCTTCAACGGGGCGGGCAAGTGCAGCGGATGCCACTCGGCGCAGAAGGATCTCGCCGGTCTCGCCTCGCGCTACGAGACCGCCGACATCCAGCAGCGGATGCTGTTCCCCGGCGGTGGCCGGGGGCGCCGTGGCGGCCCGCCTCCGGCCAGCGCCGTGCGCGTCACCGTCACACCATCGGGCGGCGCGCCCGTTTCAGGCACGCTCGTCTACATGGACGACTTCGTCGTGTCGCTGCAGGAAGCGAGCGGCACGTATCGCAGCTTCCGCCGCGCGTCGTCGCTGAAGATCGACAAAACCGATCCGCTCGAGGCGCACCACGCGCTGCTCGATACGATCACCGATAAGGACATCCACGACCTGGTGGCCTACCTGGAGACCTTGCGATGAAGCGCTTCCTGCTTCTGCTGGCGGGGACGCTCGCCGCTACGACACTGCTCGTCCGCGCGCAGAGCGGCCTGGATCCCACGAAACTGCTGAACCCGGGAACCGACTCATGGCCGACCTATAACGGCGATTATTCGGGACGCCGGTTCAGCGCGCTCACCAAGATCGATACGACCAATGTCCAGGGCTTGAGCCTGGCATGGGTGTATCGCCTGAACCTGGGTTCCGCGCCGGTCATCGGCAGCTCGGCGACGATCAAGTCCACACCCCTGCAGATCAACGGCATCCTGTATTTCAGCACGCCCGACAATGCCTGGGCGGTCGACGCGCGAACCGGTCGAGAGATCTGGCACTACATCTGGCCATCGCAGGGAGGCAACCACCTGTCGAACCGGGGCGTCGCCGTGCTCGGCGAATGGCTGTACTTCGAAACGCCAGACGATCATCTGATCTGCCTGAATATCAAGGATGGGAAGGAACGCTGGCACCAGGCGACCGCGGATCTCAACCAGTTCTATTACAGCTCCACCGCGCCGGTCATCGTGAAGAACCACGTGATCACCGGCGTGAGCGGCGACGACCTCGACATTCCAGGCTATCTCGACGCGCGCGATCCCGAGACGGGGGAGCTGCAATGGCGCTGGTATACCGTGCCGCAGAAGAAAGGCGATCCCGGATTCGACACCTGGCCGAACGAGGACATGGCGCGACACGGCGGCGGCATGACGTGGCAGCCGATCACTTACGATCCGGAACTGAACCTGATTTACGTCGCGACCGGCAATCCGCAACCGGTTCTCGCCCACGTCAATCGTCCTGGCGCGAATCTCTTTACCGCGTCGATCGTCGCGCTGAATGCCGACACGGGGAAGATGGTCTGGTATTTCCAGCCGTCGCCCCACGACACGCACGACTGGGACGCGACGGAGCCGGCGGTGCTCTTCGACGGCACGATCAACGGCCGTCCCCGCAAGCTGCTGGCGCAGGCGTCGCGCAACGGCCACTTCTTCGTGGTCGATCGCACCGACGGCAAGGCGGTCGTGTCGGCCGAGTACGTGAAAACGAACTGGGCCCTCGGCTACGACGAGAAAGGCCAGCCGGTGCCCAACCCGGAGAAGATGCCGAAACTGGAAGGCACGCTGGTGTCGCCGGCGGCAAACGGCGCGTCGAATTGGCAGCCGGTCAGCTTCAGTCCGGCGACCGGCCTGTTCTACGTGTCGGCCTCGCGCTCCTACGCCGTCTTCTATCTGTTCGATCCGGGCGAGAACCCGCAGGGATGGGGTGGTAACGAACGCGGCGGCTATTCAGAGTCCATGATTCAGGCGATCGACTATCGGACTGGAAAACTTCGCTGGAGCCACAAATGGGAAGGCCCGGCGCGTTCGGGGCTGCTCAGCACGGCGGGCAACCTGCTGTTCGGCGGCGGTCCGGGGAACTCACTGGTCGCCCTCAACGCCACCACGGGCGATCCACTGTGGCACGCGCGGCTGAACGCCGCCGTCAGCAACGGGCCGATCACTTACGAGCTCGACGGGCTGCAGTACGTCATCGTCGGCGCGAGCGATACGTTGTGGGCGTTCGTGAAGAATCCCTGAATCAACGTCAGCCGCCCCAAAGGACAAACAGGAGAATGGGAGAAAGGGGAGAAGGGTTCTCTCTTCCTCCTATTTGATCGTGCCTGCGAACATCGTCGGTATTTCAGATGGCCGCGCATAATTTTTTCACTGATCGCCGCTCGCTCGAAGCCGAGATCGACGCGCTCAATCTGCCGATCCGCTTCGAGTCGGACATCCGCGAATCGCTCAAGCCGCTGCCGATCGGACACAAGATCGTCGGGAATCGCTGGGCGATCCACCCCATGGAAGGGTGCGACGGCACGCTCGAAGGGGCGGCCGGAGAGCTGACGACCCGGCGATGGGCGCGATTCGGAAGCGGCGGCGCGAAGATGCTGTGGGGCGAAGCCGTCGCGATAGCGCCGGACGCGCGCGCGAACACGCGACAACTGCTGATCTCCGACGCCACGCTGTCGAGTCTCGAACAGCTGATCGTCACTGCCCGGAGAGAACACGGAACCACTAATGATTACCTGATCGGCCTGCAGCTGACGCACTCGGGCCGGTGGTCGTATCCGACGCCGACGGTCATGTTCCATGACCCCGCGCTCAAGAACAACGGGCGGATTCTCACGGACGACGAGATCGATCGGCTGCAGGACCAATACGTGTGGGCGACCCTGCGCGCCCGCGACATCGGCGTCGACTTCATCGACATCAAGCAGTGCCACCGCTACCTGCTGTCGGAAATGCTGGCGGCAAAGACCCGACCGGGCAAGTACGGCGGCAGCCTGGAGAACCGCACGCGGTTCGTACGTGACCTGCTCGTCCGGCTTCGCGAAGAGGCGCCAGGCCTGATCCTCGGCACGCGGATGAACTTTTTCGACGGTGTCCCATACCGCAAGAACGCGGATACCGGGATCGGCGAGCCGGTCCCCGGGGCGACCGAGAACTACCTCGAGGCGGACGAAGCTGTCGACGCCCTGCAGATCTACCGCGACGCGGGGCTGCAGCTCGTGAACGTCACGTCCGGCTGTCCCTACTACAACCCGCACGTCGGCCGTCCCGCCGATCGCGAACCGCCGGACGGTTACGGTGCGCCGGAGCCGCAGCTGGCGGGCGTGGCGCGGCACTTCGAGCTGGCGGAGCTGGCGCAGCGCGCCTGTCCCGATCTCCCGGTGGTCGGCACCGGTTACAGCTATCTGCGGCAGTATGCGCTGGAGGCGGGTGAAGCGAACCTGCGCGACGGACGCGTGTCGGTCGTCGGCATGGGTCGCGGCGCGATTGCCTACCCGGATTTCGCGCGCGACGTGCAGATGGACAAGCGGAAGGTCTGCATCACCGTCAGCTACTGCACGTCGCTGATGCGATCCAAGGACAACGAGCTCGGCCAGTACGCGACCGGGTGCGCACCGCGCGATCCGGTGTACGGCAAGCTGCTCCAGGAACTGCAACGCAAAGCGAAAAAGGAAGTGCGTTCATGATGTCACATAAGTTGATCCGGCCGGTTTTGATCGTGGCCTTTTCCGGCGCATGGATCGCCGGCGCCACGGTTGCCTCCGAACGCTCCGCGTCCGCCATGGCGTCGGCGGCGACGAAGTTTCTCGCGGCGCTCTCGGCGGAGCAGAAACAGAAAGCCTCGTTCGCGCTCGACTCCGAGGAGCTGACGCGATGGCATTACGTACCCGCGATGCAATTCGAGCGGCACGGGCTGGCCATCCGCGACATGAGCGAGGCGCAGCGCGGGCTGGCGCAGGAGCTGCTGAAGACCGGTGTCAGCGCGAAGGGCTACACCCAGGCGACCACCATCATGAACGACCTGGAAACCATCCTCAAGGCGATCGAGAACGGGTCGGCGATGCGCGATCCCGAGCAGTACACGTTCTCGATCTTCGGGACGCCCGACGCGAAATCCCCATGGGGCTGGCGCGTGGAAGGGCACCATCTGTCGCTCCACTTCGAGGTGGCCAAGGGGAGCTCCGTCGCCAGCTCGCCGACGTTCTTCGGATCGAATCCTGCCGAAGTCCGGGTGGAGGGACCAAAGAAGGGACTGCGCGTTCTCGGGGAGCGCGAGGACACCGCACGTGCGCTGCTGATGGCCCTCGACGAGACCCAGCGCAAGGCTGCCACGATCGCCGACGTGGCGCCGACCGACATCGTGACCCGCACCGCCGCGAAGGTGGATCCGCTGTCTCCTGCCGGCGTCGCCGCCGCCGCGATGACGCCAAAGCAGCGCGAGATGCTGATGGCGGTGATCGACACCTACGCCGCGTCGATGGCGCCGGACATCGCTGCCGAGCGGCTCGCCCAGCTCAAGAGCGCCGGCCTCGAGAAAATCTCCTTCGCCTGGGCCGGCGACTTCGAGCGCGGCAAGAAGCACTACTACCGCATCCAGGGACCGACGTTCCTGATCGAGTACGACAACACCCAGAACGACGGGAACCACGTCCATTCCGTCTGGCGCGACTTCAACGGGGACTTCGGACGGGATCTCCTGCGCGAACACGTCGCGCTGGTGCCACACAATTGAACGCCGTACGCTGTCACGCAGTCTCCGCTGCCAAGATCTAACAGGAGGAAGAGAGAAAGGGAGAAAATTCTTTTGAAAGACTTCTCTCTTTCTCCCCTCCTCCTGTTTGGTCTTCAGTCAAGCACGCAGCGCGACAGCAGCTGTCGTTGAAAGTGCCCCGCCGCCCGCGTAGGATACTTCCATGTTCGAATCCATCGAGCAGGGGGAATCCCGCCGCTACTGGTCGCGTCTGACCACGATCATCCAGCTCGTTGGATTGTTCACCGCGCTTGCGCTGTCGACCTACGTCGCGCTCGACGCGCTCAAGCCGCGCCGGCCGGCGTGGCCGCCGAACCGTGCCGCGTCGTCCGCGTCGTTTCAGGGATCAGGCGGACGCAGCTTTGGCATGCGTGGCATGCCGCAGCCGGAGCGCAAGCTCGTGGCGAGGTTCGATGGCGATGGCGACGGGATCCTGAACGCGACGGAGCGGGCCGCGGTGCTCGCGGCGCTGACCGCCGATCCGGAACTTCCGCGGTCTGGAGGAGTGTGGGGACAACCGGGCGAGCCGGGCATGCGTATCGCGCCTGGATCGGTGCGCACGTATCCGGACGCGGCGCTCTATGACCCGAAGGTCCTGCGGACGATTTTCCTGACCTTCGAGTCAGCCGAGTGGCAGCGCGAGCTGACGTCGTTCTACCGCACGGATGTCGACGTCCCCGCGACGGTCATCGTCGACGGAAAGACGTACCGTGACGTGGGTGTTCACTTCCGCGGCAACTCCTCCTACCGCATGGTGCCGTACGGGTTGAAGCACTCACTCAACCTGTCGTTCGATTTCAAGCACAAGGATCAGGATCTCGCCGGGTTCAACACGCTCAATCTGCTGAATGCTAACAACGACCCGACGTTCGTGAGGACGGCCCTCTACAGCGAGATCGCCAGACATTACGTGCCGGCCGCGCGCGCCAACTTCGTCCGCGTCGTCATCAACGGCGAGAGCTGGGGGGTTTACGTCAACGTCGAGCAGGTCAACAAGGATTTCGTACGTAAGTGGTTCGGTGACCGCGAACGGAGAGGAGCGAGCGGCGAAGCGCGAGCGGAACGGAGTGAGCTAGTCGGGGTGCAGCCGCCTTCGCCAAGGCTACGGCGGCCCGCCGGAGCTTTAGCGGAGGCTGGGGGGGCCCCGACGATTCAAAGAGAAGCGCGGTGGAAGGTGCCCGGCAGCCCGCGGGCCCGCGGCGGACTCGAGTATCTCGGCGACGGCGCCGACGCGTACAAGGCGCACTACGAGATCAAGACGAAGGACGACCCGGAGTCGTGGGCGGCGCTCGCCCGGCTGTGTCGAGTGCTGAACGAGACGCCCGCGGCGAAGCTGCCGGCGGCGCTCGAGCCGATCCTCGACATCGACGGCGTCCTGAAGTTTCTGGCGCTCGACGTGGCGCTCGTGAACAGCGACGGCTACTGGACCCGGGCGAGCGACTACAACATCTACCGCGATCCTTCGGGCCGGTTCCACATCTTTCCGCACGATTTCAACGAGGCGCTCGGGCCGGAGGAAGGCGGCCGCGGATTCCGGCGCGGCGGTCCTGGCGGCATGGAAGGGGGCACCGACCTGAATCCGATGATTGGCCTGGACGACGACACGAAGCCGCTGCGGTCGAAGCTGCTCGCGGTGCCGGAGTGGCGAGAGCGCTATCTGGGATACGTGCACGACATCGCGCAGCGGTGGCTCGACTGGGAGACGCTGAAACCAATGGTCGGCGAGTGGCAGGCGCTGATCGAGGCCGACGTCCGGATCGATACGAAGAGGATTTACGGCGCCGACGCGTTCAACAGCGACAAGCTTCGGGATTTCGTCGAGCGCCGCCGCGCATTTCTAATGCGTTAGGTGCCGCAGAATCACGTCGTAGACATCGACGGACGTGATCCGGTCGCGCTCGATCGACGCTTTGTTCTTCGTGATCAGTACCGGCCCTTCTTCCTCCCACGTCGTCTGGCGTCCATGGGATCCCTTCACGAGCGACGCGTCAAGCGGAATGACATCGAGCAGCGAGCGAAAGCCAGCCTTCCGTTTGGCGAGCTTCCAGCCGACGGTCAGCGGCGGAATCCGGATCGCCGGATCGAGGAAGAGCTCGACCGGGTCGTAGCCGGGCTTCCGGTGAATCTCCACCGTGCGCGCGAAGTCGGGGGCGAGGCGATCGTCCATCCAGAAGTAGTAGGTGAACCAGGCGTCGGGTCGCGAGATCACGACGAAATCGCCGGCGCGCTCGTGGGCGATGTGCGCCGCCGCTTTTTCTGAATCGCCGAGCACCGCCGCGACCCCGTCGACAGCCTCGAGGATGCCGCGTACCTCGTTCAACCGCGCACGGTCGTTGACGTAAACGTGCGCGACCTGGTGGTCGGCAACGGCGAACGCCGCGCTCGCGCCAGGGTCGAGCATCTCGCGGCCGAGCTCCTCGCGGACCACAACCAACCCGTGCTCGCGCAACGCGCGGTTGAGATGAACCGGCGTCGACACGCTGCGAATGCCGTACTCGGACAGCACGATGACTTGCGTTCCGGCGCCCTCATAGTGACGGATCAAGTCTCCGACAACGGTGTCGACCTGGCGAAGATCGTCCGCCGCGGCTGCCGCTGGCCCCACCCGCTGCAGGTTGTAATCGAGATGCGGCAGATAGACGAGCGTCAGCGTCGGATTGAACTTGCCGTCGACGTGCCTCGCGGCCGCCGCGATCCACTGGGTCGAGCGGATGCCGGCACGCGGTCCCCAGAACTCGAACAAGGGGAACCTGCCGAGCGCGGACTGCAGCTCGTCGCGCAGCGCGCCGGGTGCGGTGTAGATGTCGGGAATCTTGCGGCCGTCGGCGGGATACATCGGGCGCGGCGTGACCGAGTAGTCCGCCGTCGAATGCATGTTGAACCACCAGAACAGGTTCGCGCAGGTGGATGCCGGATCGAGCGTCCGCATCGTCTCCCAGATCTTCGGCGCGCGCACCAGCCGGTTCGACTGCTTCCAGAACCGGATCTCCGCATCCTCGCGTGAGTACCACCCGTTGCCGACGATGCCGTGCGTGTCGGGGTATCGGCCGGTGAGATAGTCCGATTGCGCGGAGCAGGTAACCGCGGGGAAGGCAGAGGTGATTCGGGCGGCCCCGCCCTGCGCCGCCCACCGCGTGAGCGCCGGCATCGATGGTCCGAGCATCGACGGCGTCAGGGCAACGACGTTCAGGACGGCGGTCTTCTGCATGGAGAATCAATGATGAATGATGAATGATGAATGATGAAGAAACGAGTGAAGAACGAGCGATGAGCGATTTCATCATTCATTCATCATTCATCATTCATCATTCATCATTTCGATTGAAACACCCCAGTACCCACTGGTATTCGCGCGCGAGCGACTCCAGAAGGTCGATCTTTAGACCCGCCGGGAGTACGTCCCACGTGTACGTCTCGATCTCGAAATGCCGTGTCGCATGCGATGAGGACGCCTGTGCGATGACCTCGCCTACGTAGTCCTGCGTCGATCCGAGGCCTTCGTACTCTCGCGTGAACAGTGGCACGTGAAAGTGAATACGCCATTCGGCGCCCACCGGGACAGGTCGCGCTGCGAGCGCGACATCGAGGTCGGCATAGTGTGCGAGCGTGCCGTTCCGCTTCTCGATCACCTGGTGCAGATAGGTCGTATCCGCAAACCGCAGCAAGCGCTCGACCACCGCACGACACTGCGCGGGATCGTCCGGAAACCTAACCTTCAATGCGGAGCTCAGTTGGATCCGTCCGATGTACAGTCCCGCCTCACGGATGCGCCGCAGCGCGTCCGCCGCGTCCTCGAACTCGACCGCATAGTGGCAGCAATCGAGGCACAGCCGGACGTGGTTGCGAATGTGAGTGCGCGCCCGCGTGACGTCGCACGCGAGCGCCTCGGCCAGCACGGGCGCCCCGTCGGGCAGAAGGTGCCGCTCGAAAAACTCCAGGA
>JBKPLP010000069.1:0-11239 GCA_046731735.1 Acidobacteriota bacterium
GCGCGCGTCGTCTCCATATCAGCTTCAGCTCCACCGGCTCGACGCAACAGCGGGAACGAGCGGCCGCGTCGATGAACCGGTCACCACGCGGCCGATCCTCGCGGCGGGCTTCGCGCTGCCGGCGGTCGAGGCCTCGACGCCCGATTCCTCCGGCGATGGCCATTCCCACAGCGACGCGGCGTGGCGGCTGCGTCACCTGACGCGCAGCATCCTCAAGGACTCCGCCAGCACCGCCGTCATCACCGATGACGCTGACCGCGATATTCCGCCGGCCGAGCAGACCTTTGGCCGCCGCATCAATGCCGTCGCAAGCGCGGCGAGTGCGGTGTTCTCGGACCTGCCGTTCTCGGGCGAAGTGAACCTGCTGACGACGAGCGCATTCGCACCGGGCGATCTTTTCACTGGCGACCTGACGCCGCGCGGCGTCGCCTACCTCTCGATCGGCTCGCCGATGCCGGCGGGCGATTGGGCGCTGCGGGCGGCGATGAGCCAGGGCGACCTCTCGTCATGGATAGTCGCGGGCTCGTTCGTCTCGAAGCGCAAGGGGATTCATTCGTACGATCTCGGATGGTCTTACAGCACGCAGGAATACCAGGGGGGCAATCCGCTCGCGCTGGTCGCGGTGACGGACGGCAGCCGCAACGTCGGAGAGTTGTCGGCGGTGGAGCGCTGGACGCTGGCCGACGGCGTGACGTTCGAGTACGGCGGCCGCTATGCGCGGTACGACTACCTGCTGACGCCGGGCCTCTTCAGCCCGCGCGCCGGCTTCACGCTCGAGCCGACGAAAACCACGCGCGTCAGGGCGGTGCTCGCCCAGCGGATGATCGCGCCCGGCGCCGAGGAGTTCCTCGCGCCTGCGTTCGGTGGTCCGTGGCTGCCGCCGGAGCGCACCTTCTCGCCCGTCGCCGGCAGCGACTTCCGCGCCGAGCGCGCGCGCTACCTCGACGTGATCGTCGAGCACGACTTCGCCGGCAACTATTCGTTCGGCGTGCGCCGCTTCTTCCAGGGGATCGACAACCAGGCGATGACGATCTTCGGGATGCGCTCACCGTCGGGGACCCGTTCAGTGGGCCACTATTATGTGGCGAGCGCCGGGGCAGTCGACGCATACGGGTGGGGCGTGCGGCTGCGCGCGGCGAGCTGGAAGCGGGTGAACGGCACCGTCGACTATACGCTCGCGCACGGCCGTTGGACATCGCAGGGTGATCTCGGTCACGCGAAGCCGTGGCTCGCCGCGCTCGCCCGCACGGACGAGGAATCGATTCACGATCTGACGACCTCGATCCAGACCGACTTCCCCGAGACCGCGACCCGCGTCTTCGTGCTCTATAAGCTGAACTCCGGCTACGCGCGACGGACGCAGGACACGTCGGACAGCGGCCTCGACGGACGCTTCGACGTCCAGGTGAACCAGGCGCTGCCGTTTGGCGTCGGCAGCACCAAGTGGGAAGTGCTCCTCGGCATCCGCAACCTGTTCCGCGACCCGAACGATCCAGCATCCATCTACGACGAGCTCCTCGTCGTCCGTCCGCCGAAGCGCGTCGTCGGCGGATTCCTCGTGCGCTTCTGATCGATGACGAGGCGTGAATTCCTTGAACACGCGGCCTTCACGGTCGCGGCGCTGGAGTTTTCGGAGGGCCTGACCGCCTCCGCCAAAGCTGCGACGCGCATGTTCGTCTCTTTGAACGGGTCGCTGACCCGCGGCGTCAGCGGCGCGGAGCGCGCGCGCCTGGCTGCGAAGCTCGGGTACGGGGGCGTCGACTGGGATCTCGGGCCGGCAAAGACCGCCGGACTCGAGGCAACGAAGGCGCTGTTCGCGGAACTGAAGATCCAACCGACGATCGTGAACTTGCCGATGGCGCGGCCGCTGCCGTTTGGCGGCGACGAGGCGGCGTTCAAGGAAGCGCTCAAACCGCTCGCAGACGACGCGGCGTTCTGCGCCGGGATTGGTTGCGACAAGATGATGGTCGTCCTGCCGGCGTCGACGACGCAGCCGAAAGAAGAACAGCGAAAGCTGGTCCGCGATCGGTTCGCCGCGATTTCCGAGATTCTGCAGAAGACGAGTATCCGTCTCGGGCTCGAGTTTCTCGGTCCGCTGTACTTCCGGACCGGTCGCGCCGGAGGCCCTCCATCAACGCCGTTCATCTGGAACCTGCCCGAGACTGTCGCTCTCGCGAAGGAGTGCGGGTCGAACATCGGCGCAATCCTCGACGTCTGGCATTGGCATCATTCCGGCGGCACGACGTCCGACATCCTCGACGCGGGCAAATCCCGCATCGTCCACGTTCATCTCTCGGATGCGAAGGCCGCAGCCCCCGAGGACGTGCGCGACAATCAGCGATTCATGCCCGGCGAGGGGGTCATCGATTTGATCGGGTTCCTGCAGGCGCTGCAGCGGATCGGCTACACCGACGGCCTCAGCCCGGAGCCGCTCGGCCGCGTGCCTCAGGAGATGTCCGCCGAGGATGCGGCGCGCCTCGCACTCGAGGCCACGCAGGCGGTCATGAAACGAGCCGGCATCTAGTCCTCCGCCGGGGATCCGCTTTTTTGGACCCGCTCTCCGTTCTGTTGGAAGGGCCGCGTCAATTGACCGCGCCCGCGCGACGAAATACTATATAAATCAAGTATTTACGGTGTGGATCCACACGACCGTCAAGGAACGCGCTTTGCTACGTCACCTGCGCCATCCTTCGTTGGCCAGGAACGACGTGTTGAATTGGGGTACTCGCAGTCGTGCGCTGGTGCGCCTGTCAGCTCAGCTGATAGTCGTGATTGCCCTCCTGTGCCTCGCCGTCGCGAACATCTACGTCCGGTCTACCTGGTCTGAAGTCGAGGACGGCGTCCTCTGGGCGAACAGCCCGGAAGGGGTGGTCGTCGCCCGCGAAGTGGCGCGGCGATCGCCGGGCGATCGCGCAAACGTGCAGCCGGGCGACATCCTCGAAGCGATCAACGGGCGGACGATCGATTCCGCCGCCGCCGTGATCCGGATCCTGCACCAGGCTTCCGACGGCCAGTCGCTGACCTACACGATCTCGCGTACGCGGGTTCCTGAACTGGTGAACGTCACCGTCGCGCCGATCCCGTCCGGACCGAGGGGGCTTTATTACGTCCTCGCCGCCGTCGGAATCTTCGCGCTGTTCATCGGCGCCGGGGTGCGGTTCCGCCGCCCCGACAATCAGGCCACGTTGCACTTCTTCTGGCTCTCGGTCGCGTTCTTCGGCATGCTGGCGTTCTCCTTCAGCGGCCGCCTCGACACACTCGACTGGACCATCTACTGGGCGGACGTCGTCTCCACGCTGCTGCTGCCGCCGCTCATCATGCACTTTGCGCTGGTGTTCCCGGAGCGCCCGGACAGCTGGGTCCGCACCGATGCCGGGCGCGCGGCGGTCCCGATGCTGTATCTGCCGGCGGTGCTGCTGGCGTGCGCACGGGTGGCGGCGCTGCTTCGCGGACGCGACCAGGGGGTCGTCTTCACCACGGTGATTACGCTGGTCGAACGCGGCGAGATGATCTATCTCGCCGTCGGCCTGATTTCGGGGCTCGCGATCATGATCCGGGCGCTGGGGCGGGTGCGCTCGGTTACCGCGCGGCGTCAGCTCCGCTGGATCGTCGGGGGGACGGCGTTCGGCGCCGTCCCGTTCGTGTTCGGCTACGCGATGCCATATGCGCTCGGGTTCACGCCCTGGCGCGGCGCGGATCTGACCGCGGTTCTGCTCGGGTTCGTGCCGCTGGCGTTCGCATCGGCGATCGTGCGCTATCGCCTGATGGACGTCGAGGTCATCATCAAGCGCGCGCTGGTCTATGCCGCGGCGATTGCGGCGATCGCTGCCATGTACGCCATTCTCCTCAGGCTCGCGCGCGAGGCGTTCTTCGGCGGCAGCGACAAGCACAATTCGGTCATTGCGCTGCTGGCCACGCTCGTCGTCGTGCTGCTGTCGCGGCCCGTGAAGAACGCCATTCAGACCGCGCTCGACCGTGTCTACTACCGCGACCGCTACGATTACCGGCGCGCGCTCGTCGCGTTCGCGCGCGATCTGAACAGCGATCTCGATCTGCTGCGGTTGAGCGAGCGTCTCGTGCACCGGGTGATGGAGACGCTGGTCGTCGACCGGATGGCCCTGATGCTCGCGCCGGCGGCGCCGGGCCGCGACGGCGAGTTCACGACCATCGCCCACATCGGATTCGCGGCGCCGCCCGCGAGCCTGCCGCGCGCGTCGGAAGCGGGCGCGCGGCTGATCGCCGGCCACACGCTGTCGCTCGATGATCCGCTGTCGCAGCGGCGCATCGACGCGCGCGAAATCGATTTCTGGCGCGAGGCCGGCATCCATTACTTCGTTCCGTGCGTGTCCAAGGAAGGCACGATTGCCGTGATGGCGCTCGGGCGCAAGGCGAGCGCGGAGCCGCTCAGCAGCGAGGACATGGCGCTGCTGGCCGCGGTTGCGGCGCAGGCGGCGACTGCCCTCGAGAACGGCCGGCTGTACCGGCAGCTGACGGTCAAGGCGACCGAGCTCGATCGGCTGCGCGAGTTCAGCGAGAACATCCTCGAATCGCTGAACGACGGTCTCGCGGTGGTCAATCGCGACGACCGCATCGTGCGCTGGAACCGCCGGCTCGAAGAGCTCTACGGTGTGCGCCACGAGGAAGCGGTCGCCCGCCGCCTCGACGAGATCTTCGATCGGACATTCATCGAACTGCTTGGTTCCGCGCGCCGCGACTCACCGGAGGGCGCGACGTTCTACCGTGTGCCGCTGGTGACGCGGCACGGCGGAGAGCGGCGCCTGCTGGTCAACGTCGCGACGACCCCGCTGCGCGACTCGGACGGCGCGATTGCCGGCACGATTGTCATCATCGAAGACATTTCCGCACGCGTCCAACTCGAGGAGCAGCTGCAGATTTCCGAGAAGATGGCGTCGATCGGCCTGCTCGCGGCGGGCGTGGCGCACGAGGTGAACACGCCGCTGACCGGAATCTCCAGCTTCACCCAGATGCTCCTCCAAGGCGCGGAGCCGAACGACCCGAAGACGAAGGTGCTGGAAAAGATCGAACGGCAGACCTTCCGGGCGGCGAAAATCGTCAACGGGCTGCTCAACCTCGCGCGTCCGACCCAGGTCGACAGTGCCGCGGTCGACGTCAACGCGGTGATCAACGACGTGCTCGCCCTGCTCGAACATCAGTTGAAGACCGGCCGCATCCAGGTCCGCAAGGAGCTGAGCGCCGCGCCGCTGCTGGTCCAGGGGATCGAGTACAAGCTGCAGCAGGTGTTCCTGAACCTGTTCCTCAACGCCCGCGACGCGATGCCGAAAGGCGGATGGCTGACGATCGTCACGCGCGAAGAGCCGCACGGTGGGTACATCGAGGTCGCGGACACCGGCTCCGGTATTCCGGCGGAACAGTTGTCGCGCATCTACGATCCGTTCTTCTCGACGAAAGAGATCGGGAAGGGCACAGGCCTCGGGTTGTCGATCACCTACGGCATCGTGCAGGAACACGGCGGCACGATCACGTGCGACAGCTCCGTCGGCCAGGGAACCCGTTTTTCCATGACCCTGCCGCTCGCCTCCGCGAAGCCAGCCGTCGGTCAGGCATCGAGCCAAGGTTAAGCAATGCCCCGTTCTGCCGCCTCCCCAGACCTGCCGGCGGGCAACGGAAACCGTCCGGGATCGATCCTCGTCATCGACGACGAGGAGATCATGCGGGAGATCCTCGAAGCGCTGCTCACCCGTGAGGGCTACACCGTGCGGCTGGCGGCGAACGCTGCGGAGGGCCTCGACCTGGTACGCTCGGTTCCATTCGACGCCGCCATCGTCGACATGATGATGCCGGGCATGGATGGCATCTCGACGCTCGACGAGCTCAAGAAAATAGACGACGAGCTGCCGGTGCTGATGATCACGGCGTTCGCCTCGGTCGAAAACGCGATTACCGCGATGAAGCGCGGCGCCTACGACTACATCACCAAGCCGTTCAAGAACGACGAAGTGCTCGTCGTGCTGCGCAATGCGCTCGCGCAGCGGCGTCTCGTTGCCGAGAACCGCGCGCTGCGGCAGAACCTTCAGGCCCGGTCGAACCGCTTCGGGGCGATCATCGGCCGCAGCTCGCGGATGCGGCAGGTCTTCGATCTGATCATCCAGGCCGCCCCGAGCCGCACGACCATCCTGATCGACGGCGAGAGCGGCACCGGCAAGGAGCTGGTCGCGCGCTCGCTGCACCAGAATTCGGCGCGCGCCGACCGCGCCTTCATCACCGTCAACTCGGGCAACCTGCCGCCGGACCTGCTCGAATCGAACCTCTTCGGGCACGTCAAGGGGGCGTTCACCGGCGCGGTGTATCCGAAGAAGGGCCTCTTCGAGCTCGCCGACAAGGGCACGATCTTCTTCGACGAGATCGGCAACATCCCGCTCGAGACGCAGGCCAAACTGCTGCGCGTCATCCAGGAGCGCGAGTTCATGCGGCTCGGCGGGGTCGAGACGATCAAGGTCGACGTGCGCATCATTGCCGCGACCAACGTCGATCTGCGGCGGATGGTCGAGGAAGGAAAGTTCCGCGAGGACCTCTACTACCGGTTGCACGTCATCACCGTGCAGCTGCCGCCGCTGCGCGAGCGCAAGGACGACATCCCGCTCCTGGTCCAGCACTTCCTGGAGAAGTACGGCGAAGAGAATCAGAAGACCCATCTCGAGCTGACTGCCGAGGCGCTCGACCTGCTTCAGGAGTACGACTGGCCGGGGAACGTCCGCGAGCTCGAGAACGTCATCGAGCGCGCGGTGGTGCTGTCCACCGGCGCGAAGATCGACGCCGACCTGATTCCGGATCACGTCCGCAGCAGCAAGCGCTTCCAGATGCCGCAGTTCATCGTGCCGCCCGAGGGAATCTCGTTCAAGGAAGTGATCACCGACTTCGAGAAACGGCTGATCGAATCGACGCTCGAGGCGGCCGGCGGCGTGCAGAAGCGCGCGGCGGAGCTGCTGCACATCAAGCCGACGACCCTGAACGAGATGATCAAGCGGCACGACATCCGGCCGCGACGAAAGCGGATGTCGATCGGCCGGAGCGGCGGCGATGCCCCCGAACTCGACGACATCGCCGACGACGACCAGAACCCAATCCCTAATCCCTAATCGGGAATCCCTAATCCGCGAATCGGCGAATCCCTAATCCCGGAATCGGCGAATCGATCGAATCCATGGAATCCGCCGAATCGCGATTGGTCAATCAGAGCGTCGACGGGATCGACGGATTGACGAGATTCGAGGGATTCGTGGATCAGGGATTCCCGATTAGGGATTAGGGATTGGTCTTTCGTGAGCTGCTCTGGCGCAGTCGCGCGAACATCCGTTCGTACTTGGAGAGGATGACGTCCCAGCGGTAGTTGCGCCGCACGTAGTCGCGCCCGTTGCGCCCCAGGACCGCGCGCAGCCGATGGTCGGCGACGAGCAGCCTCAACCCTTCCGTGAACTCATCGCGATCGGAATAATACAGGCCGGCGTTGCTCTTCCGGCAGTGTTCGATCAGGACCTCGCTGCGGGCGTTCGCGAGGACGGGAGTGCCCACGGCAAAGGACTCGAGCGCGAGCAGCGACAGGCTTTCATATGGCGACGGGACCACGACCACCGTTGCGGCCTCGAGCGCCTGCACGCGTTCCTGGCTCGAGAGCAACCCGGCGAATCTGATAAACGGCTCCTCCGGCAGCGGCATCAGTTTGATGCCCATCAGTACGAGCGACGCGTCGCCGCCTTCCTGCACGTACGTGCTGAAGTATTCGATCAGCTCCTCGCACCCCTTGCCCGGGTCGATCCGTCCGCCGTAGAGCGCAATCGGCCCGTGCAGCCGGTGGCGGCGTCGGAACGTCGATCCGCGCTGCGCCAGGTGCGGGCGGAACGTCGGTGACGCGTCGTCCACGGCATCGTCTTCGGCCGATTCGTCGTGCGGGCCCGGACGGTGCTCGCGCGGATAGGGTTGCGCCTGCGGCAGGTCCACGCCGCAGCCAATCGTCTCTTCCTCGATCGCGCGTATCGAGAAATGCGTCGTCAGGAAACGGCGCTCGACGTCGGTGTTGTAGGCCAGACCGGCTGGAAGGCTGAACAGCTCGCGATAGATTTCGAGGTGGATCGCCGGCTCGTCGTGTGCCGTTGGTACGAGGATGCTTTTGTGCGGCGCGATCTTCGTCCCCAGCAGCGTCGGCGCGTAAAGGTAGGTGAAGAAGATCAGGATGTCGTACTGGTGCTGATTGCGCTCGAGATATTCGAGCAGCGCCGGGCACCAGGGTCCCTGCTGACGCAGCCACTCGAGCTCGTCGTCGCGCGAATGCGCGTGGTTGAAGAGCCATTCCGAGTAGCGGTTGAACGCGTGAATGTCGCGCGTGCGGGAATTCGCGAAACGCCGGACGGTCACGCCCATTACCCGGTCCGATCCTTCGACGTACTCGTTCTTCCAGGTAATGTAGTCCTGCGCGCAGGTCGTCAACACCTCGACCTGGTGCTTCGGCGCCAGCCGCTCCGCGATCAGCCGGCAGTGATACTCCGAGCCGCCGAGGATCTCGGTGCCGTAGCGTTGGACGACGAACGCAATCTTCAATGGAGCACCTGCTGCAGCGCGCGCATGAGCGACGCTTCGATGCGCGCCGGTGAAAAGTCCTGTAGCCGGCGCCGCTGACCGGCAATCACGCGATCGCGCACCGGCCGATCGTACACGAGCGTGCCGAGCATTTCGGCCGCGAGCTCGAGATCCTTCGGTTCGAAGAGCATGCCGGCACCGCCGAGCGTCTCGGGTACCGCGCCGGCCGCATAGGCGAGCACCGGGACGTCTGCGGCCATCGCTTCCAGCAGCGGGACACAGAATCCCTCGTGCTCGCTGAGCGAGACGTACACGTCGGCCCACCGGTAGAACGCCGCCAGGTCGTCGTCGGGAACCGGACCGGTGAACCAGAAGCGGTCGGGCAGCATCTTGAATTCCGCGATGAGGGCCCGCACCTGGGCGTAGTAGCGCGGGAGTCCGTCGCAGCGGCCGACGAAAATGAAGCGGTAATAGCTATCGACGTATCGCTTGTAGAGCTCGGCGAGCCGAATGTGATCCTCGATCCGCTTGTTGGGGACGATGCGGCCCACGAACAGCATGTTGATGAGCCCGTCGCCGAGAATCGTCTCGAGCGCCGGGCGCCGTGGCGCCGCTGTGATGCGCTCGAGATTGACCGCGATGGGCATCACGCCGGTCCGGGCGAACCCCAGCTCCTCGAGTTCGCGGCGATTGAAGTCCGAATCGCCGAGTGCGAGATCCACGCGTCCGGCCAAGGAGCGAAGCTCCTCGCGGCCGAGGGCGGCGAGCCTGAACAACCCGGCATCGTACGGCGCGAAGAACCGCGCGGGCGTGATGTTGTGGTACTGGAGCACCCGCGCGCCGTCCAGTGCCGCGAAAGCCTCGGTCATCGGCGACGGCAGCGCAAAGTGGAAGATCGTGACGTCACCGCGCCGCGCGGCGGGTTCGGAGAACGAACGCACATCGCCCCGCAGCTCGTCGTCCATGGTCAGCGCAAAGAGGTCGGAGGTGTGGCCCGCGTTGCGCAACATCTGGCGGACGCGGCGGGCGCTGTCGCCGATGGCGTCACCTCGATGGGCGGCGGGAACCCATTGGTTGATGATCATCGCCGGGACCCGGGATCCGGGATCCGGGATCCGGACGGATTGTGTTGCCCTGAACCAGCGGATCCCGGATCCCGCATCCCGGATCCCGGATCGGCCGGTAGCGCGCGGTACAGCGCCGGCCGGAACTGGCGCAATTCCTCCAGCCGTTCGAACTGATCGAACTGCTGCCAGAAGTCCCAGGCGACTTCCGGCGCTTCGCGCGGCGGTTTCGCCACCGTCTCGTTGACGAACCGCAGGAGCGTTCCCGCGAAATCACGATCCCGCAGCCGCCGCAGCGCCGCGTCCTGCGACTCCAGAACGGCGTTGCCGATCCGATCGTCGGCCAGAACGGCTTCCATCAGCCGGGCAATGTCGAGCGGATCCTTCGTGTCGTAGAGCACGCCGCCGCCGTCCATGGTCGCGGGGACGGCGGTTGCCGCATAGGCGAGGACGGGGACACGCTTGTAGAACGACTCGACGATCGGCACGCAGAACCCTTCGTGCTCGCTCGCGCAGAGGAACAGGTCGGCGACATCGTAGAGCGCGGTCAGCTCCTCATTCGATACGTGGCCGAGAAAATGGACGTCGGGTGTGGCCAGCCGTGCGACGAGCGTCTGCAGCATCGACAGATACCGTTCGAAACCGCTGTAGGACCCGACGAGCAACAGCCGCGATCGCGGGTTGTGCCTGAGGCGATACGCGTGGAACGCGCGGATGACGTCCTCGAACTTCTTGTTCGGGATCACGCGGCCGACGAACATGATGTTGGTCCACTCGTCGTCGAAGCCGGCGGCAAGGAAGCGATCGGGTTCGACGTCGAGGTGGCTGAAGTCAGGGACGACCGGCAGCACGCCGGTCGCGGGAAATCCCAGCGCCTCCAGCTCGCGCCGGTTGTATTCCGAGTCGCCGAGCGCGAGCTCGCAGCGATCGATGTACGCCGTCAGCTCGCGGCGCCCGCGGAAGCACAGCTTGACGAGATCCTTGTGCACGCCGATGAAATACTCGGGCGGCGTGATGTTGTGGTAGACGAGCGCCATCCGTCCGGGCAGGGCAAAGGCGGTGCGCGAGGCCCGCGATCCGATGGAAAAATGATGAATGAGCAGGTCGTCTGGCGTGACGTTGCCAACGAGATCGCGGTAGTCGATGGTCAATGCTTCGAGGCGCGGATCCGCGGTTTCGACGACGATCTCGGACTCGTAACCAGCGCTCTTGAGCACCTGCTGGATTCCGAGAACTTCATGCCCGATCGCGTCGCCATATCCGAGCGTGGCAAGCACTTGATGGACGCGCGGGCGCCGTGCTGCGGCCGTCATGCGGACTGCGGGATGTCGGGGTGTGATTCCCGGTTCGGCATCACGGCACCGGAAGGAATCCCCGCCAGCACGTCATTCGCGGGAGGAGTGGTCCGCGCGCGCCGGGCAAGCCATCCGGGCAGCGGCTCGACTGCCCTGGGTGGTCTGCCCGCGCGATCGTCGCGCTTGAGGCGCTCGAACGTCTCCAGATACTTCGCTTCGATCACCGGCCAGGTGTAGTGGCGCTGGAAGTACTCGCGGCCGTTGCGGCCCAGGCGTGCGTGAAGCGGACCGTTCGATTCCAGTGAGTAAAGCGTTTCCGCGAACTCT
>JBKPLP010000070.1:0-55874 GCA_046731735.1 Acidobacteriota bacterium
CCGTGGGCGCGGGCGAGGGCCGCCACAATTCGTTCCGTCGCCTCGTGCGCTTCCTCGTCGGTCAGCGTGCGTTCCGGATCGCGGAACATCAGACGAAGCGAGAGGCTGACGCGTCCTTCCGGCACCCCCTTGCCCTGGTAACGGTCGAACTCGGCAATCGAAGCAAGTGTCGGAGGAGCTGACGCACGGATAGTGCCACGAACCGCGGCGGCAGGCAAGGTGTCGTCGACGAGGATCGAAATGTCGCGCACGATTGACGGGAAGCGCGGCAGTGATTCCGCGCGCACGTCGTCGCCGCCCGCGACCTGCGCGAGCGCTTCGGCGTCAATCTCCGCGACGTAGATCGCTTCACCCGCCGGGAATCCGCGCGCTTCGGCGATCGCCGGAGAGAGAAGTCCGAGGACGCCGAGCGGAGCGTTTCCGCACCGCACGTCCGCCGTGCGCCCGCGCACCAGGTAATCCGCACAGCCCGGCGCGAAGTCGACCGCGCCGACGAGGAATGCGCGGCAGAGAACTTCCACGGCCCCCTTCAGGTCGAAGAAATCGATGTCGCGCGCGCCGCCGGACCAATGCGTGCCGGCAGCTGAGCCCGTCGCCGCGAGTCCGATCGAACGCCCCTCGCCGGCCGACGTGTAGCGGCTGCCAATCTCGAACAGCTGAACGTCCTTGCGGCCGCGCCGGCGGTTGTGCGCGCAGGAATCGATCAAGCCAGGCAGCAGAGACGGCCGCAGCACCGCGAATTTTTCCGAGAGCGGATTGGCGATCGCCGTTGGCTCGATCCCCGGCTCACAGAAGGCGAGCGCCGCGCTGCGTTCGATGAACGCAAAGGTCATCGACTCGGAGAAGCCTGCGGACGTCAGCACGTGTCTCGCCATCCGGTCGCGGATGATCCGTGGATCCGGCGCTGGCTGGGCGTCCGTCAGGACAGGAAAACGCGTCGGCAGCCGATCGAACCCGTAATGGCGCCCGATTTCCTCGACCAGGTCCGCTTCGCGTGAAACATCCACGCGAAAGCTGGGTACCGTGACCGTCCAGCCGGGATCCGTGGCTTGTGACGGCTCGATCTCGAACCCAAGCGGTTCGAGAAATCTGGGAACGTCGGCGGCGGGAATCTCCTGTCCCAGCAGGCGGGCGACACGGGACGCGCGCACCCCGATCTGCAGCGGCTGGCGTGGCGCCGGATACCGATCGATCAGCGGCCCGGCCGGAGTGCCCGCGCCGATCTGCCTGAACAGCGCCGCTGCGCGCGCTATACCGACGGGCGGCGCATTGACGTCGGCGCCGCGCTCGAAGCGCGTCGATGCCTCGGTCTTCAGGCCAAGCCGTTTGCTCGTGCGGCGAACGGACGCCGGTTGGAAGTACGCGCTCTCCAGCGCAATCTTCGTCGTCTTCGCAGAGATTTCCGAGTCGCCGCCGCCCATGACGCCACCGATCGCGGACCCGCGCTGCGCATCCGCGATGACGAGCATCTCCGCATCGAGGCGCCGCTCCACGCCGTCGAGAGTCCGCAGCGGCTCGCCATCGACGGCGCGCCGGATGACCAGGCGCCCCAGCGCGATGCGCTCCAGGTCGAACGCGTGCATCGGCTGCCCCATCTCGAGCATCACGTAGTTGGTGACGTCGACGACGTTGCTGATGGGGCGGACACCGGCTGCCTCGAGCCTCTCCTGCAGCCAGGCGGGCGACGGACCGATCTTCACGTCGAACACCTGCGCGCAATATCGCGGGCAGAGATCGGGGGCGTCGACGACGACCTCCAGCTTGTGGCTGTCGTCCGAGGGCCGGTCGTACGCGGGTTCGAGCGGGGGCCTTTGCAGGGGGAGACCCCAAATCGCGGAGGCCTCGCGGGCCAGCCCGACATGATTCAGACAGTCGGGCCGGTTCGCGGTGATCTCGAAGTCGATCACCGGCTGCGAGCCCTCCTCGATCGCGGCCACTTCGAACCCGCGCAGGCCGAGCTCTTTCGCGACCGTCTCGACGTCGGCGGTCACGGGCACGAGCTCCCGCAGCCATTCGTAGACGAGCCTCACAGCGGGAACTGCTCCAGGAAACGCAGATCGTTCTCGTAGAACAGACGGATGTCCTCGACGCCCCATTTCAGGAGCGCGACCCGCTCGATGCCCAGGCCGAACGCGAATCCGGTGTATCGCTCGGGGTCGTAGCCGACCGCCTCGAACACCGCCGGGTGGACCATGCCGCTGCCGAGGATCTCCAACCAGCCGGTCCGCTTGCACATCTGGCAACCTGCGCCAGCGCACGAGGCGCAGCTGATATCGACTTCGGCGCTCGGTTCGGTGTAGGGGAAGAAGCTCGGACGAAAACGCAGGTCGCGTTCCTGACCGAACAACTCGTGCAGGAAGGCGAACAGAGTGCCTTTCAGATCCGCCAGCGAGATGCCCTCCCCGACAACCAATCCTTCGACCTGCGTGAACATCGGTGTGTGGGTGAGGTCGAGATTGTCGCGGCGGTAGACACGCCCCGGCGCGATCAGGCGCACCGGCGGCTGGTGTTTCTCCATGTAGCGGATCTGCATGCCTGACGTGTGCGTGCGCAGGAGCGTTGCGGGGGTGCCGGCCGCCGACTTCACCGGCGCCGCCAGATAGAGCGTGTCCTGCATATCGCGCGCAGGATGCTCCGGCGGCATGTTGAGCGCCTCGAAATTGTGGTAGTCGTCCTCGAGCTCGGGCCCCTCGATCACGAGGAATCCCATGCGCATGAAGATCGACTCGATCCGATCGCGGAGAATGGTCAGCGGATGGCGGTGGCCCAGGGAGGGGACGCGCCCCGGCAGCGTGACGTCGACGGCGCCGACCGGCGGTCGTGACGCCTCCGCCGCGGCGATCCGCTCTTCGAGCTGTGCTTCGAACTGCTGCTTGAGATCGTTGGCGAGCTTGCCGAGCCGCGGCCGCTCGGCGGGCGGTGCCGATCCGAGCGCCTTCAGCAGCCCGGAGACCAGCCCGCCCTTGCGCGCGAGGTAGCGATCGCGGACGGCCTTGAGGGCGGCCACGGTCGTGGCGCCGGCCAGATCGCGCTCGAACTCGGCGCGCAGCGAATCGATTTGCGATTCAGACACTAAGCAGAGGCACGCGCTTTCGGACGCGGCGCCTTCGCGCCTGTCGATGCCGGGCGCTTCTTGGGCGCGGGCTTCGCGTCGCCCGCCACTTTCGCGAGCCGGGCGAACGCCGCCGGTTCGCTCACGGCCAGGTCGGCGAGCGTCTTCCGATCGATCGGGTTGCCGGCCGCCTTCAGACCCGCAATCAGCTGACCATAAGTCAGCCCGTTCTCGCGCGCCGCCGCATTGATCCGGACCACCCACAACCGCCGGAAGTCCCGCTTCTTGTTGCGGCGGCCGACGTACGCGTACTTCAGCGCGGTGTCGACCGACTCCTTGGCGGAGCGATAGAGCTTGCTCTTGGTCTGATAAAACCCCTTGGCGCGTGCAAGCAGCTTCTTCCGCTTCGCGCGCCGGACGTTCCCTCTCTTTACCCTCGGCATTCGAATCCTCTTTTATTACTGCTCGCGGGGCCCCACCCCCGCTCGCTCTCGCTCGGGGGCGCCGCTCCGCGGCGCTTCCCTCCGGCCCCTCGCTCGGGCCGCAGGCGCTGGCGTGTCAACGCCCAGCCCCAACGGACGCCCTTGAGCCTTGAACCTCAAGCCCTGAGCCCTGAGGCCTGAAGCCTTGAGCCCTGAAGCCTTTTTAGTCCGGCAACATCTTGCGCAGCTGCGCCTGGTCGGCCGCCGACACCGCGAACGTTCCTCTGAGGCTGCGCTTGCGGCTGCGGCTCTTGCTCGTCAGGATGTGGCGCTTGAACGCCTTGCTGCGCATGAACTTTCCGGTCGCGGTCTTCTTGAACCGCTTGGCGGCCCCGCGATGCGTCTTCAGTTTCGGCATGATCTCCTTCATGCCGGGGCATAAAGCCCCGGCCTACGGGCCCACAAAGGCCCGGCCTACCCTTCCACTTCTCTCGGTTCCGCTTCGCGCTTCGGGGCCGCGGGCTTCTTGCCGGCCTTGCCCGACAGGATCGTGTGCATCTGATTGCCTTCCTGCCGCGGCGACGTTTCCGCCACCGCCACGTCCTGCAGGTCGTCGATCAGCCGTTCGAGGATGCGCCGTCCAATCTCGGGGTGCGCCATCTCGCGCCCGCGGAAGAAAATCGTCGCCTTGACCTTGTCCCCTTCAGCCAGGAAGCGCTCGATGTGCTTCTTCTTGAACTGATAATCGTGCTCGTCCACCTTGGGACGAAACTTGATCTCTTTGACCTCGATGATCTTCTGGTGCTTCTTGGCCTGCCGGGCGCGCTTCTGTTCCTGGTACTGGTAGCGCCCGAAGTCCATGATGCGGCAGACCGGCGGACTCGCGGTGGCGGCAATCTCCACGAGGTCGAGTCCCTTTTGTTTCGCGATGATGAGCGCCTGCTGCGGAGCCATGATGCCCAGCTGCTGGCCTGTGTCGTCGATGACGCGCACCTCGCGCACTCTGATCCGTTCGTTGACCCGTGTGCGGTCGTCCCGCCGTGGGCTTCGGTCGAAAGCGATAAGTACCTCCTAGGCGACTGCCGATTCCTGAGCGCCGCCGGTGTCCGATTTCCGCTGCGCTTCTTGGAGCGCGTCTCTGAGGAAATCATCGACGCTGCGTGCGCCCTGATCCCCGCGCGCGCGCGAACGGACGGCGACCGCGCCATCCGCAACTTCTTTGTCCCCGACTACCAGCATATAGGGAATCTTCTGCAGCTGGGCCTCGCGGATCTTATATCCAATCTTTTCCTGCCGCTGGTCGAGCTCGACCCGCAGCCCGCCCCCCGACAGGCGCGCCTGCACCGACCGCGCGTAGTCCATGTGCCGATCGGCGATCGGGAGCACGATTGCCTGCACCGGGGCGAGCCACAGCGGGAACGCGCCGGCGTAGTGTTCGAGCAGTATCGCGATGAAGCGCTCGAAGCTCCCGACGATCGCCCGATGGATGACGACGGGGCGGTGGTCGGTGTTGTCGGCGCCGATGTACTTCAAATCGAAGTTCTCCGGCTGCTGATAATCGAGCTGGATCGTTGCGCACTGCCATTTCCGTCCGAGCGCGTCGGTGATGTCGAAATCGATCTTCGGGCCGTAGAACGCGCCGTCCTTCTCGTTGAGGGTGTAGTCCAGCCGCGCGGACTGCAGCGCCTGCTTCAGCTGCGCTTCGGCATGGTCCCACGTCGCCACTTCGCCGAGGAACTCGTCGGGCCGCGTCGACAACTTCGCCGTATACGGCAGATCGAAATCGCCGTACACACGCTGCACCAGCCGGATCAGCCGCTCGACCTCTTCGCCGATCTGCTCCTGGGTCACGAAGCAGTGCGCGTCGTCTTGCGAGAACTGCCGCACGCGGGTCAGTCCCGAGAGCACGCCGGACGCTTCGTTGCGGTGGAGCGGCGTCTGCTCGTGATAGCGGATCGGCAGATCGCGATAGCTGCGTGTCTCGCTCGCGTAGGTCAGGAAGTGGCCGGGGCAGTTCATCGGCTTTACGCTCATCGCCTCGCCTTCGGATTCGACGAGGAACATGTTGTCCCGGTAGTGCTTCCAGTGCCCTGAACGTTCCCACAGCGCCTTGTTGTAGATGAGCGGCGTCTTCACCTCGACGTAGCCGGCGGGGAAGAGGACCTCGCGCGTGTAGTTCGCGAGCGTGTTGTAGAGCGTCGTCCCCTTGCTCAACCAGAACGCCGCGCCGGGCGCCCACGGGTGGAACATGAAGAGCCCGAGCTCTTTGCCAAGCTTGCGGTGATCGCGCTTCTTTGCTTCCTCGATCCGCTGCAGGTGCGCCTTGAGATCCGCTTCGCTCAGAAACGCGGTGCCATAGACGCGCTGCATCGGCTGGTTCTTCGCGTCCCCTTTCCAGTAGGCGTTCGAGGTGCTGAGGAGCTTGAACGCCTTCAACCGGCCGGTCGACGGGACGTGCGGGCCGACGCAGAAGTCGACGAACAGGTCCTTGTCGCGGATCGTGTAGCAGGAGACCTCGGACTGCCCGATGGTCTTCTCGTCGATCAACTGGACCTTGAGCGGCTCACCCTTTTCAGCGAAGAAGCGGCTGGCTTCGGCGCGCGGCCACATCTGCCGTTCGTAGGGCAGGTCTTCGGCAGCGAGCTGCTTCATCTTTTTTTCGATTGCGTCCAGATCCTCCGGCACAAAGGGGCGATCGACGACGAAATCGTAGAAGAACCCTTCGTCGGTCGCCGGGCCGATGCCGCACTGCGTGCCGGGGAACAGACTCGTCACCGCTGCCGCCATCAGGTGGGCCGTCGAGTGGCGCACGAGCGGCAGGGCGTCCGGGTTGTCGGCGGTCACGATCCTGACCGATGCGTCGCGCTGAATCGGAAACGTCAGGTCCACCAGCTTGCCGTCAACGACCGCCGCCAGCGCCGCCTTCGCGAGCCGCGGCGAGATCTGTCCCGCGATGTCGGCGGGCGTAGCCCCGGCCGGCAGGCGACGGCTCGAGCCGTCGGGCAGTGTGACGGAAATCTCGGACATCTGGGTTACTTACGGAAGGCTTTCTTCGAAGTCGCTGGGCGACGCGGCCTGCCACGAGCAAGCCCTTCGACTCGCGTGCGACCTGGCTCGCTCAGGGCATTCGACGTGTCCACCGACGCGGCCTGCCATGAGCGAGGCCGCGAAGCGGCCGAGTCGAATGGTAGGCACGAGCGGACTCGAACCGCTGACCTCCTGCGTGTCAAGCAGGCGCTCTAACCAACTGAGCTACGCGCCTATGTCTTGAAAATACTGGCCTTACCGAACGGTTAGTTTAACACGTCAGTCTGCTTTTTTGCTCGCGCGGGCGATCGCCGCGTCCAGGATGGGATCCTTGTCGGGCGCGGGCGCACCGAACTCCGTGACGTCGACATCTTCGACGTCGACGCCTGGTTTCAGCCCCTTGCCCTGGATCGGTTCGCCGGCCGGCGTCAGATAGCGCGCGTAGGTGAGCCACAGGCCGCGGTTTTCGGGCAGCCGGACCAGCTTCTGAATCCCCGCGCGCCCAAGCGTGCGCTCACCCACCAGCTCCGCTCGTTGGTTGCCGGCCAACGCTGCGGCGAAGAGCTCGGCGGCGCCGGACGTCCCGGTCGTGGTCAGCACCTGCACCGGCAGCTCGATGCTGCCATCCCCCGGCGCGGCCGTAATCTTCTCGCGGGCCGCATCCGCGTTCTTGTCCTTGTCGGACTCGCGTCCGCCCTTCATCACGAGCGTGCCGGACTTGACGAACAGGCGCGCCGCGTCGATCCCGTTCTCGTAGGTGCCTTCGGCGGTGTGCCGCACATCGACGATGATCGACTTCGCGCCGGCGTGCGAGAGATCCGCGACCTGCTTCTTCAACTGGTCGACCACGCCATTGCGGAAGGTTGCGATCCGAACGTAGCCGATGTCCGTACCAACCATACGGCCGGAGACCGAGACGGGGCTTGGCTTCTCGCGAACCAGCGTGACGTCATGCGGCTCGGCGGCGTTGCCGCGGATGACCGTCAGCATCACTTTCGATCCCGGCTGGCCGCGCAGCAGGCGAGTGCCCTCGAGCACGGAGATCTCGCGCGTCGACCGGCCGTCGATGCCGCGCACGTAGTCTCCGGTCTGCAGGCCCGCCTTCGCCGCCGGCGACCCGTCGCGCGCGGAGATCACACGCAAGTAGTACTGACGCGTCAGTTCGACCCCCACGTCTCCCTCGGGCTGCGGCGCCCCGGACTGGATGTCGGCCAGCATCTTGGCATTGAGATAGGCGCTGTCCGGATCGAGGCCGTCGGCGAGCCCCTTCATCGCCCCTTCCATGGCGCGGTCGATCTTCACTTCCTCAACGTAGTAGTTGAGGACGAGACCCACCACGTCCTGAAAGACGCGGAGATTCTGGAGCGAGTCGTCGCCGCGGGCCGAGGTCTTACCCATCAGACCGCCAACCACTACGAAAATGAGGATCGGCGTCGACAGAAGCAGCACAGAGAGTCGCGTTTTTACAGTCATGGGTCCTTTTACCGCTTCAGCCATTGTAAGGGATCGACCGGTTTGCCGTCGACGCGCAGCTCGAAATACAGCGCGGGGTTACCGCTGGGGTTCCGTCCCGACGTCCCCAGCCGTGCGCGCGATTCCACCCGTTGCCCCCGGGTCACGTCGATCCCCGAGAGATACCCATACAGGGAGTACGCACCGTCCCCGTGCTCGACGATGACCAGGTCTCCGTAGCCCGTGAATTGGTCTGCGTATGCGACCGTACCCTCGTGAATCGCCTGTACCGGCAGTCCCTCGGCCAGCGAAATCTCGATTCCGCTTCGCGCGATGGGGGTACCGAACCGGCTGGTCTGCTGGCGTCCGAAGTGCCCGGTAACGATACCGTTTGCCGGCCAGGGGAGTGCGCCGCGGAACGGCCGCAGCGGCAGATTGACGGGCGGCGGCTTCTCGGCGCCCAGCTGCGACACGCGGCTGTCGAGCCGCTGCCGTGCCGCTTCGAGCTCGCCGGCGAGCTGCGCGTTCAAGTCGCGGCGCTCGTCGATCGACTTCACCAGCGCCGTACGCGTCGTCACCGCGCGTTCGATCGCTTCGCGGGCGGCGGCCGCCTGCTCCTGAAGCCGCGCGATCTGCTTCGCCTGAGTCTCCAGCGCGGTGCGTTCGTTCGCGAGGGCCTCGAGCGTGCGCTGATGCTGCTGGACCCTCTCGTGATCCAGCCGGTTCATCGCGGCCGCCATCCGGTAGGCCCGTCCGATCGATTCAAGGCGGTCGAAGTCGAGGAGCAGACGCCAGTAGCCGGCGCGTCCCAGCTTGTACAGCCGGACCAGGCGCGCCTCGACGATCGGCCGCTCGGTCTCGGCGACGTCCTTCAGCGATGCGGCACGGCTCACCGACGCCGCGAGCTTCCGGCGGGTGTCGGCCAGATCGCGTTCGATGGTGTTCAGCTGTTCGTTTTTCAGCTGTCGCTCGACCTCGAGTTTCCGCAGGTCCACGAGAATCGTTCGTTCCTGGGACGCCAGCGCGTCCGATTCGCGCTGCAGCGCGCGAATGCGCTCGGCGGCGCGCTGCGACGCGGCCTCGGCGCCGCGGTCGGGCTGCGGGGCCGGCTGCTGCCCCATCACGGCCAGCAGGAGAGCGAGTGACGATCTAATAAAAAGATTTTCCATCGAGATCGGCCGGAGCGGTCAGGCCAAAGTATCTAAGCACCGTGGGGGCGATGTCCATGATCGACAGATTTGCGCGGCGATCCTGAATGACGGGTCTGCTGGAAATCAGCACGCCCGCCGTGGTCGCGTAGTCGAACCCGCCATGATCACCGCTCCATTTCTTCATGTTCGGGTAGACGATGCCTTTCGGCGCGCCGCCGAGCGCCGTCTGCCACGAGACGCGGTACCCGTTCTCCATGCCCACTTGCAGTTCCGCCGCGTTGTCGAGGTACTCGCCGCTGTAAACCGCGTCACGCGGATAGACCGCGCGGACGATACGTGCACCGTCGCCGGGGTCTTGCAGCGTCAACAGCTTCGACGCGATTTCGGCGGCGAGCTGCTGTGCCTCGGCGCCGGGACTCACGATGCCCTGGTGTTCACGTCCGCGGAGATTCAGATAAATCTGCCCGAGACCCATCGCATACGCGCGAGTGCGTCCCCAGTCGACGTTCTCCCAGAACGTGCCGCCGCCGAAGAGATCGTCGAGCGTCTTCTCCGCGGGCTGCTGTCCCCGCAGGCTCATATAACCCTGCTCGACCAGCCACGTGTTCAGGTTGACCGATTTCCGCCATGAGTGCATGCCGTGATCCGAGACGATCATGACCGTCGTGCCCAGCTCGACGTGTTCGAGCACTTCCCCCACGAACTGATCGGCGCGGCGATACACGCGCTCGATTGAATTGCCGAACTTGCCAGCGAGCGCCGCGTCGTACATGGGATGTATCGGATCGACCAGCCGCTGCATCATGTGCTGCACGCGATCGGTCGATTCGATGACCCCGACGAGCAGATCCCAATCGCGTGAGTCGATCCGGTTGAGGATCACCTGCGCGCGGTCGTCGAAGGCGCGATAGAGGTCGTCCATGAACATCTGCTCGTCGATGCGTCCCTCGTTCAAGGGCCAGGTGGCTTCCGCCCAGCCGAGGGTGCGGAAGTAGCCGAGCCGTTCGAAGAGGTCCGCCGAGAACGACGATGGAGACGAGATGGGCAGCGGCGGATTGTCAGGCTTCCAGTTGATCGGCGAGACGTACAGCCGCAGCTCGTCGTCGGCCCTGAGGAGCCGCAGCTGCGCCATTCCGTGCAAGCGCACGAGGAAATTGACGCGGAAGTCCAGGTCGACCCACCGGCTGGTGATGCCCGGCTCGAGATGGAGTGACTGCCCGGCGATTTCGACCGTGGCAGTCTTGACGCCGCGATTCCATCGCACGACCAGCGGAACGGTCAGATCGTTTGCGCGCCGGCGCTGGCGCGCGGCCGGATTCGGCGGGCCGATGAGTTCGCTGCGCGCGACTCCGCGATCGAGGACCAGCCGCTTCAGGATGCCGCCGAACTCAGTGGGACCTTCTTCACGCCGATCGAGATCGGTCGCGAAGTAATAGAAGGTACCCATCGTGCCACGGATGTCGGGAAGCGGCAGGCCCGACAACATCTCGCCGTTCGGCACATTCTCCGGCGGAAACGTGACCGGCACCGTCAGCACCGTCGAGCGCACGCCCGCACGCCCTGCCGTCACCCAGAAGGAGGTGCCGCCCCTGAGCGACAGCACTCTCGGCTTCGCATACGGAATGTAGTCGAACAGGAACCGGCCGGGCTCGCGCCGCACCATGCCGAGATCGGGGAGATACGTCGCGGCGTCTCGCACGAGGAAGTCGTAGATGTTGTGTTTCCCCGGGTTCACGCCGGTCGCGAAGGAGGCCCATGCAGTCGGCGATTCCGGAGACGGCGTAGTGCCGAGGGGATACAGTCCGCCTTGATCGGCGAGCCGCTTGAGGTTGGGGAGCTTTCCTTCGCGAATCCATGTCGCCGTCACCGACGGGTCCATGCCATCGAAGCCGAGCACGACGAGGCGCTGTGTGTAGTGGCTCGGGGGACGACGGCTGCGAAACAGCGACGTCTGGGTCGTCGCGACCACGACCGCGACGGCCGCGACCGCGGCCAGCGCGGCGATCAGTGATCGCTTGGGCATCGGTGATTATAGGGTACAGGGGACAGGTCGCAGGGTACAGGTCACAGGGTGCAGGGGACAGGTCACAGGCGACAGGTCACAGGGTACAGGTCGGAGGGTGCAGCTGCAACCTGCCCCTTGTACCCTGTACCTTGTACCCTGTACCCTGTACCCTTGAAAATGCGCGCGCTGGGCATCGATTACGGGCAACGGAGGATCGGCCTCGCGCTGTCGGACGCGACGGGGCTGCTAGCCCGGCCCTGGAAAACGATTACCGCGACCGGCGCGCCAGCGCGCGTCGCCGCCGCGCTGGCCGCGGAGATCGACGCGCTGGCAGCGGAGGCCGACGGACTCTCGGCGGTCGCGCTCGGATATCCGCGCCGGTTGAGCGGGGAAGCGAACGACCAGACGCGGGCCGTTGAAGCGATCGCCGCGACGTTGCGCACGCTCGTTCGCGTTCCGATCGTGCTGCAGGACGAACGTCTCAGCAGTCAGGAAGCGGAGCGCCTGCTGGCGCGCCGCGAGAAGGACTGGCGTAAGCGGAAGCCGCTGCTCGATGCGGCGTCGGCTGCGGTGATCCTGCAGGACTACCTCGACTCACACTCATCGCACACACCCATCCATTCCAAAGACGAGGATCTGTGAAACGCGTCGTCATCTGGGTTCTGCTGCTCGGCATCATCGTGATCGGCGCGTTCGGCGCCTGGGTGGCGCTGGGCGAGGTCCAGCCGTACAAGGGTTACGCGGGGGAGGAACAGTTCGTCGAGATTCCGCCCGGCAGCGGCCCCGGCGCGATCGGCCGGCGTCTTTCCGACGCGGGGGTCATTCGCGACCTCCTGACGTTTCGCATCGAGATCCTGCGCAGCGGCAGCGGGCGGCGGCTACAGGCAGGGGAGTATCGCTTCGATCGACCGATGACGGTCAAGGAAGTGATCGCGAAGATCGCGCGTGGCGACGTCTACCTGCAGCCGATCACATTCCGAGAAGGACTGACCGTTCGAGAGATGGCGGCGTTGTACGAGTCGAGGGGGTTCGGCACGGCCGCCGAATTCATCGCGGCGGCGGCGGACGCGCGGCCGGTTCGCGATCTCGACCCGGCGGCCAGAGATCTCGAGGGCTACCTGTTCCCCGACACCTACAACATGCCGCGGCACACGACCGCCGCACAGCTCGTGGAGCGGATGGTCGCGGGGTTCGACAAGGTACTGACGCCGGAGCTGCGGGCCCGGGCGCGGGAACGTGGCCTGACCGTGCGCGAGCTCGTGACGCTGGCCTCGATCGTTGAAAAGGAGACGGGAAAGCCGGAAGAGCGGCCGATCGTCGCCGGCGTCTACGCGAATCGCCTGAGGATCGGGATGGGGCTGCAGTGCGATCCCACCGTCATCTACGCGCTGCAGCGGGTCAATCGCTACAACGGCAACCTCACGCGCGACGATCTGCAGTTCGATTCCCCTTACAACACGTATCGGTACCGCGGCCTGCCGCCCGGGCCGATCGCGTCGCCGGGCCGCGCGTCGCTCGAAGCCGCCGCCAATCCCGCCGACGTTCCGTATGTGTACTTCGTCAGTCGCGGCGATGGCTCGCACGTCTTCGCGGCGACGCTGGAAGAGCACAATCGCAACGTGTACGAGTATCAGAAGAAGCCGTATCTCAAATTGCCATAATTGGCAAAAATGCCAAAATCGCCGGAATCGGCCGAATCGCCGGAATTGTCAAAATCGTCGCAAGGCGGAATCGCCGGAATTGTCAAAATTGCCAGAATTGCCAAAATTATTCGTTGTAGTAATCGAAGCGCCTTCTACTGGTCGGAGCGCCATCGCCCCCATTTCCTGGCAAAACTCTCCGAGTCTTCAGCGGCAGAGCGAGTGCAATGCACTCGCGCATGGATCCAAGTGAGCTGAAGCAGCGTACAAGGCAATTTGCGATCGATACCGTTTGCGTAGTGCGAAAGTTTCCTCGCACGCTGGACGGGCAGATTGTCGGTCGGCAGCTGATTCGTTCAGCCACTTCGACCGCGGCAAACTATCGCGCGGCGTGTCGATCGAAATCACCCGATGATTTCGTCTCCAAGATTTGCACGGTTTGTGAGGAGTCTGATGAAACTCAGTTCTGGTTCGATCTCGCGATCGCGGCATCCGTCGCCGATCTTCCAGAGCTAAAGGTTCTCTTCTCCGAATCCACCGAACTGGTACGCATCTTTACCGCTTCGCGGACGACGGCGAAGGACAACCAGGCGAAGCGGCGCGCTCGGGGCCGATGATTCTGGCAATTTTGGCAATTCCGACGATTTTGGCAATTCCGCTAGTTCCGGCGATTTTGGCAATTTTGGCAATTCACCGTTCGGACCATTTCAGCTTCTGTCTCAGCACATCGAAATACGTGCGGGTTGACGCGCGCACCAGCCGGAGCGTCTGCTCAGCGCGGGTGACGTGGATGACGTCGTTCGACTGCAGCGGGTGGCCGGACTGGCCGTCGATCGTCACGTACACTTCTTCGTTTGCGCCGTTCATCATCGGCTGGACGCGCACTTCCGCTGACGCGGGAATGACGATGGGGCGGTTGGTCAACATGTGCGGCGCGATCGGGGTCAGGAGCAGCGCGTCCACCTCCGGGTGAAGGATAGGTCCGCCCGCGGCAAGGTTGTAGGCCGTCGACCCGGTCGGGCTGGCGATGATCAAGCCGTCGGCGCGGACGCGCATGACCGGATGCTCGCCGACCACGACGGAGAGATCGATGATGCGCGACAAGGCTCCCTTCGTAATCACCACGTCGTTGAGCGCCACTCGATCCGTGAACACCGCCCCGTCGCGCCAGGTGCGCGACCGAAGCATCATCCGCTCGTCGATCTGCGCCTGGCCGGCGAGCACCGACTCGAGCGATCGATAGAGCTCCGGCAAAGTGACTTCGGTCAGAAATCCGAGGCTGCCGTAATTGACGCCGAGGATCGGCACCTCGACGCCGGCGTGCGCGATGCGATCGGCCATGCCGATGAGCGTGCCATCCCCGCCAAGGACGACGATGAGATCGCATTCGGCAGGAAGCCGATCGCGATCGACGGTGGCGCGGCCGGATGGGACCCCCGCGATCGACGCCGTATGGGTGTCGAAGACCGCGTGTACACCGCGTGCTTCGAGCCACCTCGCCAGTTCGGCGAGGGCGCCGGCTGCCGCGTGCAGGCCGGTTTTGGCGACGAGTCCTACCCGTGTGATCTGCATGCGTTGGCTGGTGTCCGTCTCACATCATCATAACTTCCCGTGGCATCGGGCGGCGGCAGCGCGTTTCGTGAGTTAATGGACGCCATGACGACCTTCTTTGTGTCCGAAGGCCGCTGCCAGTTCTGCCATCGGACGGGTGAAGATGTTGAACAGCTGATCGGCGGCGATTCCGGGTTCATCTGTCAATCCTGCGTCCAGGCGTGCGTGGCGCTGCTCGAGCCGCGCCAGCGTCAGCACCCGGCGCCGCCTGCCGACACCTACGTCTTTCAACGACTGGTGGGCCACTTTGCGCCGATGCCGCCGCAGGAAGTGCTCGCCACGTCGCGCACGTTCCCGCTGCGGCAACAGGCGGACCTCCAGCTTGCCCTCAACGATCTGCTCGGGGAGCGATCGGTGCCGCAGAATTTCGTCGGCCTCCGCCAGGAATACCGCCACGAAGCTGTCGATTTTTCCAAGCTGCTCGAACAGAAGAACGCGGTGCAGATTGCGCCCGCGCAGCAGGAGGACGTCGACATCGGCAGCGGCGAGACGGTCGCGTGCCTGAAGAACGGATTGTGGCTTCTGCGCCACGGCGAAGTTCCATATGTCGTGGTGCTCTGCCAGCAGGACGACTACGGGCAGAGCCGGAGCCTGATCGTCCAGGTCGCAGCACCTCCGGGTGACACCGGCGCGGCGCTCACGTCGCGCGTGTTCGACGCGCTCGAAGTGCGGCTGTCGAAAGGCAGCTGCTACCGGGGCCGCGTGCTCTCGCTTGAAGCCGGCTATCAGTGGACAGGACACGCGGCGCGCATCCGCGTTCACACGATGGAGCCCGTCGCTCGTGAGGAAGTGATTCTCCCCGAGGCGACGCTTCGCGCCGTCGAGAGAAACATCCTCACGTTCGCCGAACAACGTCCGCAACTTCGAGCGCTCGGCCTGTCGACGCAGAAAGGGCTGCTGTTTCATGGCGCGCCGGGCACCGGGAAGACGCACTGCATCCGGTATCTCGCGGGCCGGCTCACCGGGCATACGACGCTGCTGATCACCGCCGAGGAGATGGGTGCGCTGCCCGAGTACATGGCCCTGGCGCGTCTTCTCCAGCCCGCGCTCGTCGTCATCGAGGATGCCGACCTGATCGCGCGCGACCGGATGGCGCGTGACAACGCCTGCGACGAGATCATGTTGAACCGCCTGCTCAATGAACTCGATGGACTTCGCGAGCGCGCGGACGTGTTTTTCGTGCTGACGACGAACCGCCCTGAAACACTGGAGCCGGCGCTGGTGAACCGTCCGGGGCGAATCGATCAGACGATCGCGTTTCCGTTGCCTGACGAGCCGCTGCGGCGCCGTCTGCTCGCACTCTACGCGAAGACGCTGCCGGTGCCCGGTGCGTTGATTGGTGATCTTGCGAAACGAACCGACGGCGCGAGCCCCGCATTCATCAAGGAGTTCATGCGCCGCACCGCGCAGCATTACGTCGAGGCGGGCGCGACAGGCGACGTTCGGCACGAGACGGCGGATGCGGCGCTCCACGAGATGTTGTTCTCTGGCGGTTTGCTGAACCGAAGGCTGCTTGGAGGAGACGCCGTCTCTGCGGACGACGGTCAGCGGGCCTGACGAAGGTGCATCAGATACTCGCGATTGCCTTCCATCCCCGCAATCGGTGACTCGGTCAATCCGGCGCGTGTCAATCCCACGGCATCCGCGGCGGCGGTAATCTCGTCGACGACGCGCTGCCGTACGGCTTCGTCGCGGACGATGCCGCCTTTACCCACCTCGCGGCGCCCGGCCTCGAACTGCGGCTTCACGAGAACGACGACGTCGGCTCCGCCGCCGAGCAGCGGCGGGAGCACCGGGAGGATGTGCCGCAGCGAGATGAACGAGACATCGACGGTGATGATGTCGAACTCCCGCGCGTCCCCGGGGAGATCGGCCGGCGTGAGTGAACGTGCGTTGACGCGTTCGAGCACGGCGACACGCGCATCGTTGCGCAGCCGCCAATCGAGCTGGCCGTGTCCGACATCCAGCGCCACCACTCGCGTCGCGCCCCGCTGCAGCAACACATCCGTGAAGCCTCCGGTGGAGGCCCCGATGTCGAGCGCGCTGCGTCCGGCGGCGGCGATGCCGAACGTATCGAGCGCGTGGGCGAGCTTCAGCCCGCCGCGGCCGACGTACGGATGATCGGGGACGGCGACGGTCAGCTCGGCGTCGCGCGGCACGGAGGTGCCCGCCTTGGATGCGGGCGCGCCGTTGACGCGGACGCTGCCCGCGAGAATCAGCGCGCGGGCCCGCTCGCGTGAGGGGGCGAGCCCGCGGTCCACGAGCAGTGTGTCGAGCCGGATGGAGTTCTTCAATTCGTGCGCCCGACGACCCATCGGGCAATCGCCGGCAGCTGACCGCGCAATCCGGCGGCTTCGAGTCCCGCGAGCGCCCGGGTCATGCAGTCGGACGCGAGCCGCTTCGAGGCGTCGATCCCGTAGAGCGAGGGATAGGTCGGTTTACCGGCGGCGGCATCCTTCCCCGCGGTCTTGCCGAGGTCCGCCGATTCGCCTTCGACGTCGAGGATGTCGTCGACGATTTGAAACGCGAGCCCGATCTCGACACCGTACCGCCCGATCGCCTCCGCGACCGCCTCCGGCGCGCCCGCCATGATCGCGCCGCTCAGGCCGGACGCGACGATCATCGCCCCCGTCTTGCGCATGTGCATCTCGCGGAGCGCGCCGGCGTCGAATGCCGGCCCGCCCGGCTCCGCCGCCTGCAGATCGATGGCCTGCCCTCCCACCATGCCGGCGGCCCCTGCGGCGTCGGCGATGATCGCCAGCGTCTGCAGCTTGCGGCGGTTCAAGTCGTCGGGGGCGACGTTCGGTACCGCCGACGGTTCGCGCGCGAGCAGGGCGAACGCCTCCGTCAGCAGCGCGTCTCCGGCGAGGATGGCCATTCCTTCGCCGTACACGACATGCGCCGTGGGCCGGCCCCGCCGCAACGTGTCGTTGTCCATGGCCGGCAGGTCGTCGTGCACGAGCGAATAGGTGTGAATCAGTTCGAGCGCGCACGCCGCCGGCAGGGCCAGCGCGCGCGCCGTCTCGATGGGCTGACCGAGATGCTCCGCGACGGCTTCCGCGGCGGCGAGCGCCAGCATCGGACGCAGGCGCTTGCCTCCGGCGAAGAGGCTGTAGCGCGCTCCTTCGGCGACGATCGACGGCGCGCGGCGGGTTGCCGGCACGAACGAACCTTGGAGCGGAGGACCGGCTGCGGGAACGAACTGGTCGAGCGCGCGTTCGACGGTCTGCCGCTGTGCGTCGAGCCAGCCACGGAGCTCGGACGTCTCGCCGCTCACCGCGACTTGTCGCCCTCGGCAACGGTGCCCAGTGTTTCGGGCGCCGGCTTGATTTCGCCCCGCTCGGTCAGAATCTCGACGCGCCGCTCCGCTTCTTCGAGCTTCGAGTGGCAGAAGCGCGACAGCTGTACGCCCCGCTCGAACAGCTCGAGCGATTTCTCGAGCGCGAGGTCGCCGTCTTCGAGCCGCTTGACGATCGTTTCGAGCTCGGCGATCGCCGATTCAAAGTCCTTGATGGTCGGGTCCATGACTCGTCACTCTTCACTGTTCCCGAGGAAGAGCACCTCGCAGTCCAGTTCTCCTTCGTGCAAGGTGACGTGCACGCGATCGCCGGGCGACGTCGCGGACGCCCGCCGGATGATCGCAGTGCGCTCCGCGTTCCAGCACACCGCGTAACCGCGCGCGAGCACCGCCAGCGGGCTCAGATTCTCGAGGCGCCCGGCCAACGATCGCAGCCGGGAGTCCGCGCGATGGCGGCGCCGCCCCGCGGCCACCGTGAGGCCTCCCTCTGCCGCGGTGAGCCGGCCGCGAATGATCGCGAGATGGCGGCGCAGATCGCGCGCTTCGAGACGCAGCCGCAACGGGCGATAGGCGCGTTCGCGACGCGTCAGGTGCGCCAGCGCGACCCGGCGCAGCTGATGGGTCAGGTCCGCGGCGTGGCGGCCCCGCATGGCGAGCCGCATCTGCGCCGTCGCCCGCAGCCGCTGCGAGAGGCGCTCGATACGCGAGCAGAACTCGTCTTTCGCCGCCACCACCATCTCCGCGGCAGCCGATGGCGTCGGGGCGCGCAGGTCGGCGACGAAGTCCGCAATCGTGATGTCCACTTCGTGTCCCACCGCGGAAACGATCGGGATCGGCGACGCGGCGATCGCGCGCGCCACCGGCTCCTGGTTGAACGCCTGCAGATCCTCGATCGACCCTCCGCCGCGTCCGACGATGACGACGTCGACACCGCGCACTTTGACGATGGCACGCAGCGCCTCGGCGACGTCGGCCGCCGCGCCTGCGCCCTGCACGCGGGTAGGCCGGATCACCAGATGCGCGTTCGGATGACGCCGCCGCAGCACTTTGATGATGTCGCGGAGCGCCGCGCCGTCGAGCGACGTGACGATGCCGATCTTCCGCGGCAGCGCCGGGAGCGCGCGCTTGCGGGCGCGGTCGAAGAGCCCTTCGGCCTGGAGCTTCTTCTTCAGCTGCTCGAACGCCAGCTGCAGAGCGCCGAGGCCGTGCGGCTCGAGGTGTTCGCAAACGATCTGGTATTCACCTTTCGCGTCGTAGACGCCCAGCCGCCCGCGCGCGATGACGCGCAGGCCGTCCTCCGGCTTGAACTTCAGGTAGCGCACCTGGGAGCGGAACATCACCGCTTTGATCTGCGCGTCGCCGTCCTTCAGCGTGAAATAGACATGTCCGGTGTTCCACACGCGGCAGTTCGAGATCTCCCCTTCAACCCAGAGATCGCCGAAACTTTTTTCGAGCAGGCCGCGAATGGCGGCGGTCAGCTCGGCGACGGAGAAAATACGGCGCTGCGGGGGATCCGGCTCCCGCACCGGGGCGTCGTCTTCCTCGAACGGCTGCGAAAAGAGATCCGCCATGTCGGTCAGTGGGACGGCGCGGCGACGTCAGCCAGGGCTTCGACCTCCCGCGCCGACAGATTGATCCGCTCGATCGCGGTCGCTTTTCCTGACGCCGGATCTGCGGTGACGATCACCGCGTTCAGCCGTCCCGGTCCGGTCGCCGGTTCGAACTTCGCCGGCATGCCGTTGAGGAACCGCGACAGCGCGGCTTCGACGGTCACGCCGATGATCGACTCGTGAGGTCCCGTCATCCCGACGTCGGTGAGGCAGGCCGTGCCTTTCGGCAGGATCCGCTCGTCGGCGGTCTGCACGTGGGTGTGGGTGCCGAACACCGCCGTCGCGCGGCCGTCGAGGTGCCACGCCATCGCGATCTTCTCTGACGTCGCCTCGGCGTGGAAGTCCACGATCACGACGCGCGTCTTGGCGCGGAGGGCGTCGATCTCCCGAATCGCCGCGGCGAACGGATCGTCGAGCGGCGCCATGAAGATGCGCCCCATAAGGTTGACGACCCCTACCGGCTCGCCCGTCCGGGTCCGCGCCAGATAGCTGCCCCGGCCCGGCGCCCCCGCGGGAAAATTGGCCGGCCGCAGCAGTTTCGGCTGACGCGGAAAATATTCGAGGATTTCCTTCTTGTCCCAGATGTGGTTGCCGGAGGTCATCACGTCGACGCCGTAGCCGAGGATCGCGTCCGCGATGTCGCCGGTCACGCCGAAGCCCGCCGCCGAGTTCTCGACGTTCGCAATCACGAAGTCGATGTCACGCTGCTCGGTGAGCGCGGGGATGGCGCGGCGCGCGATCTCCCGTCCCGGCTTGCCGAAGATGTCGCCGACGAAAAGGATCCGCACGTTATTCGATCCGGATGGCAATGCGGTGCTCGCGGCCGCGCCGGTCATCGATGCGCGCGAGCATCACGCGCAGCTCGCCGTCGCGGAGCGTCGCCGCGGCCCGGGCCACATCGAAAGCGCCGGACAACCGCACGCCGCGCGCGAAGCGCCCGAAGCCGCGCTCCGCGATGTGGAAGGCCGCCTCCCGATGGTGCTCGCAGCCGGAGGGCATCTTCCGTCCCATGATGACGAGCGTGTTGCGCGCCACCACGACCTGGATGTGATCGGCCGCAACACCCGGAAGGTCCATCACGATTTCGACGCCTTCGGCGGTTTCGACAACGTCCAGCGGAGGCGTGCACTCGGCCGCCGCGGCGCTCTGTTCTCCAACACTCGTCAGCCGCTCGAAGAGGTGCCGCAACTCGTCGTCCATGTCCATGTCGCGGCGTTCCAGAAAGATGCGGGCCACGAACGCATTCTAGCCCCCGCCTGACGGCGAACGCCACGACAGGCGGTTCAAAAGAGGAGCGGATGAAGCAGCTCACGTAACTGCGCCATTAGTGAGCATGAAACGCGCAGGTTACATGCTTGACATCGACTAAGATATTTCCTATATTACTCCTAGGCGCCGACTTGAAGGGGCGCCATCAAGCAATTCAGGAGGTTTGGCAATGGCTCTGGTTCGTTGGGATCCGGTTCGCGACCTGGCGTCGATGGAAGTCGACAGGCTCAACAACATGTTCTCCAATTTCCTCGGCGGGGAAGGATTCGCCCGCAGCTGGGTGCCTCCCGTCGACATTTACGAGAGCGACAACCACGAGGTCGTCATCAAGGCTGAGATCCCGGAAATGAAGCGGGAAAACATCAGCGTCACGTTCGAAAACAACATCCTCACTATCAAGGGTGAGCGCACGCTCGAGACGGATGTCCCTCGGGATCGCTTCCAGCGGTTCGAGCGGTTCTACGGCAGCTTCAGCCGCTCGTTCACGCTGCCGGCGACGGTGGACGCCACCAACATCAGCGCGGCCTACAAGGACGGGGTGCTGACGGTGCGCTTGCCGCAGCGCGACGAGGCGAAGCCGAAACAGATCACGATCGGCGACTGAAGATCAGGGCCGGCGCAGCGCGCCGGCCCGTTTCGCTTTTTGAAGTGTGGAGGCAACGATGGCACATACGACGAGCAATCCGTGGGACGTGATGCGCGAGCTCGCGACCATGCAGGATCGCATGAACAGAATCTGGGGTTCGGCCTACGACCGCGGCCACGAAGAGGTCGGTGGGCGCGGCAGCTGGATGCCGCCGGTTGACATCTACGAGACGGCCACCCACGAGGTCGTGCTGAAGGCGGAGCTCCCCGGGCTCAAGCGCGAGGACATCGATCTCACCGTCGAGAACAACACGTTGACGATTCGCGGCGAGCGACGCAAGGACGAGACAGTCCCCGAGGATCGCTACCATCGCGTCGAGCGCATCGTCGGTCCCTTCCTGCGCTCGTTCACGCTGCCGGCGACGGTTGATGCCTCGCGCGTGCGCGCGGAGTACCGCGACGGCGTGCTGACGGTGACGCTGCCGACGCGTGCAGAAGCGCGGCCGAGGCAGATCGAGGTGAACGTCAGCGAGTAGCGCTTTCGAGCCGTTTCAGCTACGCTCATAGGCTTATATGGCGCAGCAAGATCAGGAACAGGGGGCGCAGCCGGTTGAATCGCAGCCGGCCGCGCCAATCACCAGCCGGTTTCTTTTCGTGGACGTGGCGGCGCAGCGCGCCAAGCAGCTCCGGCGCGGCGCGCTCCCGCGGCTCGAGCGCGGGATGCCTGGGCCGCATAAGCTCGAACGGGTGGCCATGGAGGAAGTCCGCACCGGGGTCATCCACTACACGCTGCCTACGAACTATGAAGGTTCACCGCGCGAAGTGAACAGGGAGTGAGGCCCGTGCTGGCGGTGATCGAAGCGTTTGCCGTCAGCATGATCGTACTCCTGATGATCCTCGTCGGTTTCTGCGTTCTGTTCGTCTTCCCCAAACTCCGCCGCCGCGGACGCGAAACCTACCTCACGCCCGACGCTCCGCACGGTCCCGTCGACCAGCTGCGCACGCCGGAACTTCTCGAATCCAAGGCGCGTAAGTCCGCCTAGATGCCCTGAGTGGGCATCGGAGAGGGCGTACGATGATCGAGCTCGTGATGCTGGCCGTTGCGGGGTTTGCGATCGTTGCCACGCTGATGGTTCTGGCGACGCTCGTTAAAGTCGTGCTCTGGCTCGTGCTCCTGCCGGTGCGGCTGCTGCTCTTCGTGTTCCTGCTGCCGCTGCTGCTCTTCAAGTTGATCATCGGCGGCGTCGCGATGCTGGTCGTACTCCCAGTTGTCGCTATCGGGCTGCTCGTCGCGGCGGTCGCCATGATAGCGGTCGTCGCGGTACCGCTGCTGCCGGTGTTGTTGATCGGCTTCCTCGTCTGGTTCCTCGTCCGCCGCTCGCGGACGACGGCCATCGCGCGCTGATCTGGCTGGCCTCGACGTCGCCCCAACGATCAGCGAAGCTCCCAACGATCAGCGAAGCTCCCCAACGATCAGCGAAGCTCCCCAACGATCAGCGAAGCTCCCAACGATCAGCGAAGCTCCCAACGATCAGCGAAGTCCCCAACGATCAGCGAAGCTCCCAACGATCAGCGAAGCTCCCAACGATCAGCGAAGCGCCCAACGATCAGCGAAGCGCCCAACGATCAGCGAAGCGCCCAACGATCAGCGAAGCTCCCAACGATCAGCGAAGCTCCTAGCGATCAGCGAAGCTCCTAACGATCAGCGAAGCCCCCGATGTCACACCGCGGTGAAGACCGCAATGCCGGCGTTCTCGACGAAGCCGAGTTTCGCCGCAAGCATGCGTGACCCCACGTTCGTATCCAGCGCGCCCCAGACCGGCGCGCGTCCACCCCGGCGCATGTAGCGGATCATCGTCCGCGCCGCACGCGCCGCGAAGCCGCGTCGCCGGTACGCCTCGAGAGTCTCGATCGAGACGTCCCAAAGAGTTTCCGTCTGCCACACCGGGTAGCAAAACGAGACGGGCCTGCCGTCGGCCCACACGGCGGCCATCGGCACGGTGATGTGTCCGGCGATCGGATCGGCGTGCGGCAGTACGCCGGGCACGAACCGCGAAACCGTGCGGCCGCGGAGCGCATCGAGCAGCTCGCGCCGTACCGGATCGGGAACGTGGTCGAACTGCGGCGCGCTCTCGGCGGTGAACACACGCGTGTTCGCTTCGTGCTCGGGTTCCCAGCTCGCGACCGAGGGCAGCACGTGAATGATGGCGCGGCTGCGGCGCCAGCGCGGCAGCGCGCGAGCGACGTGATCCGCATCTTCCATCTGCGCGAGCACGTTGACGTCCCCTGCGAGTTCCGTGACGATGCGTGTGATCAGCGGCGGATCGGGGCGGCCGACCACCGCGACGAGGGCGGAATCGGGGACCGCGACGATCACTCCCGCCTCGACGTGACCGAGGTCGGCGTGGACGCGCGCGCGTCCGGACAACAGCATGCCGCGCGTATCGATCCAGCGCGGCTCGTCGGTTGCGCGCGTCAGCGCGAGGCGGGTAAAGCCGGGCGTCGGGTCGACCATGATGTCGCGCGCTCGTACACGTCAGCCACCCGCAGCACGTTCGCGTCGTCCATCGCGCGGCCGGTGAGCTGCAGACCGATGGGCAGATCTTCGCGGGTAAAACCGCAGGGCACCGTCACGGCCGGAAGGCCCGCGAGGTTGGCGCTGACGGTGAACACGTCCGACAGGTACATCTGCACCGGGTCTTCGGCGCGTTCTCCGAGCGCGAATGCGGCGGTAGGGCTCGTCGGCATGGCGATCACGTCGACGTGCTCGAGCGCGCGATCGTAATCGCGCCGGATCAGCGTGCGTACCTGCTGTGCCTTGCGGTAGTACGCATCGTAGTACCCAGCGCTGAGCACATACGTGCCAAGGATGATCCGCCGCTTGACCTCGCGGCCGAACCCGGCGCCCCGCGTACGCTCATACATTTCAAGGAGTGTATCGGCCTCGGTGCTGCGGCGCCCATAGCGTACGCCGTCGTAGCGGGCCAGATTCGAGCTCGCTTCGGCCGTCGCAATCACGTAATAGACGGGAATCGCCTGTGGGCTGTAGGGCAGCTGGACATCGACGATCTCAGCACCCTGCTCCCGGGCAGCCTGGATCGCCGCGTCGAACGCGTGCATGACATCGGGATCGACGCCCTCGGAAAACAGATGCCTGGGCACACCGATTCGCGTCCGACCGGCGGGGCCGGCAAGTGACTCGGCGAATCCGGGCACCGCCGCGGCTGATGCGGTGGAGTCGCGAGGATCCGCTCCGGCAATCGCGTCCATGATCAGGGCGGCATCTTCGACGGTCGTCGCCAGCGGCCCGATCTGATCGAGCGACGACGCGAACGCGATGAGGCCGTAGCGCGAGACTCGGCCGTAGGTGGGTTTGAAACCGACGATTCCGCACAGCGCCGCCGGCTGGCGAATCGATCCCCCTGTGTCGGAGCCGAGCGCCACCGGAACGATGCCCGCGGCCACGGCTGCCGCGGAGCCGCCGCTCGACCCGCCCGGGATGCGATCGGTGGACCATGGGTTGCGAGTGGGTCCGTAGGCGGAGTTCTCCGTCGACGATCCCATCGCGAACTCGTCGCAGTTGGTTTTCCCGAGGATGACGGCGCCGGCGGTCTCCAGCCGCGTGACGACGGTTGCGTCGTACGGTGGCACGTAGTTTTCAAGGACGCGTGAGGATGCGGTCGTCGTGATGCCGCGTGTGCAGATGTTGTCTTTCAGCGCGATCGGGACGCCGAGGAGCGGGAGGGCCGCCTTGTCGGGGTGCGCGTCCAGCTCAGCCGCGCGCGCAAGCGCGCGCTCCGCCGCAACCGTTCGAAAGGCGTTGAGCGGGGGCCCGAGCGTTGCCGCGGCTTCGAGCGCGGTTCGACAGACGTCGACCGCCTTGATTTCGCCTGCGGCAACAGCATTCCGGATACCGCGCGCGGTTTTCGGCGTGCCGCTCACCCGAGCACCCGTGGTACTTTGAAGAGACCGGCCTCGACATCCGCGTCGGGACCGGCCGCCAGCGACGCGTCGCGCGGCAGCGACGGCCGTACCTCGTCGTCGCGCATCATCGCCGCGTCGCCCGCGTGCGACGTCGGTGGAACGCCTTCTGTCGGGACGCGCTGGATCTGCTCTGCGTAAGCGAGAATGTCGGCGAGCTGACGTGCGAAGAGATCCTTTTCATCCGCTGTCAGCTGAAGGCGCGCAAGGTGTGCGACCCGCTCGACGTCGGCGTGTGTGAATGTGCTCATAAGGGCTCAGGGCTCAAGGCTTCAAGGCTTCAGGGCTCAAGGTTCACGGCTCAGGGTACACCATGAACAGACCAACGGCTGTCGCCGGCACATGGTATCCGGGAACTCTCGCCGCGCTGACGCGAGAGGTCGATACCTATCTTGAAGCGGCGGCGACGGAGGTGGAAGGCGATCTGCGCGCGATCATTGCGCCGCACGCCGGGATCATCTTCTCCGGACCGGTCGGTGCGTACGCGTACAACGCGGCCGCCGGGCGGAACTTCGATGTCGCGGTGCTGGTGGGGCCGTCGCACTTCGTCGCGTTCGATGGCGTGGCGCTGTGGCCCGATGGCGCATTCGAGACTCCGCTGGGGCCGGCGCGAATCGATGAGGCCGGGGCGCGCGCGATATCGGCCTCACCGGTCGTCCAACCGTTGCCCGACGCACACCGGCGCGAACACTCTCTCGAAATGCAGCTGCCGTTTCTCAAACGCGTGCTTCCGGACGTGCCGATCGTGCCGCTCCTCATAGGGTTCCAGCGCCGCGACACGATCGAGGCGGTCGCCCAGGCGATCGCCACCGCGTTCGCCGGACGCCGCGCGTTGCTCGTGGCGAGCACGGACCTGTCGCATTACCTGGATGCGAACACCGCCACCAGGCTGGATGCGCGCGTGCAGCAATGCGTGAACGCCTTTGACGCCGATGCGCTGCTCGCCTTGTTCGAACAGTACCCGGAACACCAGCGAGGCCAGTACGTGGCGTGCGGCGGCGGCGCGGCGATTGCTGTGATGAAGGCCGCCAAAGCGCTCGGCGCGACGAGCGGCCGCGTGCTGAAGTATGGGCACTCGGGCGAGGTTTCCGGCGACTACGACGGCGTGGTCGGCTATATGGCGGCCGCGATGGGGACGTTTGCGAATGCTCACTGAGCAGCAGAAGTCCGATCTGCTGGAGCTGGCGCGGAAATCGATCGCGGCGCAGGTCGCCGGACGGCGTGAGCCACTGACGCTCGAGAGCGATTTTCCGGATTCGTCGGGCGCATTCGTCACGATCAAGCGGCGCGGCGAGCTCCGCGGATGTCTCGGCACGCTCCGGTGCAGCCGCGGGCTGGCCCGCGAGGTCGCGCGATGTGCCGCCGACGCGGCGAGCGAAGACCCTCGTTTCCTGCCCGTGTCTCCCGACGAGATCCCCGAGCTGTCGATTGAAGTGTCGGTCCTCGCACCACTCGAGGCGATCGATCCGCGTGACCCTTCCTCGATCGTCATCGGCCGGCATGGCCTCGTGGCGGAACAGGATTCCAGCCGCGGGCTGCTGCTCCCGCAGGTCGCGACCGAATGGGGGTGGACCGTGGAGCAGTTCCTCCGCCACACCTGCATCAAAGCGGGACTGCGCGGAGACGCGTGGCAGCACGGCGCGACGATCTACCGCTTCGAGGCGGAGGTCTTCGGCGACTGATGCCGCGCCTCGGGGCCCACATGTCGATCGCCGGAGGTCTGCCGCGCGCCGTCGATCGCGCGAAAGCGTCGCGCTGCGAAGCGCTGCAGATCTTCACGAAATCCGCCGGCCAATGGCGGGCGCGGGAACTGCCGGCGGAGGAAATCGCGCTGTTCCGCAGGCGGGTCGAGGAAACCGGAATCCGGCCGGTCTTTGCCCACAACAGCTACCTCATCAACGTAGCCGCCGCCGCGCCGGCGCTGCGCGCGCAGTCAATCGCGGCGCTCGGCGAGGAGCTCGATCGCGCCGAATCCCTCGGGCTGGACGGCCTCGTCATGCATCCGGGCTCGTACACGTCAGGCACCGAGGCGACGGGCCTGCGACTCATCGGAGACGCGATCAGCCGTCTGATCGCGAAGCGTCCGAACGGAAAGACGATGGTGCTGCTCGAGCACACTGCCGGACAGGGGACGAACCTTGGACATCGATTCGAGCAGCTCGCCGCAATTCTCGATCGCCTCGGCGGCTCGCCACGGGTCGGCGTCTGCCTCGATACGTGCCATCTGCTCACCGCAGGCTACGACCTCTGCACCGACGACGGCTACGCCGCGACGTTCGAAGAATTCGATCGCATCGTCGGGCTGGGCCGCATCAAGGTGTTTCACCTGAACGATTCCAAGAAACCGTGTGGCAGCCGGGTCGATCGTCATGAGCACATCGGCAAAGGATGTCTCGGGCTCGAGCCGTTCCGCCGGCTGCTCAACGATCCGCGCTTTGCCGGACTGCCGATGCTGCTCGAAACGCCGAAGCTCGAAAGCAAGGAGAGCAAACGGCGGAGCGACGTTGATCCGTGGGATGCGCGGAACTTGCGCACGCTCAGAAAACTGATTCCGTAGCGCGGGGTCTTTAGACCCCGCGGTGTAGAGTACTCACATGCGCACGAAAGCCGTCGCCGTTCTTGCCTTGCTGTTCACGCTGACGAGGCCTGCGCCTGCCGCCGCGTGGGGGCTCGAGGTCCACAAGTTCATCACCGCGAAGGCGATTGCGCTGCTGCCGGCGGAGATCCGCCCCTTCTTCGAGAAGTACGCGACGACGGTCGTCGAGCACTCGATCGATCCCGATCTGTGGCGCACCGCGGGGTTCGTGGAAGAGCCGCCACGCCACTTCGTCGACATGGACGCTTATGGTCCGTACCCGTTCAAGGAGCTGCCGCATGACTACGACGCGGCGGTCAAGCGATACGGGCTCGAGTTCGTCACGAAGAACGGCACGGTTCCATGGCGCACCGAAGAAATGTACAAACAGCTCGTCGAGGCGTTCACCCAGATGTCGCCGTACTCGCGCGAGAACATCAAGTTCTTCGCTGCCGTCGTCTCTCACTACACCGCCGACGCACACGTCCCCCTTCATGCGGCGCTCAACTACGACGGACAGCTGACGGGTCAATGGGGTATTCACTCGCGGTTCGAATCGGATTTGTTCGCGCGCTATCAACCGCGTCTGCAGCTCACGCCGAAAGTCCCGGCGAAGGTCGGGAACATCCGCGAGTTGATCTTCGATTCGCTGGTCGTGAGCTTTTCGCACGTGCAGGCGGTGCTCGACGCTGACAAGGCGGCGGTCGCCGGGAAGGACGTGTACGACGACGGCTACTACGATGCGTTCTTCGCCAAGGTGAAGCCGATCGTCGAGCAGCGGTTGGCGGACTCAATCGGAGACGTGGTCGGCGTGATTACCGCGGCCTGGATTGAGGCCGGCCGGCCAGCCGTGCCTGTCGAAGCGCCGAACCTGCCGAAGAAAGTTCGAAAGTAGATGGACGTGTACCTCGTGCCGGTCGGACCCGAGCGGTACGAGCTGTACTGTGAAGTCCCGGATGAACCGGAGCCGCCCGCAGGCGAGGCCCCGGGTGGGTTCTTTCACCGGATGAAGGTCCGGTTTGCGGCGATGCTGGCGGAGGCCGAGCGCGAGCGGCGCCGTACGCACGCCGAGCGCGAGGCCGAGCAGCGCGGGTTCTTCGATCGCATCAAAGCGCGCTTCATGCGCTGGGTTGCCGAGAGCATCGCCGAGCAGCGGCTGCTCTGGCATCTCCGTGGTCAGACAGTCGCGTGTCTTCATCATCCGACGGACGTCGAAGAGCGGCACGCCGACACGCTGCTTCGGCGTCAGCTCGGGCGTGATTTCGAGCGGCACCGGCTGTGGCTGCTGATCGATTCGCTGTTGTTCGTGGCCTCGGGGCTGCTCGTCCTCCTGCCGGGGCCGAATTTCGTCGCCTACTACTTCGCGTTCCGCATGGTCGGGCATTTCCTCTCTCTGCGCGGCGCCCGCCAGGGCCTCGACGTCGTGAAGTGGACCGCGAAACAGAGCGCACCGCTCACGCAGCTGCGCGCGGCGATCGCACTCGACGGCGAGGCGCGCAGCCGGCAGGTGGATGAGGTCGCGAGCGCGCTGAAACTCGAACACCTCGCGAGGTTCTTCGAGCGCAGCGCGATCCCCTCGTCGTGACGGCTGGTCGAGGCCTCCGCGCCGTCCTGAGCGTCATCGAACGACGGTATACTTCCGGCGTTGAAGCTGCGCGACATTGCCGAGCGTCTCGAGTGCCGCCTGCAAGGTGACGGCGAGATCGAGATTCGCCGCGTCGCTGGCATCGAGGATGCCGGCGCCGGCGACCTGACGTTCTTCACCAATCCCAAATACGCGCCGGAGCTGAGGCGCACGAGAGCATCGGCGATCATCCTGTCCGAGCAGGCGGAGGCGGCCCCGTGCGCGATGCTTCGCGTGCCGCATCCCTATCTCGCGCTCGCGAAAGCGATCGCGCTCTTCGCCAGTCCGGATCACCCGCCAGCGGGCGTCCACCGTCTCGCCGATGTCGCCCTGTCTGCAACTGTCGCCCCTGATGCGTCGATTGGCCCGTTCTCGGTCATCGGCGATGCGGCGCGCATCGGCGCGCGCTCGATCGTCTATCCCCATGCAGTGATCGGCGCCGGCGCGCAGATCGGCAGCGACTGCGTCATTCACGCTCGAGTCTCGATCCGCGAGCGCGTCACGATCGGCGATCGCGTCGTCGTACAGGACGGCGCGGTCATCGGCAGCGACGGTTTCGGATTTGCGACCGGTCCCGACGGTAGCCATCAGAAGATCCCTCAGGTCGGCGGCGTGGCCATCGAAGACGACGTCGAGATTGGAGCCAACGCCACGATCGACCGGCCCGCGGTTGGCGAGACGCGCATCGGCGCCGGCACGAAAATCGACAACCTGGTCCAGGTCGCGCACGGCGTGACCATCGGCAGGAACGTGTTGCTGGCGGCGCAGGTTGGCATCGCCGGCAGCACCACCGTCGAAGACGCGGTCACGCTGGCCGGTCAGGTCGGGGTGTCGGGTCACATCACGATCGGGAAGGGGACGGTGGCGACTGCACAGTCGGGGATCCCGAACAGCGTCGAGCCCGGTTCGTTCATTTCCGGTTATCCCGCGATCAACAACCGCGACTGGTTGAAGTCGTCAGCCGTATTCCGGAAGCTGCCCGAGCTCAGGAAGACCATCGCCGACCTCGCCGCGAGGCTCGCCGCTCTTGAAGCGCGTCTAAAGTAGAATCGTAAGAAGCGCTGTTCAGACCTGGAACCCATGAAACATCCGATTCTGCGGGTCGTTGCCGCGGTCGTTGCGGCAACCGTCGTGCTCCTCTCGATCGACCGCGCCGCGCGAGCGTCGACGCGCCCCGCGCGGCTCGACTACACGATGACCACCCTGCCCAACGGGATGCAGGTCGTCTTCCTTGAAGATCACTCCACGCCGATCGTGCACACCGAGATCTGGTATCACGTCGGCTCGAAAAACGAGCGTGCTGGACGTACCGGTTTCGCGCACCTGTTCGAGCACATGATGTTCAAGGGCTCCAAGAACGTCGAGCCGGAAGGTCATCCGTCGTGGATTTCGAGCATTGGCGGTCAGAGCAATGCCTATACGACCGAAGACGCGACGGTCTTCTGGGAAACGGTGCCCGCGCAGTATCTGCCGCTCGTGCTCTGGCTCGAAGCCGATCGCCTCGCGACGCTGCGCATCGACGAAGACGTGTTCAAGACCGAGCGTGAGGTGGTGAAGGAAGAGCGCCGGATGCGCATCGACAACCAGCCCTACGGCCGGTTGAACGAGCTGATTTACGACCAGGCGTTCACGGTGCATCCCTACAAGCACCCGACGATCGGGAGCATGAAAGACCTGGAGGCCGCGTCGATCGGCGACGTCCGCGATTTCTTCCGCACCTACTACGTCCCGAACAACGCGACGCTGGTGCTGGTCGGCGACTTCAACACGAAGGAGGCGCAGGATCTCGTCGCGAAATACCTGGGCCGTGTGCCGAAGTCGGATCGGCCGGTGCCGCGCGACATCCCGCAGGAGCCGCCGCAGACGAAAGAGCGGCGGGTCCGGCTCGACGAGAGCTGGCCGCTGCCTGCCGTCGTCGTCGCCCATCACATCACCTACGATGGCAATCCCGATTCCTATCCGTTGCACATTGCCTCGAAGGTGCTGTCGGACGGGCAGAGCTCCCGGATCTACCGGAAGCTGGTCTACGAGAAGGGGCTGGCGCTGGCGGCGTTCGGCGGCGGCAACATCATCGAGGATCCCAATCTCTTTTACGCCGTGGCGATCGTCCAGCCCGGCCACACGACCGACGAAACGATCGCCGCGCTCATCGCCGAGCTCGATGAACTTCGGAGCCAGCCGATCACGGCGGCCGAGCTGCAACAGGCGAAGAACCAGTTCGCGCGCGATTACATCTTCAGCCGCGAATCGAACAAGGACAAAGCGTCGCAGCTCGGGCACGCCGCGGTCATCCACAACGACATCAAGACGGCGGACGGCGAGTTCGACATCTTCATGAACATCACGCAGGCCGACGTGCAGCGGGTCGCGCGCAAGTATTTCACGACGGAAAACCGGCTGGTGATCACCATCATGCCGAGAGGCGCCGGCCGCGGCGTGACCCGTTGATGCGCCGCCCCGTCATCGGCCTCCACCTCACGTTGGCGCTCGGCGTCGCGAGTCTGGCCTCGGCCCAGGTGATCGACTGGCCGACGGAACGCCCGCCGCGCCCCCTGGCGGCACGACAGGTAAACTTCCCCCCCTACCAGGTCCGGACGCTTCCCAATGGGCTGCAGGTCGTGGCGGTCTCGCACCACGAGCAGCCTGCCGTCAGCATCCGGTTGATCGTGCGCGCCGGGGGTGCACAGGATCCCGCGACCAAGCCAGGCGTGGCCTATCTCGCCGCGTCGCTCCTCGACCAGGGCACCACCAGCAAGAACGCCGAGCAGATCGCGACCGCGATCGATTCGATCGGCGGCGCGATTGGCGCGGGCGCGGGCAGCGATCTGACCTTCATCAACGCGGCGGTGATGAAGGACAGCCTCGGGCTGGCGCTCGATCTCGTGTCGGAGCTCGCGCGGCAGCCGGCGTTTGCGCCGGAGGAAATCGATCGGCAGCGCCAGCAGATCCTGTCCGGGCTGAAAGTCAGCTACGACGACCCGGATTATCTCGCCGGCGTCGTGTTCGATCGGCTCGTCTACGGGTTCCACGCATACGGCAAGCCCGATTCCGGTACCCCCGAATCGATTACCGCGATCACGCGCGGCGATCTCCTGGACTTCCACAAGCGCTGGTTCGCGCCGAACAATGCCATCCTCGCGATCGTCGGCGACGTCGCGGCTGACGAAGCATTCAAGGGAGCGGAGCGTGCCTTCGGTTCGTGGTCGCGGATCGAGCTGCCCGCCCTCAAGGTGGAAGCGCCCCCGCCGCCGACGCGGCGCGTGGTCGTCATCGATAGGCCCGGTGCGGCACAGACGGAGATCCGGGCCGGGAACATCGCGCTGCCGCGTCGTCATCCGGACTATCTGGCGCTGGACGTCGCGATGAAAATCCTCGGCGGTGAAGGGGGCAACCGCCTGCACCGGGTGCTTCGGTCCGAGCGCGGCCTCACCTACGGCGCCTCGGCGGATCTGAACGCCCTGAAAGACACCGGGGATATTGTCGCGGAAACCGACACGCGATCCGAGAAGACCGCGGAAGCCTTGCGGCTGATGGTCGAAGAGATCGTGCGGCTGCAGCGTCAGCGTGTCTCGACGCGTGAGCTGACCGACGCGCAGGAATACCTCACCGGCAGCTTCCCGCTGACGATCGAGACGCCGAGCGCCATCGCGCTGCAGGTGCTCAATGCAGTGTTCTATGGTCTCGATCTGAACGATCTGCAGACCTACCGGGAACGCGTGAACATGATCACGGTCGACGACATCCAGCGGGTGGCGCAGCAGTATCTGCGGCCCGACCGGCTGTCGATCGTGCTCGTCGGCGACGCGTCGGTGTTCGCGAAGGACCTGCCGGGCGTCGGCTTCGAGCAGGTCGAAAGTATCCCGCTGGCGGAGCTCGATCTGTCGTCACCGGATTTGCGCCATCACGGCCCCGGGGCAGGCCGCCTCGAACAGGTCGCGTTCCGCGGCCAGGCCACGGCCGCGCCGACGCGGGCGAATCACGTCGAGGCGAAGGAGCTCGTCGCGCGTGCGATCGCCGCAAAAGGCGGTCTGTCGCTGCTGAAGTCCATTCAGACCGTACGCGTCGATTCAGTGGCCGTCGTCGACGCCGGGGGTTCGACGACGGAGCTTCCGAGCGTGGCGACGATTCGATATCCGTCGTCCTATCGCGTCGACGCGCAGACGCCGGCCGGTCCGGTCGTGCAGGTATTCAACGCGGGCAGCTACTGGATCCAGGACGCGCGCGGGGCCCAGGATGCGCCGGCCGCGGTCGCGGAACAGATGCGCGGCGTGGTGCAGCGCGATACGGTTCCCCTGCTGCTGGCCCTGGCCGACGGCAAAGTGAGCGCCCAAACGATCGTGACCAGAGCGGGGCAGACGCTGGGGCTCACGATCGCGATTCCCGGCGGCAAGCCCGTTTCGCTCTACATCGACCCCGTCACGGCGTTGATCACAAAAGCGGCATACCGCGTCGCCGTCCCGGGCGGCGACGTCGCCGCAGAGGAGATCTATTCCGATTACCGCGACGTCAACGGCCTCAAGGTCGCGTTCAAGACCGAGCTCCACCGCGAAGGCGGGCCCACCGTCGAACGGACCGTGCGCAAGTACGAATTCAACGTTCCCGTCGATTCGAAGATCTTCACCAAGCCGAGCTGAGAGGCGGCCTCCAGTTCAGTGCGCGTGATGATCTCGTGCGGCGAGCCGTCGGGCGACCTCTACGCCGGTGCGCTCGCGACGGAAATTCTGCGCCAGCATCCCGGCGCGGTCATCACCGGTTTTGGCGGCACCCACCTCGAAGCCGCTGGCGCCGTCCTCATCGATCATTTCAGCGGGCTGTCGGTGACGGGACTCCTCGAGGTGGCGCGACTGCTGCCTCGCACCTACGCGGCGTATCGCCGCATCGTGCGTGAGGCGGAGACGACGCGTCCCGACGTCTTCGTCGCGGTTGATTTTCCCGACTTCAACTTCACCGTGGCGCGGGCGATGAAGAAGCGCGGGATCCCGGTCGTCTACTACATCAGCCCGCAGTTGTGGGCGTGGCGGCGCGGGCGGATGCGGACGATGCGGCGGATCGCGGACCGCGTGCTCGTGATTTTTCCATTCGAGGAATCGATTTATCGCCAGGCGGGCATTCCCGTGGAGTGGGTCGGGCATCCGCTGCTCGACCTGGCCGAGCCGCCGCAGCCGCGTGGCTCGTTTCTCGTGCGCGCCGGGCTCGATCCGAACCGCCCGGTGGTCGCGCTGCTGCCCGGCAGCCGCCGCAATGAAGTGCGCGCGATCCTGCCCGGTCTGGCGCGCGCCGCGGCATTGATTCGCGAGCGGGTTCCGGACGCGCAGTTTCTCGTCGCGCGGGCGCCGCATCTGTCCGACGATCTGTTCGAACCGCTGTCGCTCACGGTTGGCACCACCGGAACGGCCAGCGCCACCGCGCGGAGCGGCGTCGCGGTGGTCCATGGTGAAGCCGACAACGTGCTCGTATCCGCCGACGTCGCGCTGGTCGCCTCGGGGACGGTCACCGTCCAGGCGGCGCTGCACGAATGCCCGATGGTCGTCGTCTATCGCCTTTCGCCGTGGACCTACCGGCTTGGCAAACCTTTCGTGCACGTCGACACGTACGCGATGGCGAACCTCGTCGCGGGTGAACGAATCGTTCCCGAATTAATCCAGGACGAATTCACACCCGACGCCGTCGCCGCGGAAGCGTTCAAGGTCCTGAGCGACCCGGCCCAGGCGCAGCGGGTGCGCGCGGCCCTGCGCGGCGTACGCAGCCGGCTCGGCACTCCGGGCGCGAGCCAACGCGCCGCGAAGGCGGTCCTCGATGTGGCCGCGCGATCGGGGTTACCGAAATAGATCCATTGGCAACCGGCATCGGCATTTGACGCGCCTGTCACAGTAAACTTGCGTTCATGCATCGTCTGATTACGCTCATCGTGTTGTTGTGTCTCGCGCAGGATGTTCGCGCGACCGTGCTCGTGCCGGCTGAGTTTCGCGAGGTGGTTGCCGGGTCGCAAGTCATTGTGTATGGACGCGTCGCGGAGGTGCGGCCCGAGTGGTCGGACGACCGCACGCGGATCGATACGATCGTCACGCTGGAAGCCGCCTCGTATCTGAAGGGCGGGCCCGGCGATGCCGTGACGTTCCGCGTGCCGGGCGGGCAGATCGGGCGCTACCGGAACGTCATGGTCGGCGCACCCGAGTTCAGGCAAGGAGAGGAGGTCGTGTTGTTTCTACGCGCGGCGGGGCCGAGCGTCGCGCACGTATTCGGACTGAATCAGGGTGTCTATCGTGTGCGGGTCGACGCTCGCACCGGACGCCGTGTCGTGATGCCGCCTGTTCTCACCGCGTCGAGCGACGCGCGGCAAGCGGTCATCCGCGGCGATCTCTCACGCCAGCCGCTGCCGCTCGATTCGTTCGCCGCGTCGGTGAGAACCGCGATGGCACGGACCGGCGGTGCGCAGTGAAGCGGCTGGCCGCCATCCTCTTCGCCATCCTTCTCGTCACCAGCGCCACGACCCCCGTCTTCGCGTATTTGAAGCTGGGCGCGCGCGTCAGCGGACGGACGGTCACGCTGAGATGGTCCCAGATGCCGATCCGGTATTTCGTGACGGACAGGGGTGTCGGCGGGGTCTCGTCGACGCAGTTTCAGCAGGCCGTGTCGCGTGCGTTCGCCACGTGGGATGCCGTGCCGAGGGCGCAGATGTCATCGACGTTCGCCGGGTTCACGCTGGCGAATCCCATTCGGGGTGATCGCACGACGGTCATCGGCTTTCAGAACCGTCCGGACCTCGATCGCACGCTCGGCGCGACGACCTTCATGATCGATGAGACGAACGGTTCGCTCGTCGAGGCCGACATCCTCATCAACGCCGCGTTCCCGTGGTCTGTCGCATCAGGCGGCGAGGCGAACGCATACGACGTCGAGAGCATTGCGTTGCACGAGATCGGCCACCTCCACGGCCTGGCCCACTCCGCGATGGGGGAAACGGAGCTGCAATCCGGCGGTCGTCGCGTCATCGCCGCTGAGTCGGTCATGTTCCCGATCGCGTTCTCGATGGGCAACATCTCCGGGCGGACGCTCAAGGCCGACGACATTGCCGGTGTCTCCGACATCTATGCCGCGCCGTCATTCAGCCGCGAGACCGGCAGCATCAGCGGAAAGGTCACCAAATCCGGCAACGGAGTGCTCGGCGCTCACGTCGTCGCGTTCGATACGCGCACGAAGACGCTGGTCGGAGGATTCTCGCTGAGCGACGATGGCAGCTTCGTGATCGCCGGCCTCGATCCCGGGCCTCACATACTTCGCGTCGAGCCGCTCGACGACGGCGACATCGAGAGCTTCTTCGATCTGTCGCTGAACATCGACGTCAATTTCAGACCGCAGTTCTACAACAAGATTGTCGTCGTGCCGAGGGGCGGCGGCACGGGGGACATCGAGCTGAAGGTGGTGGCGAAGTGAGGCGTGCGCTGGCGTGCGCCCTTTTCGCCTGGATCGCCTTTCCGTCATCGGCCGTCGCTCAGTTCTACAGACGGTACGACGTGCCTCGTGCCGGATCCGTGGAGATCGGCGGCGGGGTCGTGTGGTCCGGCGGCTTCGATCAGGGCTCCGTCTCGGCGGAGGAAACGCGCAACTCGACAACGAACAACAGCCGGTTCGTTCTGTTCACCGCGGCGCCGAAGGCGGAGTCCGTGGCCGGCGCGCAGGCGCGCGTCGGCGTCTATGTCACCAAGCCGTTCTCGGTCGAGGGGGGCGTCGAATACGGGCGTCCCGTCATCTCGGCGCGGCTTGGCGACGACGCGGAGTCCGCCGCAGATGTGAACGCCACGGAGACGTTGACCAGGATCATCGTCGATGGATCCGGGGTGTTTCATCTGACCGGCTTGTCGTTCAACGATGGCAGGGGAGTGCCGTTCCTGCGCGCGGGTGCTGGCTATGTCCGCGAGCTGCACGAGAAGAACGAGGTGATCGAGACGGGCAGCGAGTATCACGTGGGCGGCGGGTTGAAGCTGTGGTTCGGCCAGGGAAAGCACCGCACCGGCGTGCGCGTCGACGGCGGCCTGTTGTTCCGCAAGGGCGGGGCGGACACGGGCGACAAACGGCGGCGGGTCCCGACGGCCGGAGCGTCGCTGGTTTATCTATTCTAGGGACTCTTCAGTCCGCCCTCTCGACGTTCATGGTCACCCGGTCCCTGTCGACGGTGTAGAACGCCATCGTGTGCCCGGCCCATACGGCGCCGCTCTGGCCATTGACGCCAACGGCAATGCCGTCCTTCCACTCCAACTCGGTGCGATGGACGTGACCGCATAATACGAGTTTCACCGATGCCTCGCGCGCGGCGGTCCAGAATCGCGCCCTGTCATCTTCGCCGACGTGCATCGGTACGTGCACGTCGGGAAACCGCACGCCCCAGGATGGATTCGGCCGCCAGGTGAATCCCGGCGTCCCGAGCGCCAGATGATGCATCAGCACCACGAGAGGCTGGGCGCCGGGCGCCTGCCGCGACAGCCAGTCCGTCTGCGACCGTGAAATGTTGCCAAGAGCGTGATGCAGCGTGATCGCGCCATGGCGGAGCGCGAACGGCGTGCGCGGCAGGGCCACCGTATCGAGCACCGCGATCCGCACTCCGTCGGCAAGCGTCTTACTGAATGGAGCCGGATGCGCGACCAGGCATTCCCCGGGAACCGCGGGAGTGCAGCGATTCGCAATCGCGCGATAGAAGCGACGGCGACGCCAGGTGACCAACGGCGGTGGATCCCAAAACCGGGTGGCCAGTCGCCACAGATCCGCGCCGCGCCGCGGATGGCCGCCGCTCGACGCCAGATCGTGATTGCCGTGGAGGATCGTGAGACGTTCGGGATGGAGCCACGCGCGCGACTGAAGGGCATCCAGCGCGCGCGACAGCAGCGAGGGACTCCAGCGATCGAGCAGATCGCCGGTAACCGCCAGATGATCGACGTGGCGCGACGCGATGCGATCCAGCTGGCGTTCCAGCCAGATCACATCGTGTTCGTCCCGCATGTGCAGATCCGACAGGTGCGCAATCAGCACACGTCAGATCTGAGTGTTCAGCGTCGAATGGCGGCGTCCGGCAGTCCCGGTCATCGCTCGATATCCTCGTTGCTGCGCGCCAGTTCGTCGGCTTGCGACAGGCCGCGATCGGGCAGCGCGTTCTGGTTTTCGACTTCTTCGTCGAGCGGCCGATTCGTGATCCCGCCCGTGTTGTCGCCGATCCCGACGTTGTATTTGCGATCCGTGCTGCTCTCCGAATTCGGAATCGCGGCGTTCTGTTCCACGGTCGAACGATTTCCTTCCGCTTTCTCCTTGTTTGCCGCCCGATTCGGTGTGTCCTGGTCAGGCATCGTGTTGACCTCCAGAGGCGGAATCGCAAACCGCGTACCCGCGGTAACCGTTGAGTCGCCGTCGGAAGCCGAGGGCCTTCAGGCGTCGAACTGCCGGCGTCGAGGGCTCGACACCGCTCAGCTCAACACTTGCGCTCCCGATATTTCGTAGAGGATGATCCGGAGATGGCCTTTCAGAATTCCTTCGACAGTCGCACCCGGCTCACCGCCGGCGGCGAGACCTTCGACATCTTCAGTCTGGCCGCGCTCGAGCGCGCTGGTTACAGCGGGATCGCACGGCTGCCTTACTCGCTGAAGATTCTTCTGGAAAACCTGGTCCGCCGGGAGGACGGCCGGTTCGTCCATGCCGAACATGTCACGGCACTGGCCAAGTGGGACGTCGCGTCGAAGGCGCAGCAGGAGATCGCGTTCACACCCGCGCGAGTGCTTCTCCAGGATTTCACGGGGGTTCCGGCGGTAGTCGATCTTGCCGCGATGCGCGACGGCATCGTCCGCCTGGGGGGCGATCCAAAACGGGTGAACCCGCTGCAGCCCGTCGAGCTGGTGATCGATCACTCGGTCCAGGTGGACCATTACGCGGAACTCAACGCCGCGGATCTGAACGCCGCGCTTGAATTCGCGCGAAACCGCGAACGCTACATCTTTCTCCGCTGGGGACAGGAAGCCTTCCAGAATTTCCGCGTCGTGCCGCCTGACACCGGGATCGTGCATCAGGTGAACCTCGAATACCTGGCGCGCGTGGTGTTCAAGGAAACCACCGGCGGCGGCGTGCTGGCGTACCCGGACACACTGGTCGGTACCGACTCGCATACGACGATGGTGAACGGGCTGGGCGTCGTAGGGTGGGGCGTCGGCGGGATCGAAGCGGAAGCCGCGATGCTCGGCCAGCCGATCTCGATGCTGATTCCCGAGGTCGTCGGTTTCAGGCTGGTGGACAGACTGCCGGAAGGGGCGACCGCCACCGATCTGGTGCTGACGATCACCGAGCGTCTGCGCAAGTTCGGCGTCGTCGGCAAGTTCGTCGAGTTCTACGGGCCGGGCCTGGAGTTCCTGACGATTGCGGATCGCGCGACGCTCGGGAACATGTCGCCCGAGTACGGCGCGACCATCGCGATTTGCCCGATCGACGATATGACCCTCGACTACCTCCGCCTCACGGGGCGTGACGAGCTGCACGTGCAGATGGTCGAAGCGTACGCAAAAGAGCAGGGGCTGTTCCGCGGATCGGATGCGCAGGACGCCGTCTATACGTCTACGCTGGAACTGAATCTTTCGACGGTCGAACCGAGCCTCGCCGGACCAAAGCGGCCCCAGGATCGCGTATCGCTGCGTCAGTCCAAGGTGCGATTCCAGCAGGCGCTGGATCTGATGCTGACGGAACGCAAGGCAAAGCCGGTGACCAGCAAACCGGGCGAGACCAGTTCGCCGGCGGCGCAGCCTGCGGCTGCCGCCGTGGCCACCGCGACCGAAACCGTTCCCGGCATGGAGGGGCTGGATCACGGTGCGGTGGTTGTCGCCGCGATCACCAGCTGTACCAATACCTCGAATCCGAGCGTCATGATCGGCGCCGGGTTGCTCGCGCGAAACGCGGTGAAGCGCGGCTTGAAAGTCAAACCGTGGGTGAAGACCAGCCTCGCGCCCGGCTCGCTGATTGTCACGGAGTACTACAAGGCGTCGGGATTGCTCGAGTACCTCGCGGAGCTCGGGTTCAACATCGTTGGCTACGGCTGCACGACGTGCATCGGGAACAGCGGGCCGCTGCCCGAGCCGGTCTCGAGCATCGTCAAGGACAAGAACCTGATCGTCGCGTCGGTGCTCAGCGGCAATCGCAACTTCGAAGGGCGCATCCAGTCGCAGGTGCGCGCGAACTACCTCGCCTCGCCGCCGCTGGTCGTCGCCTACGCGCTCGCCGGCCGGATGCAGATCGACCTCACGTCGGAGCCTCTCGGCGAGGACTCGTCTGGCGCGCCGGTGTACTTGAAAGACATCTGGCCGACGGAGCGGGAGATTCAAGCGACGATGCTCACGGCGGTGAAGTCGGAGATGTTCCGATCCAAGTACGCGACGGTGTTCGACGGCGACGAGCGCTGGCGATCGCTGCCGAGCCCGACCGGCGAACGTTTCGAGTGGGACGAGCACTCCACCTATATCCGCAACCCTCCGTTCCTGGAGGATATGACCGTCGAGCCGACGCCTCCGTCAGATATCGTGTGCGCGCGCGCGCTCGCCGTGCTCGGCGACAGCGTCACGACCGATCACATCTCACCCGCAGGATCGATTCCCTCGGACAGTCCCGCGGGGAAATATCTGATATCCAAGGGCGTGTCGCCGGCAGACTTCAACTCCTACGGCGCGCGCCGCGGCAATCACGAGGTGATGATGCGCGGAACGTTCGCCAACATCCGGCTGCGCAACCAGCTTGCGCCAGGGACTGAAGGCGGATGGACGACCCTGCTGCCGGACGGCGGTGTGACGACCATCTACGACGCCGCGATGAAATACAAGGAACAGGGCGTGCCCCTGGTCATCATTGCGGGGAAGGAATACGGCTCCGGATCGTCGCGCGACTGGGCAGCCAAGGGCACGGTGCTGCTCGGCGTGAAGGCCGTGCTCGCCGAGAGCTTCGAGCGGATCCACCGCAGCAACCTCGTCAACATGGGCGTGCTGCCGCTCGAGTTCCGTGCGGGAGCGAACGCCGCGTCGTTGAAGATCAGCGGCCGCGAGCGGTTCGACATTCTCGGCATGGGCGCGACGCTGAAGCCGCGCGGCGTCGTCACCGTGCGCGTGACGTGTCCGGACGGCACAATCCAGGACATCACCGCTACTGCTCGCATCGACACGCCGGAGGAGCTCGTCGCGTTCCGGCACGGCGGCATCCTGCCGTACATGGTGCGGCAGCTGTTAAAAGCGTAGGCCGGGGCTTTATACCCCGGCATCGAGGCGGCCCGTAAAGGGCCGCCCTACCGCAAATAGCCGCGGCGGGCGGTCACTTTCCCCTTCTTGTTCTTCAGCTTCACCTCGATCGGGTGCCAGCCGGTCTTGTCGACGCCTTGCGGCACATAGGTGAGCAGGTACCTCGTCCGAAACTCCGTGAGGATTCGCGTGAAAGCCTGTCGGAGGTCGCCGGTGTTCGTCGTCTTGTATGTATCGCCGCCCGTGGCCGCGGCGAGGTCCTCGAGAAACGGGCTTTCAATCCACGCCGTGCGATCGCTGGCGGCGAGCTGGACACCGGATCGATAGTGCAGCAACCTGCCGCCCGCGGCGCGGCCGCTGGCCATTTCCACTGAATACACGACGGCATCGGTCCGGCGCGCTTTGTCGACCACGGATCCGCGCGGCAGCCAGCTGGACGTGTCGTCGCCGTCGCTGAAGACGAGCACCAGCCGGCGGACCGTCGGCGTTGGATCGCGAAGGGTCAGCGCGGTGAATGCCGCGTCCCACAATGACGTCCCGCCGTCGGCGCCGAGCCCGCCGACAGTCGCTCTCAGTGTCCCGACATCGCCGGTCCAGTCGTGACGAAGTCGCACGTCGCTGGAAAACGTCACGAGCGCCGCACGGTCGCGAGCCTCCAGCGCGGCCAGCGCCGCGTCCACACCCTTCTTCAGCTGGTCGAGCGTGTCCCCTTTCACGCTCTGGCTGAGATCGAGCGCGACCATCATGCTGATCGGGATGTCGGCGATCGCGACCGCCTCGATCGTCTGCACGACGCCGCTGTCGCGGATCTCGAAGTCATCGGTCGTCAGCCCCGCGACGGGACGCCGGCCGTCCGTGACCAGGACGTCGACACGGACTGCGTCGACACCGCTGCGGAATTGCGGCGGCTGAGCATGTGTGGACGCAACGAGGAGCGCCACTCCGGCGCAGACGCCCGCTCTCACTTCCACACTTCCATTCGCAGGAGGTCGAACCGCGTCCCCAGCTCGTCGGACGGAAGCGCGGTGTACGTCCACAGGGGATCGATGACGCCGGAGCCGATGAATGTGAAATGCGCCGCGAGTGCATCGCGAGCTTCTTGCTCGCGGCCGGTGCGGCTGAGGAGTTCCGACAGCGCCAGTGGGGCAGACTGGCCCCACGGAATACGCCGCAGGGCATCGCGATAGAGTTTCTCAGCGACGTCGTACCGCTCGTTCCGCTCTTCGAGTGACCCCAGAAACAACGCGGCCAGGTACGCCACGCTGGGATCCACGTCGTCCAACGCGCCGCGGAACAGCGTGGCGGCCTCTTCACGTTGGCCCTGCAACAGTCTGACCCGGCCGAGATGCAGCGACGCACAGTGCAGGCCGGGATCCTGTTTGAGCGCGTCGGTAAACGCCTCCGCGGCGGGCACGAGATACGCTTCGATACGGGTACTTCCCGTGAACACCGATGATTCACCGGGTTCGGGAATCACCCCCTCGCGAGCCGCCGTGGCTTCGAACCCGAGCCCGCGCGTGTAGCTCGCGCGCGCAGGATCGTGGCCCCACTTCGATTCACCATAGGTCTCGATGCGTTGGCTGAGACCGCCTCCGCCAAGCGTGCGCAGCAGCCGCGGCACGACCGAGTACCATCGGAGGGCGTAGTCCTTCTGAGGACGCGAGAGCTCGACGACGCGATCGAGCATCTTCTGTGCGAGCGTGATCTGGAACTCCGCCGCGCGCGCGTCCTTGTTCTTCTGCGATCGAAGTGCCGCTTCGGTGTGCAGCATGGCCGCGCCGCGCAGCTCCTCCCACGTCCACGGCGGCGAGGCGGCAAGCGTTGCCGTGACGTTGCGCTCGACGTCCGCCGCCGGCGCGGCGAGCAGCTGTTCGACCTGTGGCCTGCCATCCTTGCGGTACTCGTCGACCAGGGCACGATAGTCGAGCGCGGAGGAGGTAAGCGCGACAGTCATCACCAGCAGCATCGTCATCGCAGATACCCGCGGCGCGCGGTGATCTTGCCGGGTTTGTTCTTCAACTTGACTTCAATCGGGTGCCAGCCGCCTCGATCGACTCCGCGAGGCGTGTACGTGATCAGATACCGTGTGCGGAATTCGGTGACGATCTCCACGAAGGCCTGACGGAGGTTTTCGCTCCGCTGCGCGTCGAGATACTTGCCGCCCGTGTCTTCGGCGAGCGTCGGCAGCACCTGTTGAAACAAGCCCGCCCCGGCGACCCTTGGCTTCACCGGCTGCAGCCCTGACCGGAAATCCATCCGGTATCCGGGTCGTGCGGTTGAATCTGTGGGCGTCAACCCGACGCCGTAAACGACGGCTTCGCTGCGCCGGGCACTGTCGAGAATCGTCTGGCCCGGCAGCCAGCTGACGGTGTCATCACCGTCGCTGAAGATCAGCACGAGGGCGCGCGCCGGAACCTCGTCGCGTATCGTGAGCGCGGTGAAGGCGGCGTCGTGCAGGCTCGTTGCGCCGCGCGCCTCGACGTTCGAGAACGACGTCTTCAAGGCGCCGCGGTCCGACGTCCATGGCGCGCGCAGTTCGAGCCTTTCGGAAAACGTGAGGATCGCGCCTCGGTCGGCGGGTGTGAGGAGATCGATGACCGCCACGGCGGCCTCCTTCAGATCCGCGAGCGGCTTGCCGCGCATGCTGTAACTCACGTCGAGCGCCAGCAGCATGCTGAGCGGTGCATCGCCGAGCGTGATGCTGTCGATCTGCTGCAGTACTCCGGCGTCGCGGACCTCAAAATCGCTGGCGCCCAGTCCGGTGACCGCCTTTTTTCCGTCCGTGACCAGAGCGTCGATACGCACGCCCTCGATGCGGCTGCGAAACACCTGCGCGTGCAGTCCGACAACGGTCAGCAAGGCAGCAACCAGAACCGGGGCCGCAACTCTCATTTCCTCATCTCCGAAAACAGCGCTTCGAACCGTTCCTCGACCATCTTGCTGCGTTCGAAGAAGTACAGCCACCGGGGATCCTCATCGGCGGAGCCCGTCTTCAGCAGCTGCTCCAGCAGTGCCCGTGATTCTTCGCCGCGACCTTGCCGCTGTAAGACCTGGCTGAGCGCGATGATCGCGACCTGGCGGCTTGCGTCGATGGTCGCGGCTGCGCGATAGAAATCGGACGCCGCATCGAGTGAGCCGCGGCGCTCTTCAATCGCGCCTCGGAACAGGTGCGCGAGATACGCATGCTCCGGCGATGTGGCAGCTACCGCGCCGAGCAGGCGCATCGCTTCGTCGTCGCGCCCGAGCAGCATCAGCACGCGCCCGAGATGCAACTGCGTAACGACGCGGCTGGAATCGCGAGTCATCGATTCGCGCAGCCAGCGCTCTGCGGCGAGGAGCTGATTGCCGTGGTCCTTCAAGAGGTCGTTCGCGACGCTGTCGTTGTGGCTGAGCGACATACGCCCAGCAAGGTCGCGGCTGATGTCCCGCGAGGGGTGAGTGGCGATGAACTCCTCCATCGTGCCGCTTTCGAAGAGAACGGCGGCGTCGCCCGGCAGGCGCTTGCGCCCGAGCGCGAGAAGACTGTGCGCCGCATTGAAGCGCGTCGAATGCTTAAGCAAACGCGACGTCGCGACGTACCAGCGCGACGCGAAGGCACGCACCTCGGCGATCCGCATCTCGATCCGTGGCTCGATGTAGCCGAGCTGGGGGTCGGCGCCGCGCACGAGGACACGGCTCGCCAGATCGAGTTGGAATGACAGGTCCGCGTCCGGTTTCTCTTCGCGCAGCAGCTGCATGGCAGCAGACGTGTGCATCAGCACCGCTGCCTTCAGATCCGTCAATGACCAGGGGCGCGCCTCGTCCGATCCCGTGTTGATCAGCGTGACGGCGTCGTGCAGCGCGTCGTGGTCCCATTCGAGCAGCCGCTCGATCGTCTTGGGATCGTCCGCTTGGTACTTGCGCAGCAGGGACCGATATGCGGCCAGATTCGCCCGCGCAATCGTGAGATCTCTGACTTGTGGTGGCGGATTCGATATCGCTCGCGGCGAAGCCGCGGCGGATGCGGCGCAGAGGCACCAGATGCAGAGGATCACCGGCGTGACCCTCATCGCAGATACCCCCGCCGCGCGATGACGCGCCCCTTGCGGTTCTTCAACATCACTTCGAGCGGATGCCAGCCCGAGCGCTCGACACCGGTGGGGGTATAGGTGATCAGGTATCGAGTCCTGAACTCCGTCAGGATTCGCACGAACCGTTCGCCGAGCTGGTCGGAGCGCGCGGCGTTGAGAACCTGGCCGCCGGTGTCCTGCGCGAGCGTGGAAAGGAACCGATCCATGAGGTTCGTGCGGACGCCGTCGGCCCCCATCTGCACGCCCGAGTGGACGTCGAGGCGGTAGCCCGGCGACCACAGCCGCCGCTGACCGAGTTCGACGGCATACACCACGGCGTCGTTTCTTCGGGCGATATCGATGGTCGCCGTCCCTGCGAGCCAGCTCGCCGTGTCCTCACCATCGCTGAAGACCAGGGTCAACGTTCGACCCGGCTGCGGCGGCGTGAGGGTAAGCGCGGCGTATGCGGCATCGTGCAGCGCCGTCGCGCCGCCGGACTTCGCGGTGCTGATGGCGCTCGAGAGACTGGTGCGATCCGTCGTCCAATCCGCTCGAAGTGTGACGTAATCGTCGAATGTGAGGAGAGCTGCCTGGTCGATAGGACGCAGCAGCCGAATTGCCGCGAGCGCGGCGGCCTTCAGGTGCTCGAGCGGCTCGCCGTGAACGCTCTCACTGCAGTCGAGCGCGAAGATCACGTTCAGCGGGACGTCTTCGAACGCGACCGTCTCGATTTTCTGGACGACCCCGCTGTCGCGCAGCTCGAAATCGGCCGCGCGCAGCCCGGAGACCGGCCGATTCCCATCGAGGACGAGCGCGTCGACGTGCACGCCCTCGACGCCGGATCTGAAGGTCTGTCCGGAGCCGGCCAGCAGGACAATCAGAATGGCCGCGGCGAGCTTCATCGGCGCCCCTCCTCGAACAAGGCTGCGAGGCGTTCGCGCGCGACCGATTGCGGTTCGAGGAAATACCACGTCCACGGCTCGTGCCGCTCCGGACGTGTCTGCAGCAGCTCGCGGAGGGCGTTGCGCGCCTGATCACCGTGACCAGAGGCTTGAAGGACCTCGCTGAGACCAATGCGGGCGGCATCGGATTCGGGAAAGCACTCGATGGCTTGCTGATACGTCCTGGCGGCCACGTCGAGGCGCCCGCTTCGTTCGTGAAGTGCCGCCGTGAACAGGATCGCAAGATACTGGATTGCTCGGTCGGTCGTCTCCTTTCGCGCGGCGTCGAGCTGCAGGAGTGCTTCGTCGTCTTCCTTGCGCATCATCAGCACGCGTCCGTAGTGAAGCCGGGTCAGCGCGGTCGGAGCGGTGCCCACCGATTGCCGCAGCCAGTCGCGCGCGTGCTGCAGCCGCATGGTGCGGTCCTTGAGGATCTCGCCCAAGGCATCGAGTTCATGAAAGGAACCGAAGTGAGGGATGAACTGCGTGCCCGCGTGCGCCGGCGCGTTCACACTCCGCCAGTCGGTCGCCCGCATTTCTTCGAGCGTTGCGCTCTCGTACAAGACGAGCGGATCGGCAGGCAAGTGCACGCGTGCCTTCTCGAGCAGTCTTTCGGCATCGAACACGCCGAGCGCGCCGTGGCCGCGATACATGCGTGAGATGGCGTAGTACCACCGGCCCACGAACGGTTGCAGATCAGACGAACCCCGGCGCAGCTGTTCGACGGCCAGGTTGAAGTGGAACTTCATCCGGTCCGTCTGTCCCGCATCCCTGGCGGCGAGCCCCGCCGCCGTCTGCAGCAGCGCGCCTGAACGGAGGAAGTCGTTACTCCATGGCTTATTCGGATCGAAGATCGAGTTGATCGCCCCGATGGTGTTGCGAAGCCGCGCCTCGTCCCACGCAAGGAGCTCGACGACGACATCGTCACGGCCCTGCCGGTAAGCGGCAACCATTCCCTGGTAGTGCTTCAGATCGGCGGTCAGCTCGTGGGCTTCGGGAGTCTCCTTGACCTGCGCCGAGGCGGGCGAGGGGCGTAGCGTGACAACGAGCAGCGCGGCGATGAGGGCAAGTGCGCGCATTGCTGAGGCGCGGACGGCGGGCTGGCGGAAAAACTGTAGCACAAGATCGTTGCCTATAATCGAAGGATGCCGGGCGCCGTCGGTACGGTGGAGATGACGTCGGAGGCCGTGAAAAGAGAGGCGATCGCCGCCGGATTCGATCTGTGTGGCATCGCGCCGGCCGCGGCGTTTCCTGAACTCGCATTCCTTGGCGAGTGGGTCGACCGTGGCTATGCGGGCGAGATGCACTACATGCACCGCACCGCGGCACGGCGCGCGGACGTGCGCAACGTGATGCCCGGCGCGCGGTCGGTGATCTCGCTCGGCGTGGTCTACAACACCGATCGTCCTTACTCGACCCAGAACGCCGATCCGGCGCGCGCGGCACTCGCGCGCTACGCCTGGGGCGACGACTACCACGTCGTCATCGAACAGCGGCTCCAGACGCTCGTCGAGCGTGTCCGCGTGATCGCCGGCGATGGCTTCGAAGCGCGCGCGTACGTTGATACGGGTCCGGTTCAGGAGCGCGTCTACGCGCAGCACGCGGGCATCGGGTGGATTGGCAAGAACACTTGCGTGATCAACCCGGAGCTCGGGTCGTGGATGTTTCTTGCGGTCATCATCTGCAACCTGCCGCTGGAACCGGACGCTCCGGCGCTGGACCAGTGCGGCACATGCACGTTGTGCATCGACGCGTGCCCGACGGGTGCGATCGTCGAGCCCCACGTGCTCGATTCCAGTCGATGCGTGTCGTATCTGACCATCGAGTTGAAAGGCGCGATCCCGAATGAGCACCGGGACGCGATCGCGGAACACGCGTACGGGTGCGATGTCTGCCAGGAAGTCTGTCCATGGAACCTGTCGCCGTTGACCGGCAGCACGCGCGATCCCGCGTGGCAGCCACGCCCCGGCCTCGACGGGCCGAAGCTGTTGGACTTGTGGCGGCGATCGGACGATGACCTGCGCGCGCTGCTCAAGGGCAGCGCGATGAAGCGAGCGGGCGTCAGGCGGCTGCGGCGCAATCTCGCCGTCGCGATCGGCAACACCGGCGATCGCGGAACGGTCGAGGCCCTGACCAGCGTCGCCGAACCGCTCTGCAGCGATCCGCTGGTGGCCGAGCACGTCAATTGGGCCGTGGAGAAGCTCGGTGGCTAAGAGGCGCGCGCCGAAGCCAGGCGAGCCGGTTCCGGACCTCCTGCCGGAACCGCTCACGCTCGACAGCGCGCGCGATGCCGCCGCGGAATGCAAGGCGTGCGATCTCTACAAGCGCGGCACGCAGACGGTCTTCGGAGAAGGCCCGAAGCGAGCGCGCATCATGCTCGTGGGAGAACAGCCGGGAGACGCCGAAGATCTCGCGGGCCATCCCTTCGTCGGGCCCGCCGGCAAGCTGCTCGACCGCGCGCTCGAGGAATCCGGCATCGATCGCCGCATCGTCTACGTCACGAACGTCGTCAAGCACTTCAAATGGGAACCGCGCGGCAAGCGGCGGATTCACGCCAAACCGAACGCAGCGGAAGTCAGCGCGTGCCGCCCGTGGCTCGAAACGGAGATCGCCCTGGTCAAGCCGCGCGTGCTCGTCTGCCTCGGGGCCACGGCGGCGCAGGCCTTGCTGGGGAAATCCTTCAAGGTCTCCAAACAACGGGGGGAGTTCGTCGAGTCGACGCTCGCCCCGCTCGTGACCGCGACCGTGCATCCGTCCTCGATTCTGCGCGCTCCAGACGATGAAGCGAGGCGGGAGGAGATGAAGCGATTCGTGGCGGACCTGAAGAAGGTGGCAACCGCGGTCTCAGGCGCGCCACAATAGGACTCATGACCGAACCGTTTCGTCCCACGCTGCTGCTGTCGATGCCGCAGCTCCAGGACCCGAACTTCGCCAAGACCGTCGTGCTGCTATGCGATTTCGTGCCCGAGGGCGCGTTCGGGCTCGTCCTCAACCGGCCGACCGACGCATCGGCGACGAGCATGGTGCGCCTCGATCCGCCCGTCGAGAGCGGGAATGACATGCCGCTGTGCAGCGGCGGTCCGGTTGAGCCCGAGCGCGGATGGATCCTCAGCGGTGACGAGCCGCTCGACGTCGAGTACCGCACCATCGTGGATGGTGTGTATTTGTCTACCTCTCCAATGTTGCTGCGCCGCGTCCTCGAGACGCAGCCTGCACCTCGCGCGCGCGTCCTCGCGGGCTACGCCGGATGGGGCCCCGGTCAGCTCGACGAAGAGCTGTCACAATCCGCATGGCTGATGTGCGACGTCGACGTCGACCTCGTATTCGATACGGACGCGTCGCTCATGTGGGAAACGGCCATCCGGCGGCTCGGCGCCGATCCTTCCGCTCTTCAGACGAGCCATGGGGTTCACTGATAAAGGTTCTACGGGGTGGGTCAAGGGTCTCCAGGGTTCGGCTGGGTTCGGTTCTGCTGGGTTCTGCTGGGTTCTGCTGGGTTCGGTTCTGCTGGGTTCTGCACGGTTCGAGATTCCGCAGGAGGTTTCGGTGGAAGCAGTCTTGCACTCTTTCATCGACGCGAACCATGTGTAGGACGTAACCGGGAGGAACGAATGGCGGAAGAAACGAATCCACTTGAAGAACTACTGATCGACGAATTGAAGGACCTCTACAGCGCGGAAAGCCAGATCATCAAGGCGCTGCCGAAGATGGCGAAGGCAGCGAACTCGCCGGATCTGCGCCGTGCATTCGAGCGGCATCTGGAAGAGACCCGTAACCACGTCGAGCGGCTCGACCAGATTGGCGAGGAGCTCGAGGCGAAGATGACGGGGAAGAAGTGCCATGGCATGGAAGGCCTCATCGAAGAGGGCAAGGAAATCATGAGCGAGGATCTCGAGGAGAACGCTCTCGATGCCGGGCTGATCGGCGCGGCCCAGAAGGTGGAGCACTACGAGATCGCCGCTTACGGCACCGCGCGCGCGCATGCGGAGATGCTTGGCTACACGAAGGTGGCCCGCCTGCTGCAGCAGACTCTCAACGAAGAAGGGGCGACCGACAAGAAACTGACACAGCTCGCCGAGAACATCATCAACGTCGAAGCTGTGCAAGGGTAGCTTTTCGGCGTAGGGATTACGGGCAGAGCGCGACGTCACCTGATACAGGTGACGTCGCGCTTTTTTGTGCGGTCTACTTCGATAGGACTTCGGCGAAGAAGTCCACGGCCCGCGGGTCTTTCGATTGCCCGAGCCAGAACATCGCCTGGCGGCGCACCTCGGGAATCTTGTTGGTGCGCGCCACCTGGATCAGCAGCGGCACGCCTTCATCCTTCGGCAGCTGGCTGAGCGCGAACACCGCACGTTTCTTCACCTCGGTATCGGGATCCTGATCGATTCGCTCGCGGATGGTCGCCGCGACTTTGTCGCCGGCGCGTTGCGCGAGCCAGAAGAGCGCTTCACTGCGGGCGCGTGCCTCGCTCCCGCTTCTGGCAATCCGAAACAGCGTCTCGAGGGCGGAGGGTTCGGCGTGGAGCGAGATCGCCATGATCGCGCTGTTGGTCACCCGGTCCTTCGGGTCGCCGGCCGCCCCCGCCAGCGACTCCAGAAGCGCCACGCTTTCGGCCGGGCGCACGTTGTCGATCCACTTCACCGGCCGGCCGCCGGCGTCGAGCCGGCAGTCTTCCGAGAAGACCCGCACCCGTTCCACCCTCCGGTCGGCGATCCGGAAGAGCACGACCATGTGATCCGGTCCCTCGAGCTTGATCGCGCCCGCCGGAGACGTCGATTCCGTTCTCGACGACATCGTGGTACCCGACGAGTTCTCGAGCGTGCACACGCCGCAGCACACGTTGTTGCCGGAAATGCTGCCGCTGACGTAGTTGTTCCCGGATCCGAAACAACACATGACGTGATCGCGTCCCGCGACCGGCACCGCATACCCGATCCACGTGACGTCCGGCTGTGACGACACGAGCGCGCGGAACGACTGGGCGAGCGGCGATGCCGCGGTCTGCACCGTCACGGCGCCGTTCTCGATGCGCGGCTGCTGCGCCGCGGCCGCCGTGCCGAGCACCACCGCGGCGAGCAGCAACGAAGCGATTGCTTTGAACGAATTCGGCATGACGGCCTACTTGTTGAGCAGTTCCATCATGAACTGCATGACCTTCGGGTTGTTGTTGCTCATCAGCGACAGCTTCGAGACGATGTCCTTCTTCATCTCGACGTCCTGCTCCTTGCGCGCGAGCTCGATCAGCGCGTCGGCATTGTTCTGCTGGAAGAGGCCGTTGATCACGGCCTTCCGGATCTCGGGCGTCTTGTCGGTGTTGTAGATCTCGACCAGCGCGGCGCCCGTCTGCCTCGAGCCCATGATGCCGAGGTTCCTCACCGCGGTCCGCCTGAGCTCGGGATCCTTTTCCGTCTTCGCCAGCTCGATGAGGCGCGTCGTATTGCCGCCGACGAACATCGCCTGGATGATTCGCTTCTTGACGTCGACCGCGGATTCCTTCTGATAGAGCTGCCACAGCTCGTCGTGCGCGCCCATGACGCCCAGCTGCTGCACGGCCTCGGCGCGGAGCTCGGGGTTCTTCTCGCTCTGGGCCGCAGTCAGCAGCCGGTCCTTCTCGCCCGCGACCATGAAGGCGCGCAGGATCCGCCGCTTCACGTCGACGTCCGGCGACGACGAGTAGATCTCGGCGAGCGTGGCACGGCTCTCGCGTCCGCCCTGCGTGCCGAGATAGTCGATCGCGCGGTTCTGCAGCTCCGGCGTCGAGTTGCCTTTTGCGATGTTCTTCATCACTTCACGGGCCCGCGGCGAGTCGCTCTGCGCGAGCACGAACAGCGCGCGGGACTTCACCCTCGGCGATGCCGTGCCTTCGAGCAGCTTCGCGAGGAGCGGTACCGCCTGCTCCGGATCCGAGTTATTCATGGCATTGATCGCCATCAGCTTCAGGTCTTCGTCGTTCTGATCCGCCGGCTTCGGCGGCTGATTACTGTTGAGCCGGACCTCCTGTTCGAGCGCCTTCGCCGACGTGAGGTACCGGCTCTTGGGATATTCCCTGGTGAGCGTGGCGATCGTCGCGAGCGCCTCCGCGCGCTGTCCCGCCTTGTTCTGCGCCCATGCCTTGGAATAGAGCGCCGCGTCGGCGCGCGGCCCCTTCATCCCGATCACGTCGTTGAACCGCTCGATCGCGCGGTCGTAGCGCCCCTCTTCGAGGTGGTCGCGCCCCTGCTCGTAGACGTGCGTTTCGCGCTCGCGCTCGCGCTGCTCGGCTTCCTTGTCGCGATCCTGCTTTTCGCGCTCACGCTCCCGTTGCTCCGCCTCACGATCCTGCTTTTCGCGCTCGCGCTCGCGTTGCTCCCGGTCGCGGTCCTGCTTTTCGCGATCCTGCGTGAACAGCATGGAGGGCATCTCGATCTCCATCGCCGAGAGCTTCATCGCGGCCATGTCGAGCTGCCTCGCCACCATCTCCAGGTCAATCGGCGGCACTGCGACAGTCATCGGTCTGATGGCGGGCACCTCCGAGAGTTTGATCGCGGCCATGTCGAGCTGTCGGGCCACCATCTCGAAGTCAATCCGAGGCACCTCGATGATCATCGGCCTGGTCGGCACCTCCACGGGCTGCGCCAGCGCCTGACCGCCGAATCCGAGCGCGCCGGCCACGATTGCCGCGCGCATACAAAGCTGTCTAATCGTCATGATGTGAATGCCCTGCGTTTGATGAGTTGACGTTTCTGTACTTCCGACGAAAGCACGCGCACCTTCAAGAGGAGCCCCTTGTCGTCGATCCGGTGCTGCACGGCCGCCAGATCCGCGGCCGACACGCGATCGGGGCTTGCGGCGATATCGACGAGCACCTGTTCCAGATCGTCGAGCACCCGCGCCAGCGCCAGGTTCCCCGTGTCGACGGCCGTCTGACGATAGAGGCGGTTCGCGGAGAGCAGCTGCTCGGCGCGCGTCCGCTCGACCGCCACGTCGACGTCGCGCTCGCTCTCGGCGCTGACGAAATCGACGAGCATCAGCTGCGATCGGTCGAGGTGTTCCGACAGATCCGACAGCAGCACGCGCTCGCGAAGGTCCTTGCCTGCCACGCTGCTCGCAGTAGCCGGCGTGCCGCCCGGCGGCTGCGACAACCGTCCAGCGACGAACGCGGCACCGACGAGGACCACGATGGCGGCCAGCCACGCGAGGCGCGCCGGAGAGAGCACGAACCACCGTGCCCACCCGCCGGGGGTCTGGCCGAGCGCCGGCTGCAGACGTGCCCAGACGATCCGCTCGAAGCCGTCGCTCAGCACGGGCTCGGGCGCCGCGTCGACCATCGCGAACACGCGCTGCAGCTTCGTGAATGCGCCGCGGCAGGCGGCGCATTCGCGCAGATGCTCCGCGGTATGCGCCGCGGCGTCGCTCTGGAGCTCGCCGTAGTAGTGCAGGATCAGGTCTTCTTCGGTCAGATGCGGCATGTGATTAGTCCATCGACACGAGCGGTTCGAGCGCGACGCGCATTTTTTTCACCGCGCGAAAGATGCTGTGCTTCGCGGCGTTCGTCTTGAGTCCGAGCGCGCGGCTGATCTCTTCGATCGAGTGCCCTTCGAAGTGGCGGAGCACGAACGCGGCGCGCTCCATCTGGCTCAGCGAGTACATCGCCGCGGCGACCGCGTCCTGCACTTCGGTGCTGAGCATCAGCCGCTCGGGTGATACCCGTGTGGCGTCCCCGCGCTCGTCGCCGCCGAATTGATCGAGGTCGGCCGCGTCGTGCGCCGCCTCGCGGTGAGGCCGGGACCGTATCAAGTCGATTGAGCAATTGACCGCGATCCGGTGGAGCCACGTGCCGAAGTTGGATCGCGATTCGAACCGGCCCAATTGTTTGTAGGCTTTCAGAAACGTCTCCTGCACCACGTCCTCGGCGTCCTCGGGGCTGCCGGTCATCCGGTGCGCCAGCCTGTAGACAGCGCGGCTGTGGCGTTCCACGAGCGCCCGAAAAGCTTCGCTATCACCGTCGCGGGCCAGCGCGACGGCGGCGGCGTCCGTATGCGGCATCCAGTTGTTTAGACGGGACTTCGGGGTTGAGGTTAGGTGGGACTTACTGTCCTCGAGCTGGGGGTGGGACGGGCTCGGCAGGGAGCTTCGGCGCGCGGGCCGGCTCTTCATCCCCGGGGGGTTTGCCGACGATCTCGCGCACACGAGAGATCTCCGCCTGGAGCGCCTCGATGCAGACGGCCTGCGTTTCGTGCGGCACGTCGCTCGCGAGCCCACAGAACGGGCACACGATCATGGATCTCCTCCCGGCAGTGCCTTCGCAGGGCCCGTCGAGCCGAGTGCAAGAAAATCTCCACGGCACCATCTCACTAACGTGCTTGTTATCAATGCCTTGGAAGAAACAGGTCGGCGCCGCAGCTGAGTTTTCGAAGCCTACAGGCCGTGTCGATGTCGAGCGCACCCGGTGTTATATGCTTCGTGAAATGTTCAAACGCCAGCGAACCGGATCCGTGGTGTGCGCGTCGTGCGGATCGCTCGTAGGCGTCAATGACGATCGCTGTTACACCTGCGGCCGCCGAAACCCTGGACTCTGGGGATTTGCCCCACTCCTCCGTGCATTCGGAAACAATTTCGGCTTCGTCGACCTGATCGTCTACAGCTGTTCCATCCTCTATGTGGCGATGCTGTTGATAACCGTCGCGTTTGGCGGCGACATCATGGGGCGCGGCGGCATTCTCAACCTTCTCGCGCCGGATGGCCGGGTTTCCGTGGCCTTCGGCGCCAGCGGCGCGATCCCGCTCTTTCTCTACGGCATGTGGTGGACCCCGCTCAGCGCCGGCTGGCTGCACGGCAGCGTGCTGCACATTCTGTTCAACATGCTCTGGGTGCGTCAGCTCGGCCCGGTCGTCGGCGACATTTACGGCGCGGCGCGGATGATCATCATCTACACGATCGCGGGGGTTTGTGGGTTCGTCCTGAGCAGCCTCGCGGGAGCTTATCTGGGCGGCCTGCCCTCTTTTCTTCGCGGCGCGGCGCTGACACTCGGCGCATCGGCGCCGATTTTCGGGCTGCTCGGCGCTCTCGTGCACTATGGACGGCGTGGCGGCAGCAGCCTCGTCGGCGGCCAGGCCATGCAGTACGCCGTCGTGCTGTTCGTCTATGGACTGATCATGCCGGGCGGAGGGATCGACAACTACGCGCACGCCGGGGGCTTCGTCGGCGGCTACCTGGCCTCGATGTGGCTGGATCCCCTCAAGCGCGAGCGCACGGATCACTTCATCATGGCGCTCCTGTGCCTCGTTGCGACCGCCCTCTCGATTCTTGCATCGCTATTGAAATTCTTCTTCTAAGCCCTGAAGCCCTGAAG
>JBKPLP010000071.1:0-16393 GCA_046731735.1 Acidobacteriota bacterium
GCAGGTCACCCACGTGTTACTCACCCGTTTGCCACTCTACTTACCCCTTGCGGGGCTTTCGCGTTCGACTTGCATGTGTTAGGCACGCCGCCAGCGTTGATTCTGAGCCAGGATCAAACTCTCAAGTTAAAGTGGTCGCCCGTAGACCCGAGGTCTAAGACCCCGAACCACAGACATAACCTTAACGTTGATAGCCTGTTTGAATCGGCTCTCTAACGTTGTTCAGTTCGTCAAGTTTATGAGTGGTTCGCAGCCGTCCGCCGGTGGTGAACTACACCCACGACGTCCGGATTGCACTGCGCCACCCGCTGATACTCGACGGGTTTAAAGTCCACCTTCGCCCTCCGCGCGAACGCGTCGGGACTCCGGCGGACAAGTGCTTGCACGTTCTATCTAGTTTTCAAAGAACCGGGTCTTACCTGGCCTGCCCGACCCCGCACCAACGGCGCGTAGTCGGCGCGTTTCCCCTCCGCGTCTTTCCTCGTTGGGGGAACCTTCCAATCTTACTAGAAGATTCAGATTTCTGTCAACCCCTCGCCGCGCTTTTGTCGCCTGCCGACGCGACATCACACCCGGTGATGCGTTCGCCGACGAACGGCTTGGGGATTGGCGAGCCCTAGAAGGATGTCGTGCGGGTGCGGCCAACCTGGCCGGGTCACGCTCGGTTCAATGAATATACGTGGCCGACTCCGACGTGTCAACCCCAGTATTTACCTGAAGTTTACGGCAGAGGCGGCAGCGCGGCCGTCCGGCTACCTGATCTTCACCACGTGCTGATCTTTACGGCCTTTCCGCAGCAGGATGACCTGGCCCCCAATCGCATCCGCCGACCTCACCTTTGCCTTTTCGTCGGTGGCGCGCACGTTGTTGACGTAGACACCGCCGCTCCGGACGAGTCGTGTGGCCTCGCTCCGCGACGCCGCGAGCTTGACCAGAGCAAGCAGGTCGACCAGCGGCATCCCCTCCGCCGGCAGCGCGAGCTCGGTCGACGGCGCATCGGCAAACACCATCAGCACGTCGTCGACGGTGGCGTCCGACAACGTGTCGCTGAACAGCACCGCCGCCGCGCGTTCGGCCCGCTCGACCTGCTCGCGTCCGTGCACGAGCGCGGTGACCTCGCGCGCGAGCGTGCGTTGCGCGTCGCGGCGTTCCGGCGCTTCGGCCGTGACGCGCGCGAGCGATTCGATGGCGTCCTTGGTCAGAAACGTGAAGAATTTCAGGTAGCGGACGACGTCGCGGTCGTCGGTGTTCAACCAGAACTGATAGAAATGGAATGGCGACGTGCGCTGCGGATCGAGCCACACCGCGCCCGCCTCCGTCTTTCCAAACTTCACTCCCGCGGACGTCGTCACCAGCGGCATCACGAGCGCGTGGGCTTTTTCGCCGCGCAGCTTGCGAATCAGATCACACCCGGCGGTGATGTTTCCCCACTGATCGCTGCCGCCCATCTGCAGCGTGCACCCATAGCGGTCGCGCAGCACGAGGAAGTCGTACGCCTGCAGCAGCAGATAGCTGAATTCGGTGAACGAGATGCCTTCTTCGCTCTCGACCCGGCGCTTGACCGATTCTTTCGCGAGCATCCAGTTGACCGTGAAGTGTTTGCCGATGTCTCGCAGGAACGTCATCAGATCGATGGTCGCGAGCCAGTCGGCGTTGTTCACGATCCGCGCGCGATTCGGTTCGGACTCGAAATCGAGGAACCGGGCGAGCTGCGCCTGAATCCCCTCGATGTGCTGCTGCACCTGGTCCGGGGTGAGGAGCGTGCGCTCCTGTGTCTTGCCGCTCGGATCGCCGATCAGCCCCGTGCCGCCACCGACGATCGCGATGGGCGAGTGACCGGCACGCTGAAAACGCGCGAGCGCCATGACCGGCAGGAGCGAGCCGACGTGCAAGCTCGAAGCGGTGGGATCGAATCCGATGTATCCGGTGACCGAGCCAGCGTTCAGCGCGTCGCGAGTCCCTTCCGTGCTGTCGTACAGCATCTCGCGCCACTCGAATTCCGAGTAGAGATCAGTCGTCACGGCGCTCGTACTATATCGTGACCGCGCTGGACGTGGCAGCGAGTGCTGGCCTCGAGCCGACCTGCTGACGTCGTGCCGCGTCGATGCTGCGACGTTGTCACGGGCGATCCCGACTGGCCTGAAGACCAGCACTACCGGAGGCGAGCTAACATAGCGGCGGATGCCCCGACTTTCGCTGCGGGACTTCAGCCGGCGTGACCTCCTGAGGGGTATCGCCGCGACCGGCATCGGCGCGGCGACGGGGACGCTCGCGCACGGCTATCTGTACGAACGCCATCATCTCGAGCTGACGCGCCAAACGCTTCACGTGATCGGCCTTCCGCCGGCGCTGTCCGGCCTGCGGGTCGGATTCCTGACCGATTTTCACCGCAGCGAAACGGTTTCGCACGAGATGGTGGCGCGCGCCGTCCAGATGGTGATGACAGAAGCGCCGGAGATGATCGTGCTCGGGGGCGATTACGTCACATGGGGAGATCGGCGCTTTGTCGGTCCGGCCGCAGACGCGCTTGCACCGCTCACGGCGCCGAATGGCGTCTTCGCGGTTCTCGGTAATCACGACGACGATCGCGACATGCCCGCCGCGTTGACAGCGAAAGGGTTCGTCGTCCTGCGCGACGCGCGCACGCGGTTGACGGTGCGCGGAGAGACGATCGACCTGGCCGGCATCCGCTACTGGACACGGCGGGCGAGCGACATCGCGCACGTTCTTCGCGGTGCCTCGCCGAACGTCTTCCTCCTGGCGCACACCCCGATGCGCCTGGCCGAAGCCGCCGCGCTGGCCGTGCCGCTGGTGCTCAGCGGCCACACGCACGGTGGACAAATCGTGCTGCCGGGGGTCGGTGCCATCGCGGCGCGCGAATTCCCGGTCATCGCCGGCGTTGGACGGCGCGAAGGCACGACGATCTTCGTCAGCCGCGGCGTCGGCACCGTGTACATCCCTGTTCGCCTGAACTGTCCACCGGAAGTCGCGATCCTCACCCTGCAGCCGATCGAGGCTTCCTGACCCCGCTTGCAATCCCAGCCGAGCAGGCGCATACTGGTTCGCGCGCTGATTTTGAGTAATCAAAATTATAGTTCCAAGCGAGGAAATATATGGCCAAACGACTGATTCGATGGGGTTTAATTACGACATTCGTCTCCGGAATTGTCTTCGCATTGGCCGGAACCTGGTGGGATCCGTGGTTGTGGGCGTACGCCGCTGTCTGGGCTGGAACCACCTTCTACGCGTTTACCGGCGTCGATGACGACCTGCTGAGGGAACGGTTCCGACCGCCAAGCTCCGGAGCCGATCGTGTCGCGCTCGTGTTTGTCCGTCTCTTCGCGCTGGCGATGGTCGTGCTGGGATCGCTCGATGCCGGCCGCTGGCACATGGCGCCCGTTCCATCAGGCGTGCGTGCGGCAGCGCTCGCAGGAATGGCTGTCGGCTTCTCGATGTTCTTCCGCGCGATGCACGAGAACCGCTTCTTCTCCGCTGTGGTCCGCGTTCAGGCTGATCGGGGGCACCGGGTGGTGGACAGCGGTCCGTACTCCATCGTGAGACATCCCGGATACGCGGGGATGCTCGTGGGGATGCCCTGCGCCGGGGCCGCGCTCGGGTCATTCATCTCGCTGGCGCTCGGCATCGTGCTGTCGCTCATGATCTTGCGTCGCGTCCGTTTCGAGGATGCCTTCCTGCAGCGCAACCTCGAGGGCTACGCGGAGTACGCGGCGCGCGTCAGGAACCGGCTGGTGCCGGGCGTGTGGTGACGGGAATCAGTTCTGCCGCGCGGAGAGCATGACGATCTCACGCAGAGTTCGTGGAGGTCGCGGAGATCGCACGTGATCGTGCGTTTGCCACGGCCGGCCTGCGGCCGGCCACCCGGAAGTCGCGCGAAGCGCGACGTGGCGAACGCACGCACGTCCGCGTCCTCTGCGTGCTCCGCGCGAGGCCGTTTTCCCGGCCGACGGAGCGACGCCAGGCCGCTGCTCGCGCACCGATGCGGCAAAGTGGTAGTAGTCAACATTCGAATGAACATCGCGTCCGGGTATTCACGGCAGCCTGAGACTGGACTGTTGCACATTCGGACGAATCCGCCTTGTCGGGCACGCGACGCGCGAACCGCGAACCGCGATCATGATTGGCCCCGAACGAATCTCCGTCCCTCGATCCGCCACCCGCCGTCCAGGATGATCCGTACGGCTTCCGGATAGATCTGGTGCTCCTCGATGAGGATGCGCGCCGACAGCCGGTCCGCGGTGTCGTCGTCGCGCACCGGCACGGCGGACTGCAGGACGATCGGCCCGCCGTCCAATTCGCGGGTCACGAGGTGGACCGTCGCACCACTGATCTTGACGCCATGATCGAGCGCCTGCTGCTGCGCGTCGACCCCGGGAAACGCCGGCAGGAGCGACGGGTGCACGTTCAGAATCGAATTGGGAAACGCCTCGAGCAGCGGCGGACCAATCAAGCGCATGAATCCGGCAAGGCAGACCAGCCGCACGCCCCGCGCGCGCATCTCGCGTGCAAGCTCCATATCGAACGCGTCGCGCGAAGGAAACGCCTTGTGATCGAGGACCAGCGTTTCGAGTCCCGCTGCCCGCGCGCGCTCGAGTCCCGGTGCTCCGGCTCGGTTGGAGATCACCACGCCGATTTGCGCGTCGAGTCTGCCCTCGGCGATCGCGTCGATGAGCGCCTGCAGGTTGCTGCCGCGACCGGAGATCAGCACCGCGATGCGCCTGGGGTCAGACCCTACCCTTGACGCGCCGTCTGCCGCCGCACGACAGGGGTCTGACCCCAAGCTCATATCACCCACGGCAAGACCTTTGCGACGCTAATTCGAATCATGGCAAGAGAACGAAGGGCGGCACCTGGCGGGTTCGTGTATCACGTCTGCAATCGCGGCTCGAGAAAAGGTCCGCTTTTCCCATCGAACGAGGAATATATCGCGTTTGAAGAGATGCTCGCGCGCGGTCGTGAACTGAAGGGAATTCGGGTAACTGCGTATTGCCTCATGGGCAACCACTGGCACCTTCTTTTGTGGCCTGCGCGGGACGGCGATCTTTCGAAGTTCTGTCATTGGCTGGAAACCACGCATGCGAGTCGTTATCGGCGCCGGACACAGACCATCGGCGAGGGTGCGGTGTACCAGTCGCGGTTCAATGCGGTCGCGGTGACGGACCTGGTCCACTATCTCAGAGCGTGTCGTTACGTCGAGCGTAACCCGGTCGAAGCAAAGCTTGTGGACCGCGCCGAGAGTTGGCGGTGGAGCAGCGCTGCACAGCGCGCCGGTACGCAACCGCGATTACCGATGGATGACGGACCTATCCCTCTTCCGGCAAGCTGGTTGAGCATCGTGAATCAGGAACTCGAACTCGCGCCAGAAGAACTGCTTATCGCGCTCTAATTACGGCGCACGGCGGGGTCTGACCCCATGAGATCTGCGGTTGTCGCGCCAAACGATGCTCGTCGTAAAATTTACAAGGGGTGCGCACGATCCTGCTGGGGTCAGACCCCGGGGCCCCCGGCGACGGGGTCAGACCCCGCTGCTCCCTCGCCCGGAGATGAGGACGGCGATGCGGCGGGATGCGGGATGCGGGATCCGACACGGTCACGTTGCGACGTACCTGACGCCGCTGCCCGCCTCGATTCGGCCGATGCGCGTCGCCCCAGAACCCATTTGCGCGACGAGTTGATCGACAGACGCGTTGTCACACGCCACGATCAAGCCGATACCCATGTTGAACGTGCGGAGCATATCGTCGTCCGGAACCTTGCCGGTTCGCTGCAGCCACTCGAAGAGCCGCGGCACGCGCCAGGAGGAGCGCTCAATCACGGCACCCGTGCCCTCCGGCAGGATGCGCGGCAGGTTGTCGGTGATGCCGCCGCCGGTGATGTGCGCCATGCCCTTGATCAGGCCAGACCGCAGGAGCGGGCGAATCAACGGCAAGTACGAACGATGGGGTTCGAGCAGCGCTTCACCGATTGTCGTGCCGAGATCCGGAATGTGCGAACCGACCCCGAGCCCGGCGACGTCGAACGCGATTCGGCGCGCGAGCGAGTATCCATTGGTGTGCAGGCCCGACGACGGTATGCCGATGAGCGCGTCGCCCGGCGCGATGCGTTTCCCATCAATTAATCGCCCGCGCGAAACGACGCCCACAATAAAACCTGCGACATCGTATTCGCCGTCGGCATAGAAGCCGGGCATCTCGGCGGTCTCGCCGCCGAGTAACGCGCATCCATTCTCGCGGCACGCCGCGGAGAGCCCTTCGACCACCTGCACGGCAACATCGGGGTCGAGGCGGCCGGTGGCGAGGTAATCGAGGAAGAACAGCGGCTGCGCTCCCTGCACGAGGATGTCGTTGACGCAGTGATTGACGAGATCGCGGCCGACCGTGTCGTGCACGCCGGCCATGAATGCCACCCGCAGCTTCGTGCCGACACCGTCGGCGCTCGCGACCAGCACCGGATCGTCGACATCCGCCGCGTCGAGACGGAACAGACCGCCGAACGAGCCGATCTCCGACAGGACACCTGGGCTAAACGTGCCGCGTGCCAGCGATCGGATGCGGCGGACGACCTCGTTGCCGGCCTCGATGTCGACGCCGGCCTGCTTGTAGTCCATCAGAAATCGAGCGATTGAATCAGCGCGGCGGCAATCTTTCGCACCGCCGAGTCCTGGGGCGCCGTCCAGTAGGCGCGTCGAACGGCGACGTAGAACCGTTCTTCCTCGAGATCCTCTTCGAGCATGTCAAAGGCCTCGCCGAGCAGCGCGATCGCCGGAGCCGGATCCGGCCGTTTCTGGAGAACCGTCAGCATCAGCGGCGTATTTCGCAGGGCAACCGCGCCGAGCGCGAGCGCGATCGCGGCACGGCCGGGATCGCGGCTCGGGATGCCCCGTTCCACCAGCGCCGCGGCCACATCCGGGTTGCCGGCGATCGCAATGGCCGCGAGCCCGTTCGCCGAGCCGCGGAGCAATTCTTCGTAGCCGTTGTTCTCCATACCGAAGCGGAGCGACTGGACCAGATAATTCAGATGGGACGAGCAGTTGACGCCGAGCAGGCAGATCGAGGCGGCGATCGCAGGCTGCACATTGCGGTGCGCTGTCCGCTGGAGGGCCGCCAGCACCTCGAGCGACTTCTTGTCGCCAATCTTCCCGAGCGCCAGCACCGCATCGTCTTGCAACGGACCCTCGAGCTTGGCCACCTGCGTCAGCGCCGGCAGCGCATACGCGCCCTTGTAATCGCCGATCGCTTCGATGACGGCGCTGCGGAAGAAATCCTGCCCCTTCATCACGAGGCCGTTCAGCGCCTCGCGAACGCGGTTGTCGGTCGCGTACGCCGCGAGCGCGCGCGTCAACGCGGGACGGACGAACTCGGACTGTTCGGTTGTGAGTGCGTCGAGCATCCGCGGAATGATCTGAGGATCGGCGTTGTGTTCGAAGTACCCGAAGGCGACGGCGCGCAGGCGATCGTTCTTGTCGGTCAGCGCCCGCGCCATGACGTCGTGCGTCCGCGAATCGTTCAAACCGGACAGCAGCACGAGCGATCGGAATCGCGAGTAACCGTCGGGGTGATTCTGAACGGCGTCGATCAGCGCGGGGACGACGGCGTCGGCGGGAGCGCGCCGAATTCGCCGCGCGGCCGACATGCGGATGCCGTAATCGATGCGGCCGAGCTGATCGATAGCGTCCTTGATCTGCGGCGCGCTGAGCGGGGTCTCGCGCTGCGCCTCGGGCTGCGCGCCCTGCGGACGCGGCGCGCCGGCAGATTGAAACGCGTTGGGCTGGGATGAGAGGAACAGAACGGCCGTGAGGAGCGCGGCAGCCAGGCGCATGCGGCTCAGTCGACCGCCTTCAGCGCGAGCTGCAGGTAGGCGCGTTCGTCCCGCGGGAACGCGACCGGGTACACGCCCGTGTAGCACGACGTGCAATACGACTGCTGCTGCGAGGGACCTACCGCCTGACGCAGTCCGTCGAGGCTGAGGTAGGCCAGCGAATCGGCGCCGACGTATTTGCGGATCTCGTCGATCGTGTGGCTGGCCGCGATCAGCTCGGTGCGGCTGGGCGTGTCCACGCCATAGAAACAGGGCGAGATCGTGGGCGGACAGCTAATCCGCAGGTGCACCTCCTTCGCGCCCGCCGCCTTCACCATCTTGACGATCTTCCGGCTCGTCGTCCCGCGCACCAGCGAGTCGTCGATCAGCACGACGCGCTGTCCTTCCAGAATGCTCCTCACGGGGTTCAGCTTCACCTTCACCCCGAAATGGCGGATCGACTGCTGCGGCTGAATGAATGTCCGCCCGATGTAATGGTTCCTGATGAGCCCCATGCGAAGCGGCAGCTTGGCCTCCTCCGCGAAGCCAGTCGCGGCGCAGACGCCGGAGTCGGGAATCGGGACGACGACATCGGCCGCGGCGGGCGCCTCGCGCGCGAGCACGCGCCCGAGATCGGTGCGCACATCGTTGACGCTGCGGCCGAACACGTAGCTGTCGGGCCGCGCGAAGTAGACGTGCTCGAACACACAGTGCGACAGCTGCGCCGGCGGGAACGCTGGTATCGAGCGGAGTCCGCCGTCGCTGATGACCAGCACTTCACCTGGCTCGACGTCGCGCACGTATGTTCCGCCGATGAGATCCAGCGCACACGTCTCCGAACACACGATCCAGGCGTCGCCAAGCTTGCCCAGCGCCAGCGGCCGGAAGCCGTTCGGATCGCGCACCGCGATCAAACGATCTTTGGTGAGCAGCGCGAGCGAAAAGGCGCCCCGGATTTGCGTGACCGACTCGATCAGCGCCTCTTCGACCGAACGCGCCTTCGATCGCGCATACAGATGCAGCAGCACCTCGGTGTCGCTGCTGGTCTGAAAGATCGCGCCGCCATCCACCAGGTCGTCGCGAAGCTCGCGCGCGTTCACGAGATTGCCGTTGTGCGCGACCGCGATCTGCCCGTGAGCGCAGTCGATCAGGAATGGTTGGGCGTTGTTGATGCGGCTTTCGCCGGCGGTCGAATAGCGTGTGTGGCCGATTGCCAGGTGGCCCGGCAGCGCCTGCAGAGCGTTCTCGTCGAACGCTTCGGCAACGTGCCCCATCGCGCGCGATGCACGCATCCGCTCGCCGTCCGCCGTGACAATGCCGGCGCTCTCCTGCCCTCGATGCTGCAACGCGTACAGCCCGAGATAGGTGAGGTTCGCCGCTTCCGGGTGTCCAAAGATCCCGAAGACACCACATTCGTCCTTGAACTTGTCGAGCATCGTGTCTTGGCGCTGACGTGGAGTGAAACTCTATTTTACGCTGCTCTGCCGGCGAAGTGTCGCTCAATCGCCGTCGACCACATCCGTTCCGCCTCGGCGACCGTGCAATCGATCGCGTCATGCCCCTCGACGCGAACCGCGAGACGCGAACCGCCTGTCCTGCCGATTCGATGTACGGGAACTCCAAGCTCCGCCGCCAGTTTCAGTACTGCGTTGACACTCTGGGGCTGCGCAGAGACCACCACCCGCGACGCGGACTCGCCAAACAGCGTCGCGGTGAGGCGAATCGAGTTGGGGGCCTGCCCAACATGCGCAGGCATGTCGACGTCGAAACCGATGCCACCCGAATCGAAGGCACACTCCGCCAGCGTCACCGCGACGCCGCCGTCGGAGCAGTCGTGCGCCGAACGAACAAGCCCTGCAGACACCGCGCGTGTGAGGAGGGTGATCAACGCGCGCTCTCTCGCGAGATCGAGCTGCGGCGGCTGGCCCTTTGCCGTGCCGTGGAGCACGTTCAGGAATTCGCTGCCGCCAAGCTCACCAAAGCCCTGCCCACAGAGCAGAATCTCGTCACCTGCGCTCTTGAAAGTCCGCGACACGACTTTCGAGGCATCGTCGATCACGCCGACGACGCCCAGAATCGGCGTGGGATAAATGGCCTCGCCATTGGTCTCGTTGTAGAGGCTGACGTTGCCGCCGGTGATTGGCACGTCGAGCGCACGACAGGCCTCCGCGATTCCTTCGATCGCCTCGACCAGCTGCCACATGATCTCGGGGCGCTCCGGGTTGCCGAAGTTGAGGCAATTCGTCGCGCCGATCGGCGTCGCCCCGGCGCACGCCACGTTGCGCGCCGCCTCCGCGACGGCAAGCATGGCGCCGCGCCGTGGATCCAGGTAGCAATAGCGTCCGTTCCCATCGACCGACATGGCAATCGCGCGCGAGGTGCCCTTGATGCGGACGACGCCCGCGCCCATCCCGGCCAGCACGATCGTGTTCGTGCGCACCATGTGGTCGTACTGACGGTAAACCCATCGTTTGCTGGCAACGGTCGGCGATCCGAGCAGCGCGAAGAGCGCGGTCTGCGGCGCCACCGGTGACAGCGACGCCGGATCGAACTTCCGTACTTCGTCGAGATACGCCGGCCGTGCCGTCGGACGGTTGTAGACGGGCGCCGCATCGACCAGCGCGCTGTTCGGGATCTCCGCGACGACCTGACCGTGATCCTTTACCCGCATCAATCCGTCGTTGGTGACGTCGCCGATGTGCGCCGCATGGAGATCCCACTTCTCGAAGATGCGCTCCACCTCCGCCTCGCGTCCCCGCTTGACGACCAGCAGCATGCGTTCCTGCGATTCGGACAGCATGATTTCGTAGGGGGTCATGCCGGTCTCCCGCTGCGGGACGTGCATCACATCGATCTCGATGCCGGCGCCGCCGCGCGACCCCATCTCGCAGGTCGAACAGGTCAGCCCCGCCGCGCCCATGTCCTGCACGCCGATCAGCGCGTCGGTCTGCATCAGCTCGAGACAGGCCTCGAGCAGCAGCTTCTCCATGAATGGATCGCCGACCTGCACGGCCGGCCGCTTCTCCGCGGATTTCTCGTCGAACTCCGCCGACGCCATCGTCGCGCCGTGAATACCATCACGGCCGGTCTTCGACCCGACGTAGTACACAGGGTTGCCGATCCCGGAGGCGCTGCCCTTCACGAGCGCGTCGGCCCGCGCAATCCCGAGACAGAACACGTTGACCAAGGGATTGGCGGCATAACGGTCGTCGAACGCGATCTCACCGCCGACGGTCGGGATACCGATGCTGTTGCCATACCCGGCGATCCCCGCGACGACGCCTTCGACCGTGCGGCGGGTGCGCGCGCCGTCTGCGCCGTCCATCGCGCCGAACCGGAGGGAATTCATCAAGGCAATCGGCCGCGCCCCCATCGTGAAGATGTCGCGGATGATCCCGCCGACCCCGGTCGCGGCTCCCTGATACGGCTCGATGAACGACGGATGGTTGTGCGATTCGATTTTGAAGACGGCGGCGAGCCCATCGCCGATGTCAACGGCGCCGGCGTTTTCACCGGGACCCTGCAGCACCCGCGGACCTTCGGTGGGCAGCTTGCGCAGGTGAATGCGGGAACTCTTGTAGCTGCAGTGCTCGGACCACATGACCGAGAAGATTCCCAGCTCGGTCAGTGTCGGCTCGCGTTTCAGCGAGCGGATGATTCGGTCGTATTCCTCCGGTGACAGTCCATGGCGCTCGAGAACTTTGGGATCAATGGGCATGAGGAGTAACTAGCGCGCCGCCGTGCGCGGCGAGCACTGAAACAACGGATTCAAACAGCACGAGCCCGTCGGCGCTGCCGAGCGACGGCTCGCACGCCCGTTCCGGATGCGGCATGAGCCCGACGACGTTGCGTCCGGGACTGCAGAGGCCAGCGATGGCGTTGAGCGCGCCATTCGGGTTCGAGGCGTCGGTGATCTCGCCGCGCACGTCGCAGTAGCGGAAGATCACGCGCCGCTCGGATTCGAGCTCCGCGATCGTCTCGGCATCGGCGTAGAAGTTCCCTTCCCCGTGCGCGATCGGGATGCGGAGCACCTGCCCGCGCTTGGCCAGCGCGGTGAACGGCGTGTCGGCCTGTTCGACGCGGATCCAGACGTGCTCGCAGTGAAACTTGAGGTCGCGGTTGCGCAGCATCGCGCCGGGCAGCAGGCCCGCCTCGCAGAGGATCTGGAAGCCGTTACAGATGCCGAGCGTCGGTCCGCCCTCGCGGGCGAACTCCGCCACCGCGGTCATGACCGGCGAGAACCGCGCGATTGCCCCCGTGCGCAGGTAGTCGCCATGCGAGAACCCGCCGGGAAGCACGACGACGTCGGCTCCCTTGAGGCTGGTCTCCTTGTGCCAGATGAACTCGGCGTCGTGGCCGAGCACGTGCTTGGCGGCATGATAGGCGTCGTGATCGCAGTTGGAGCCGGGAAAGACGACGATGGCGAATTTCATTGTTCCCTCTGGGCTGGGGCCCCCGCCTCCGCTTCGCTTCGGCGAGGCTCGCCGTAGGCTTGGCGAAGGCGCACCCCCAGCGCCTGCCAGCGCTCGCTCATCGCTCGCGCCGCTGTTTCGCAGCAGTCTGCCGCTTAGTCTACGTTCTTGACGGTCCTACTCCACTTCGACGCGATAGCTCTCGATCACCGGATTCGCGAGCAGCTTGTCGGCGACTTCGGCCGCGAGCGCGCGCGCCTGGTCCGCAGATTTCTCTCTCAGCTCGAGCTCGAAGTACTTTCCCTGCCGTACGTCACCGACGCCCGAGTAGCCCATCGAGTGCAGCGCGTCCGCAATCGTCTGCCCCTGGGGATCGAACACCGACGGTTTCAACGTGACGAAAACGCGCGCTTTCATTATTTCCTTCTGCGATGGGGCCCCCCGCCTCCGCTTCGCTTCGGCGAGGCTCGCCGTAGCCTTGGCGAAGGCGGCACCCCCATCGCCTGCCAGCGCTCGCTCTTCGCTCGCGCCGCTGTGTTGAAACAACTTGCCAGAATTCGCTGCATTTCCTAGACCGGGACCGGAGTAAACACGCGATCGAAGATCGCGTCGACGTTACGCATTTGATCGTTCAGATCGAACGCCTTCTCGATTTCCGCCGGCGTCAAGACCCGGGTCAAATCGGGATCCGCGAGCAGCAGTTGCTTGAAATCGCGCCGCTCGTGGAACGACCGCATCGCGTTGCGCTGCACCCATTCGTAGGCCTGCTCGCGCGAGATGCCGCGCTTCGCCAGCTCGAGCAGCACGGTTCCAGAGAATACGACACCGCGCGACCGGTTCAAGTTTTCCAGCATCCGATCGGGATACACCATCATGCCGCGGACGATCCGCGTGAACCGGCGCAGCATGTGATCCAACGCGATGAAGCTGTCGGGCAGGATGACGCGCTCGACCGACGAATGCGAGATGTCGCGCTCGTGCCACAGCGCGATGTTCTCGAGCGCGGCCATCGCATTGGCGCGGATCAGCCGCGCCAGCCCGGTAATCTGCTCGCAGCCGACGGGGTTGCGCTTGTGCGGCATCGCCGACGAGCCCTTCTGCCCTTTGCCGAACGGCTCCTCGACCTCGCCAATCTCGGTCTTTTGCAACCCGCGGATCTCGAGCGCGAACTTTTCGAGCGATGCCGCGGTGATCGCGAGCGATGTCATGAGCTCGGCATGCCGATCGCGCTGGATGATCTGGGAGGATACCGGCGCCGGTTCGAGTCCCAGACGCCTGCACACGCTCGCTTCAATCGACGGGTCGAGGTGCGCGAACGTGCCGACGGCGCCGGAGACCTTGCCGACGGACACGATCTCGCGCGCGCGCAGGACACGGTCCAGGTCGCGCTGCAGCTCCGCATACCAGAGCGCGAGCTTCAGCCCGAAGGTCATGGGCTCGGCGTGGACGCCATGCGTGCGCCCGATCATCGGTGTGCGACGATGCTCCTCAGCGCGTGAGCGGACTGCCTCCATCAGCGTGGCGATGTCCTTCACGATCAGATCGCACGCATCGCGCATCTGGATGGCTTGCGCGGTGTCGACGACATCGGATGAGGTCAGCCCGAAATGCAGCCACCGCGCCGACGGGCCGACCTTCTCGGCCACCGCGGTCGTGAACGCAATGACGTCGTGCTGGGTGGTCTGCTCTATTTCCTCGATGCGTCCGATGTCGAAGGCGGCTCGGTCGCGAAGATCGCGCGCCGCCTCGGCGGGGACGAGCCCCGCTTCCGCCATCGCGTCGGCGGCGGCGAGCTCCACCTCGAGCCACGTCTCGTAGCGACGCTGCTCGCTCCAGATGGCCCCCATTTCGGGATTGGTGTATCGGCGAATCATCGAAATCGCTGATTCTCGAATGCTGACTGTCGACTGATTCTAATAGCGAGCAACGGTCTCAATCGGCAACAGGAATCACTCGGCACTTCAGGTTTCTCAATCCCCGAGGTCGATGCGCTCGCGATCGATGTCCGGAACCGCCGGTCCGAGCATCGTCGCGGCCAGCGAACCATTGGCGAACAGATCGCTGGCCACGCGTTGCACATCCAGTTCCGTGACCCGCTCGACACCGCTCAGTGTCTCGTCGAGACCGAAATGGCGATCGAAGTAGATTTCCTGCCGCGCGAGGTGTGACATGCGGCTCGCGGTGTTCTCGAGGCTCAGCATCAGGCTGCCCTTCAGGTGATCCTTCGCGCGGCGCAGCTCCGTTTCGGGAACGGGCGCGCGCTTCATCCCGCGCAGCTCCTCGACGCACAGGTCGATCACCTCGCCGACCGCTTCGTTGGAACAGCCCGCGTAAATCGTGATGTTCCCCGCGTCGCGGTACGCGCTCAGGCCGCTGAATACCGCGTAGGCCAGCCCGCGCTTCTCGCGCACGTTCTGAAACAGCCGCGAGCTCATCGACCCGCCGAGCACGGTGTTCATGATGTAGCTGACGTATCGATCTTCATGATTCTGCGGATAGCTGTTGGTGCCAAGACAGATATGGCTCTGCTCGAGCTCCTTGGTGCGCGTGATTACCTGGGGAACGACGCGCGGGGCCTGGCCCGACAACGGGTCGCCGGTCGATTCGACGGTGCCAAAGGCCGATTCCACGAGGGCCCGGACGCGCGCGTGATCAAGGTTTCCCGCCGCCGAGATGATCATGTTCTTCGCGACATACGCGCCGCGGAAGTAATCGAGCAGCGTTTCGCTGTTGAACGCTTCGACGGTCTCTTTGGAGCCGAGAATCGGGCGGCCGAGGGGGTGCCCTTCCCAGAAATGCTGCGTGAAGAGCTCATGAACGAGGTCGTCAGGGGTATCCTCGACCATCTTGATCTCCTCGAGGATGACCTTTTTCTCCCGTTCGATTTCGGCGCCGGAAAACGCCGGCCGGAGCACGATATCGGCGAGGAGTTCGACGGCGAGTGGGACGTGCTCGTCGAGCACTTTGATGTAGTAGCTCGCATACTCCTTGGCGGTGAACGCGTCGAGCTGACCGCCGATCGAGTCAATCGCCTGCGCGATGTCCTCGGCCGTTCGGGTATCGGTCCCCTTGAACAACATGTGCTCGACGAAATGCGCAATGCCGCTCAAATCATCGGACTCGTGCCGCGATCCGCGCATCAGCCACACGCCGATCGTGACCGAGCGGACGTGCGGCATGGTCTCGGTGATCAGCCGAAGGCCGTTGTCGAGAACATCGCGGACCACCATGCGCTAAGAAGTGTGCTCCGTCACCGTAAATTGTTGCTCCTGAAGGGATTAGCTCGAATTGCCGAAACCTGGATGATAGCACGGCAAACGCGCCGAATTCAAGGCGATCTGGCGGAAAATGCCGTGCTCGCCGACATAGTACAATGAACATTCCGCCTCGCTAAAGCTTTGGCGGGGCATGCTTTCCAGGGTTTGGGCGGGAACAGCCGCGCCCCGCGAGACCGATGAACACCCAGATCCGAACCGACGTCGCGGAGCTCGAGCTGCACGAGCTCGAACAGGCGCTCGAGGGCCTTGGACATCCCCGCTTCCACGGCCGCCAGATCTTTCAGTGGATCCACAAGCGCGGCGTGACCGAGTTCGCGCTGATGAGTGATCTCGGCCGCGATCTGCGCGTCCAGCTTGCCGCCCGGTTCACCATCTCGACACCGCACGTCGAACGTAAGGAGCGCTCGGTAGACGGAACGACGAAGTTCCTGCTGCGCCTCGCCGACGGAAAGCTGATCGAGTCGGTCTACATCCCCGATACGCCGGCACAGACCTTCTGCATCTCCACGCAGGTCGGCTGCGCGATGCGCTGCGCGTTCTGCTTGACCGGGAAGATGGGCATCGAGCGAAACCTGACGGCCGGTGAGATCGCCGGCCAGGTCCGCGTGCTCGCCCGTGAGCTTGGCATGCTCGACGGACGCTTCAATATCGTCCTCATGGGCATGGGCGAACCGCTCCACAACTACGAAGCCACGATGAAAGCCCTGCGGATGCTTGCCGACGAGCATGGCTTCGGTCTGTCCGCACGCCGGATGACGCTTTCGACGGTCGGCGTGCTGCCGGCGCTCGAGCGCCTGGCCACCGAGCCGCTGATGCCGAACCTCGCCATCTCGCTGCATTCGACGACCGAGGACCAGCGCGACATGCTCGTGCCCATCAATCGCAAGT
>JBKPLP010000072.1:0-11440 GCA_046731735.1 Acidobacteriota bacterium
TCTTCTTCAACAGGAAGCGGACGGCTTCGATCGCAACCGCCGTCACAACCGAGGACGCGCCAACCAGCAGCCCCAACGGGTGCAGGCGCAAACGAGCAATCATAACGTACGCCAGAAGAGCGAGTAAAGCGTACCGCCCGGCAAGTTTCCCTGTAGTCAGCAGGCGCGAGCGGCGGGCCGGCCGGGTCGATTCGCCGGCGCGCGGCATCATCAGATCGACGACGTTCGTCACCCCCGACGCGAGCATCCAGTAGCTGATCCCGGCGAGCAATCCTCCGGCGAATACACCAATCACCGGCTCGATCCGTCCGTGCGACAGCGCGAATGCGATCGCCGCGAACGCGATGCAGACTGCGGTCGCGGTCAGCTGGACGCGGTGAAGAATCGCTTCGGCCTGCACGTCCGCGGTGCTGCTATTTGAGGAATCGGCCGGCGGTGCGGTAGACGTTCAGGATTCCGGCGACGAACCCAAGGACGAAGAAGATGAAGAAGAAGACCCGGTTGGTGCCGAAGATGCGATCGAGCCACAAACCGACCAGCACGCCGATGACGATGGCCAGCACGAACGAGAGTCCGACGGAGCTCAACGCGCCGATCGTGCGGACGGAGTCCGCGAGGGAGCCGCGTTTTGGGGGAATCTGTTCGTCCACGCCCCTATCGTAGTCCGACAGCGGGGACCACGCCGAGGGTACTCGCCGACGCCTGGGCGAGGTCGAACAGGAGCCGCGGATAGACGCCCAGGCCGATCGTGCCGGCGACGGCGGCAATCAGCACCGCCGCCAGTGCCGGGCTGATGCGGAGCGGCGTGGTCTCGCCACCCGGATCCGGCGACCACATGAACACGATGACGCGAACGTAGTAGTACAGGGACAGCGCGCTGTTGGCCACGCCGATGACCGCGAGCCAGACGTAGCCGGCGTCGATCGCGGCGCCGAAGATCCACAGCTTGCCCATCAACCCCGCGGTCGGAGGCAGGCCGCCGAGCGAGAGCATGAAAATCAGCATCGCGACGGCGACACCGGGATGGGTCGTCGAGAGCCCGGTGAGATCCTTCAGCTCGTCGCCCGCGATGTCGGCGCGGCGCATCGCTACGACGACCGCGAACGCTCCGAGCTGCATGAACGCATAGATCATCAGGTAGACGAGCGCGGCGGCCACGCCGCGTGTCGTCCCCGCGACAATCCCGATCAAGACGTATCCCGCGTGTGCGATTGACGAGTAGGCGAGCATCCGTTTGATGTTCCCCTGGGTCAGCGCGGCGAGGTTGCCGACGGTCATCGTCAGGATCGCGAGCACGTAAAAGAACGCCGTCCAACCGAACGGCGTGCCCCAGGCCGTACCCACGCCGTCGACCCGGAACGCGGGAAGGCCCTCGACGAAGATGCGCAAGAGCATGGCGAACGCGGCCGCCTTGGAGCCGACCGACAGGAACGCAGTGACCGGGGACGGCGCGCCCTCATAGACGTCCGGCGCCCACATGTGAAACGGCACCGCCGCGATCTTGAACCCGATGCCCGCGACGAGCAGCATCACCACGAGCGGCAGCATGAGACCGCCGTCGCCCGCCGCCAGCGTCGTCGCGATCGCGCGCAGGTGCGTCGTCCCCGTGAGGCCATATAACAGCGACATGCCGTAAAGGAGGATGGCCAGCGAGAACGTGCCCAGGACGAAATACTTGATGGCCGCCTCGTTCGAACGGCGGTTCGGCCGGATGTAGCCCGCGAGCACATAGAACGACACCGCCATCGTCTCGAGGCCGATGAACAGCGTGATCAGATCGATGCCGCCGGCCATGACCATCATCCCGAGCGTGGCGCAGAGAATCAGAAAGTAGTACTCCCCTGGACGGACCCCTTCGACCGCGAGATACCTGGGCGACATCGCCACCGTCAGGACCGCCGCGAGCAGGAACAGGACCTTGAAGAAGAACGCGAAACCGTCGATCGCCAGCAAGTCGCGCGCGACAGTGGTGTTCACGCCGTCGATAGCCAGCAACGAGACGGCAGCAGCCGCCAGCGTCCCGAGCGCCGCCCACACGAGCCCGCCGCGGCGCCGCCGCGGCAGCAATACGTCCAGAACGAGCAGCAGGCACGCGCCAGCGGTGAGCACCAGCTCCGGGAGCAGGTAGTAGAAGTCGCGCGACGGGAGGCCTGCCGGCATCAGCGCTTGTCCCGCCCTGCTTCGGGTTGCACCGCGGGCGTTTTGGTTCCGGACTCGCACGGCGCGGAGACGATGAGGCCGGCCGGCATGCCGGGTTCCTGCACCGGGGCCGATGGACGGTTACAGTCAGCCTCCGCCTTGGCGATCGCGGGACCGTAGACGGAATTCACGCGCACGACTACGCGGCCGACGGAGGACTGTAGACGGCGGAGGATTGGCGTCGGATACAGACCAATCCAGATCGCCAGCGCGATCAAGGGAACGAACGTTGCGACCTCGCGGGCGTTGAGATCCTTGAGCCCGGCGTTCGCCGGGTTGTCCACCTTGCCGAACATGGTGCGCTGGAACAGCCACAGCATGTAGGCGGCGCCCAGCACAATTCCGCTTGCCGCCACCGCGCTCCACACCTTGTTGACGACATAGACGCCCTGCAGGATCAGGATTTCGCCGATGAACCCGTTCAGCGCGGGCAGCCCAATGGACGACATGGTCATCACGAGGAACACCGCCGCGAACACCGGCATGATTTTCGAGAGGCCGCCGTACTCGGAGATCTCGCGAGTGTGACGCCGCTCGTACACGACCCCGACAATCAGGAACAGCGCGCCGGTCGAGATGCCGTGGTTCAGCTGCTGAACGATGCTGCCGGTGAGTCCGACGGGCGTCAGCGCGAACATGCCGAGCATGATCATCGCCATGTGGCTGACGCTCGAATACGCGACGAGCCGCTTCCAGTCGGTCTGCGCCAGCGCGACGAGCGCGCCGTAGATGATGCCGATGATCGACAGCGCGGCCATCATCGGCACGAAGTCGTGGGTCGCCTGCGGCAGGATCGGCAGGCTGAAGCGAATGAAGCCGTAAGTACCCATCTTCAGCATCACCGCCGCGAGGATGACCGAGCCTGCGGTCGGTGCGTCCGTATGCGCATCGGGGAGCCAGGTGTGCAGCGGGAACATCGGCACCTTCACCGCGAACCCGAGAAAGAAGGCGAGGAAGATCCATTTCTGCGCCGCCGCCGGCACATCCATCTGCTGGAACTTCGTGATGTCGAACGTGTACTCGCCCGTGCCCGCGTGGTAGATGAAGTAGAGCGCGAGGATCCCGAGCAGCATCACCAGGCTGCCGACCAGGGTATAGAGGAAGAACTTGATCGCCGAGTAGAGCCGGCGCCCGCCGCCCCAGATGCCGATGAGAAAGTACATCGGGACGAGCATCACTTCCCAGAACAGGAAGAACAGCAGGAAGTCGAGCGCCACGAAGGCGCCGATCATCCCCGTCTGCAGGACGAGCAGGACCAGGTAGTACTCCTTGACGCGCTCGGTAATGACGGACCACGACGACAGAATGGCGATCGCGCCGATCAACGTCGTCAGCAGGATCAGCAGCAGGCTGAAGCCGTCGACGCCGAGGTAGTAGGACGCGCCGATCGACGGGATCCACTCGGCGTGCTCGACGAACTGCCACGGATCGCCGAACGGCTGATACCAGAACCACAGCGGCAGCGAGACCACCAAACCGAGTACTCCGAAACCGTTCGCCAGCCAGCGGATCGCGTCCTCCCGCTGCCGCGGGATGAACAGCAGGATCAGCGCGCCCAGCAGGGGCGTGAAGAGGACGATCGAGAGCAGGTGGTCACGAAACATCATCGCGCCAGGAGCAAGACGGTCAGAAACGCAAAAAGTCCGAGCAGCATCAGCAGCGCGTAATTCTGCACGAGCCCGGTCTGGATGCGCCGAACCAGAAAACTTCCCCGGCCGGCCGACCATGCGACCAGGCTTACGGCGCCCTCGACGATGTGCTTATCGGTCATGTGGGAGAGCCACGACGCGATCTGGGTCAGCAACGCCGAGCCGTTGACGGCGCCGTCGACGACGCGGCGATCGAACGTGAAGAGGCCGCGCGCAGAGGCAAGCGTGCCGCGCACCGCTGTCGCGTCATACAGCTCGTCGACGAAAAACTTGTTGAAGACCAGCGAATGCAGGCCGCGCCACCTGCGCGCCAGCCGGGCCGGCAGCTCCGGATCGCCGAGGTAGAAGTGCCGGGCGGTAAGAATTCCGGCGACCCCGAGCAGCACCGAGAGTCCCATCAATCCGAGCGCCGCTGAATTCGAGAGCGCCGCTGCGGAGCCGGATGCGCGCAAAGACGCGGCGGTGGTCTCGTGTGACGCGGCGGCTCCGACGCTGAAGCTCGGCTCGAGGAATGCCTCGATCGCGTTGTTGCCGTGCAGGGCATGCGGTACGCCAATGAAGCCGGCGACGATCGCGCCGACCGCCAGCACCATGAGCGGAAACGTCATCGCCGCGGGACTCTCGTGCGGCCCCAGCCAGTGCTCACCGTGCGCGTCCGCCTTGCCGTGGCTCACCTCGTGATCGTCCTGGTGCGCGTGGCCGTGCGCATGGGCATCGAGCGGATGACGCACGCCGTGAATCGCGGCCTGCGCGGCTGCCGCCGCCGACGCCGTGCGCGTCCCGACGGAGCCGCGGTAGACGCCGTAGAACGTGAGCAGCATGAGCCGGAACATATAGAAGGCGGTCATGAGCGCGGTAATCGCCGCAACGACCCAGAGCAGGCGGTTGCCGAGGAATGCCCGGTAGAGGATCTCGTCCTTGCTGAAAAAGCCGGCCAGCGGCGGGATGCCCGCAATCGCCAGCGACCCCAGCATCATCGTGACGAATGTCATCGGCATGTATTTGCGCAGGCCTCCCATCTTCTGCATGTCCTGCTCCCCCGCCATCGCGTGGATCACGGACCCGCTTCCGAGAAACAACAGCGCCTTGAAGAAGGCGTGCGTGACGAGGTGAAACACCGCCGCCGCGAACGCGCCGACACCCGTCGCGAGAAACATGTAGCCGAGCTGAGAGACCGTGGAATACGCGAGCACGCGCTTGATGTCGTTCTGCACCAGCCCGATCGTCGCCGCCATGAGGGCGGTCAATGCCCCGACGATCCCGACGATCTGCATCACCATCGGTGCGTGCGAGAAGAGCACCGCAGTGCGGGCGATCATGTACACACCGGCCGTGACCATCGTTGCCGCGTGAATGAGCGCCGACACCGGCGTCGGCCCTTCCATCGCATCCGGCAGCCACACATGCAACGGAATCTGCGCGCTCTTTCCCGCCGCGCCGATGAACAGCAGCAGGCAGATCGCGGACAACACGCCGAAACCGGCAGTCTCGCGCGGCATCGCCGCCGCTGCCGTGGCGACTTCCCGGAAGTCGAGCGTCCCGAACGTGAAGAACACCAGGAAGATCCCGAGAATGAAACCCCAGTCGCCGATCCGGTTCGTGATGAACGCCTTCTTGCCGGCATCCGACGCGCTCTTCTTCTCGTACCAGAAGCCAATCAGCAGGTACGAACAGAGGCCGACGCCTTCCCAGCCGACGAACATCACCAGGAAATTCCCGCCGAGGACGAGCACCAGCATGAAAAAGCAGAACAGGTTCAGATAGGAGAAGAACCTGGCGTAGGCGCCGCGCGGTTCGTCCTTCATGTATGCCGTCGCGTACACGTGAATGAGGAACCCGATGCCCGTGACAACCAGCAGCATCACGGCGGCGAGCGGATCGAGCCGTGCCGTCCAATCGACCGAGAACATGCCGATGTCGTGCGCGGTCGCGAGCGGAATCTGCGGGATCCACGTGGCGATGATTACGTCGTGCACGCGGTCGGCGGGCGCCACCGCGATGAGCTTCAGGAACATGACCGCCGAGACGACGAGCGCGGCCGCCATCGTGGCGCACGCCAGCACGCCCGACACCGTGCGGCTGAACCACCGGATGCCGACGAGCCCGTTCAGCGCCGCGCCGGCGCCAGGGAGAAACGGAATAATCCAGATGTAGTTCATGAAAGGTGTGAATGGTTAATGATGAATGATGAATGATGAATGATGAATGACGAAGAACAGGTGCTTTGTCGACATTCAGCATTCATCATTCATCATTCATCATTCATCATTCACCAGTACTCTCCTACCACCGCAACGTGTTCATCTCGTCGATGTTCAGCGTCTCCTTGTTGCGGTAGAACGCCAGGATGATGCCGAGCCCGACGGCCGCTTCGGCGGCGGCAACCGCAACGATGAAAATCGCGAACACCTGGCCGGCGCCGTCGTGCAGCTGGTACGAGAACGTGGCGAGGTTGATGTTGACGGCATTGAGCATCAGCTCGATCGACATCAGGACGATGATGATGTTGCGCCGCACCATGACCCCGACGACGCCGATCGAGAACAGCGCCGCGGACAGCACCAGGTAGTGGTACGGCGTGATCGGGGTCAGCGACATCAGGCCTCCTTCCTCGCCAGGATGATGGCGCCGACCATCGCGACCAGCAGCAGCACCGATGCCACCTCGAACGGCACGAGATAATCCGAATAGAGCATGAGGCCGACCATGGTCGTATTGCCCATGCCGGCAGGTGCCGGCGGCGCCGCCGCCGCGACGCTCGCGGGGCGAGAAGCCGAGAACACGAGGATCGCCGATAACTCGGCGAGCATGACCGCGGCAAGCGCGAACCCGGCGCGCGATTCCGGCCGCCGGCCGGACGCGGCGGCGGGCCGCCGCTGCAGGTTGACGAGCATCACCACGAACAGATAGAGCACGACGATCCCGCCGGCATAGACGAGGATCTGGATGATCGCGAGGAACTCTGCGGCGAGGAGTACGTAGATCATCGCGACGCACAAAAAGTTGGCGACGAGGAACAGCACGCAATGCACGGTGTTGCGCGTCGTCACCACCAGGACGCCGAACGCGATGATCAGCGCCGCGAGCGTGTAGAAGACAATGGACTCGAGCATATCGGTTGCCGGGGCATAAAGCCCCGGCCTACGTCCGTAGGACGGCCCTTCATGGGCCGTCCGTAGGGCGGCCCTTCATGGGCCGCCTAGAACAGCACCTTCAATGTCGCCGTCACGATCAGATTCGCGATCCCCAGCGGGATCAGCACCTTCCATCCCAGCCGCATCAACTGGTCGTAGCGGTAACGCGGCAGCGTCGCGCGGATCCAGAGGAACACGTAGATGAACACGAACGTTTTCAACAGGAACCAGATCCACCCCGGCACGTAATCGAGAACTCCCAGCCATTGGACGTGCGGAAACGGCCGCAGCCACCCGCCGAGAAACAGCGTCGTCGCCACCGCCGACACTACGATCATGTTGGCGTATTCCGCGAGAAAGAACAGCGCGAAGCGCATGCCGCTGTACTCGGTGTGGTAGCCGCCGGTCAGTTCCTGCTCGGCTTCCGGCAGATCGAACGGCGCGCGGTTCGTTTCGGCGAGACCGCCGATGAACAGGATCACGAATGCGACCGGCTGAACGAAGATGTACCAGACCCGCGCGTTGTATTGCGCGTCGATGATCCCGACCATGCTGAGCGTGCCGGCCATGACGACGATGCTGACGAGCATCATCGTGATGGCGATCTCGTAGCTGATGAGCTGCGCCGACGCCCGGAGCCCCGCCAGCAGCGGGAACTTGCTGTTCGAGGCGTAGCCCGCGAGGATGATCCCGTAGACGCCGATCGACGTGATCGAGACGAGGTACAGCAGGCCGACGTTGATGTCCGCGACAAACAGCGACACCTGATAACCGAACAGCGACGCCTCGCGATCGAACGGGATCACCGCGAACCCGATGAGCGCCGGCACCATCGAGACGATCGGCGCGAGCGTGAACACCCACTTGTCGGCACGCGCCGGCGTGATGTCTTCCTTGAGCAGCAGCTTGATGGCGTCGGCGATCGGCTGGAGCGAGCCGTACGGCCCGACCCGCATCGGACCCAGCCGCACCTGCACCCAGGCAATGACCTTGCGCTCGAGCAGCGTCATGAAGGTAACCGACAACAGCACGGCGTTCAGAATGACGACGATCTTCAGCAGCGGGAGCAGGTAGGTCGAGGTCATCGATCCACCTCGCCGAGCACGATATCGATCGATCCGATGAGCGCGACGACATCGGACACGAGGTGCCCCTGCACGAGGCGCGGAAGCGCCTGCAGGTTGCAGAACGACGGCGGGCGAACCCGAAACCGGTACGGGGCATTCGACTTGCCATCGCTCACGATGAAGTAGCCCAGCTCTCCCTTGGGCGATTCGATTGCGTGATACGTCTCGCCGGCCGGGGGTTTGATCAGTCGCGGTACCTTGGCGACGATCGGCCCTTCCGGCAGCCCATCGAGCGCCTGGCGGATGATCCGGACCGACTGATGGAACTCTTCGATTCGGACGAGATAGCGATCGTATGTGTCGCCGGCGGTCCCGATCGGCACGTCGAAATCGAACTCCGAGTAGGCGGCGTACGGTTCATGCTTGCGGATGTCCCGAGGCACGCCGGATCCGCGGAGGACGGGTCCCGTCAATCCGAGCGCGATCGCGTCGGCGCCGCCGATCACACCGATGCCTTTGGTCCGATCGCGCCAGATCCGATTGTGGGTGAGGAGCGCTTCGTACTCGGGGACCTTGGATTCGAGGATGTCGCAGAACGCGCGCACCTTCCTGTCCCAGCCCGAGGGAATGTCCAGCGGCAGTCCGCCGATGCGCATCGAATTATAGGTGAGCCGCGCGCCGCAGTATTCCTCGAACAGATCGAGCACGAGCTCGCGCTCGCGGAAACAGTAGAGGAACACCGTCATCGCACCCATGTCCATCGCGTGCGTCCCCAGCCACAGGCAGTGGCTGGCGATCCGCTGCAGTTCCGCCAGGACGACGCGGATGTACCGTGCGCGGCGTGGCACCTCGAGTGACATCAGCTTCTCGACCGTTTCGACGTAGCCGAGGTTGTTGCTGGCTGCGGCCACGTAGTCCATGCGGTCGGTGATGAGCACAATCTGCTGCCAGTCGCGGTGCTCGCACAGCTTCTCGATGCCGCGATGGAGGTAGCCGATCACGACGTCGCAGCCGACGACCCGTTCGCCATCGAGGCGCAGGACGACGCGCAGCACGCCGTGTGTGCTCGGGTGCTGCGGCCCCATGTTGAGGGTCAGTTCGGTAGTGTCGAAGGTGGACACAAATCGATTGGCTACTCTATCTCACCCGCCCGCTTGACCTTGAGCCAGTCGATCGGGTTTTCGAGCAGCATCTCGCCCGGGCCTTCGAGCGGATAGTCCTTCCGTTGCGGGTGTCCCTGCCATTCGTCGGGCATCAGGATACGGCGCAAATCGGGGTGGCCTGCGAAGCGGATGCCGAAGAGATCGAACACCTCGCGCTCGAGCCAGTTGGCCGCGGGCCAGACGGCGGCGACCGACGGCACCGATCCCGTTTCGGCGACACGCACTTTCAAGCGGACGCGATGCTTCAGGCGCGTCGAGTACAGGGTGTAGACGACGTCGAAGCGCTCGGGGCGTGGCGGCCAGTCGGTCGCGGTGACGTCCGAACAGAGATCGAACCGCGCGCCGTCGGTGTCGCGCAGGTGTACGGCGACTTCGGGCAGACGCGCGGTGGTCACGATGAGCGACCAGTCGCCGACCCAGTAGGCGACATGCTCGATCGCGCCTGCGGTGGCCGATTGCACTGTCGTGATGAACCCCGGAACAGGAAGAGCAGCTGGAGGCGGCGGGTCGGTCGGGCCGGTCGGGGGCGCTATCGTTTTCGCAGGGGCGGGCGCGGGCGCTCGCGACGCCGCGGGCGGAGCGTTCGGAGGCGGCGTTACGGGATCGGACATGACAACACGGATGACGCTTCTTCGTTAGACCCTGGCGCTCTTCGTTAGACCCTGCCGCTTGTCGTTAGCGGCTGACGCTTGTCGTCTGACGCTGACACTCTTCGTTAGACCCCCCAACGGATAACGATCAGCGAAGTCCGCAACGGATAACGATCAGCGAATTCCGCAACGGACAGCGAAGTACGGTCTCAGAACTGCCACTCGAGCGCGCCCGTTTTCCAGGCGTAGAAGTACCCGACCACGAGGATGAACAGGAACACGAGCATCTCGATCAGCCCGAAAAGCGCCAGCCGATCGAGGGCCACGGCCCACGGGAACATGAACACCGTCTCCACATCGAAGATCACGAACAGCATCGCGATCAGGTAATAGCGGATGCTGTAGCGATCACGCGCGTTGCCGATCGTCTCGATGCCGCATTCATACGGCTCGAGCCGGATCGCGTTCGGCTTCGACGCATGGACGAGCCGGGAAAAGACGATGGTGAAGATGGCAAAGCCCGCCGCCACGAGGACGAACAGAAAAACCGGGATATAGGCTCGAAGCACGGGACTGAGGCCCTTATAGCATCCGTCGCGGGGGGCCTGTCAAGGAACCACAACTCCCACTGTACCAATGATTTTCAGGCGGGGCGCTTTCTTGACGCTCTCCGCGCGCCGAGCCTATACTCGATCGAAACGAGGCTCCCGCACATGATGAATACGCTTCTCGCGCTCGGGGTCGCGGCGCTCGTCTCCGCGCCCCTCACGCCGCCGCAACAGAGCGACTCGCGGCGGCAAACGAGCGACTCACGAACACGGAGCGTGTACGTCAGCGTCCTCGACAACAAGGACGCGCCCGTTCCCGGCCTGACCATCGCCGATTTCGTCGTCCGCGAGGATGGCGTCGCTCGCGAAGTCGTGAAGGTCGAACCGGCGACCGGCCCCCTCGACGTCCTGCTTCTCATCGATGACAGTCAAGCGCTTACGCCAGCGCTCCAACCGATGCGCGAAGGCATCAACAAGTTCATCGACAAGCTGCAAGGGCACGGCACGATGGGGCTGATGACGTATGGCGAGCGTCCGACGATGGTCGTGCGGCCGACCACGGACGTGGCCGCGCTGAAGCGCGGCGCCGGCCGGGTGTTCGCGCGCGCCGGCGCCGGCACGTACCTGCTCGAAGCGATTCAGGAGGCGAGCCGCGATTTCGCGAAGCGGGAGTCGCCCCGCGGCGCGATCATCGTCGTGAACATGGAGGGGGCTGAATTCAGCAACCTGCAGTACGACAACGTGCTGAAAGATCTGGATGCCAGCCGCGCCACGCTGCACGTGCTCGCGATCGGCCTGCCCAACACGTCGCACAGCGACGAGTGGCGCAACCTCAACATGGTGGTCGCCGAGGGGACGAAGCGCACCGGCGGGCGCCGCGATCAGGTGCTCGCCGAATCCGGCATCCCCGAAGCGTTGGCGCGCGTCGCCGACGATCTGCTCGCCCAATATCTGGTCACCTACGGCCATCCCGAGAGGCTGATTCCCGCCGAGAAGCTCCAGGTCACCGTCAACCGGCCCGGCGTGACCGTTCACGCGCCGTCAAAGGTGGCGCCGCGGTGAACCGGGCACGATTCGCCGCTGCAACGAT